>DATLCL010000181.1:0-3145 GCA_035526415.1 Aeromicrobium sp.
GGTAATGACGAAGCGCACGAGGATCGACCGGCCCCCGAGGGTGTCGACCCCCTGGAACACGCCGCGACCATTCCGGAACTCGCCGGCCACGGGCGGCGTCAGCGCGCCGTCGGCAATGTTGAAGAAGTTCAACGTCCACTGCCGGCTTTGCGGGCTGTAGAGCCGCAAGGCAGCGCCTTCGATCCGACCCGCCGGACCCTCAACGACCAACTCGGCAAGGTTGGCGCGGCCTCCGAGAATCGGCCGGACGGTGGTCGTGCCGGAATATTCCACCCAGATCGTGGACCCCGTCAAAGGCCGCTGCAGACGCCGAAGGTGCGTCGACCACTCCCCGATCTCGAAATCGAAATCATGCTGACCGTCGCTGGGCGGCTGAGTTCCCTGACCGGGCGGCGGGTTGGCGGGTGACTGCCCAGCAGCCGCGGGCGGCGCGACGGCGTTCCTCCGCAACAACTCGACCATCTGGTCCCATCCCCGCCGGTAGGCGAATCCGGTGAGTCCCGGCCCCGAGTTCGCCGAGACGGCTTGGGTCTGCAACACCGGCGTCACAGCGTTGGCCGCCGTAACCATCGCCGAGGCTTGATGGCCGATCGGGAAGGCTTGCGCGTGCGCCGTCGCGGCGCCGGTCAGCAAGGCGAGGGAGACGGTGAACGTTCTCAGGTGCATAAACGAAGTTGAGCATGCCCTTCGAGGCGCACCCTATCAAGGAATTTCGACCGGGGCTGCGCACCGGTAGATGGTGCGCACCAGGGGCGTCGCCGTCTTCAGTGCTGCCAGCAGTTCACAGCCGCCGGCGGCGCTTCGGAAAGGATGTGCTAGATTGCGCGGCGCGATCTGGCCGGTTCATCTAGGAGGGTAGGGCAGCGCGACGACACGGCGACGGGACCAGAGCCGGCGTGGCCACGAGCGCCGGCTCGAAACCCGACGCCCGGCATCTTGCTGCAACAGCGGCACCGGCCGTCGCGTCCTGCCGTGCTGACGGCGGAAAAGGTGCCTTTCGAGAGCACGGTCGCTGACATCGAGGCCCAAGCGAGACTGCGAATGGGGCTGCGACTTCGAAGCAGAGCCTCACGCCGCCGAGCGCCACAGCTGCAAGTACCGTTGGTTGCGCGCCCCCGCAACCAAAGTCTCGGTACGGGAGGTCGTCGTATTCGACGACCTCTTTGCTTGTACACCTCTCCGGCGCCCCTTAGACCCCTCGCACTACACTGAGCCGTATTGCCGCCGATCTGGCGTCAGCCAGATAGCCTTGCTACCGTGTCGCTGACCGGCACTGATCGGCCAGTGATCAATCCTCGTGACGCGCTCCTGAACTGAGCGCGACGCGCGCAGCACCAGTGAGTTGGCGGAGGGCAGAGCAGCTCTGGCGAAACGAGCAGTGGGGGCCTGGATAATAGGAGCCGTGGCGATCAAGGCGCTGATGGTGGATGTGGACGGCGTTCTTGTTGACGGGCGGCCAGGCGACGGGCGTCACTGGCAAACGTCGCTCGAAGCGGATCTGGGATTCACGTCAGACACCCTTCGCACGAAGTTCTTCGACCCTCACTGGGACGACATTGTCCTCGGCCGCGCCGGCTTGATCGAGCGGCTGACGATTGCCCTGCCGCACATCGCTCCACAGGTGAGCCCGGCGCAGTTCCTCTCGTATTGGTTGGAAAGGGACTCGCGCGTCGTCACACCGCTCTTGACGGAACTGTCGTCCATCCGCTCCAGAGGCATCCGCGTGTATCTCGCGACCAATCAAGAGCACCTGCGAGCCGCCTATCTCATGGAGACGCTCGGTCTCGCCGCGCATGTGGACGGCATGTTCTACTCCGCGCGCGTTGGAGCCAGGAAACCGGATGCGGAGTTCTTCACCAGGGTTCAGGAGTCGGTGGGATTGTCTGGCGACGAGATGCTGCTCATCGACGACAGCCGCCAGAATGTCGACGCTGCTCTCGAGGCGGGCTGGCAGGCACTGCATTGGACGACGGACAGTTCACCGGACATCGTGCGGAGCTGGTGTGGATGATTCCCGGCTGGAGAATGCGACGCACTCATATCGAACTCGAGACCTCGACTCGCCAGTGTGTGGCGTGTCCGATCTGACGGCGTGCGCATCGAATCAGAGTCACGACGGCCGGCCTGGCTGCCGCCGGCAACCTTGCCATGGGGCAAGGTTCCACAACCGTATACTACGGTCAGGAGGCTATCCATGAAAGCAATAAAGAAGGCAGTACGCTTCTGGGTGTGCTGCTGCTCGGGTGAGTGTCCCGGTTGCTGCGGCGGGAACGACTAGCAGCAAGGGCCGAACGCGAAAGCGTCCGGCCCTTTGTGTGTACGGGCTCATGCTTCTGCATGCGATTCTCCGGTCCGCACTCGGCATGACCCGCCGCCACCGGCTGACGGTGGTGATGCCGGTCTTCAACGAGCGCACGTCCTTCCCGAGCCGTAGTTCCAGCGACCGCGCTGTCGGCAGCGCGCCTTCGCGCGCAGAGGACAAGGCCTCGCCAATCACCGCACCGCACAACCGTCGTCGGCCCACGTGAGCGACAGCAGCAGAACGCCGTCAGCAGCGGCCTTCTCGCGATCCGGAACGGCCACCGCACCGTCCTCGCGGATTTCGAAACCGTCCGCCGCCACGAAGCGGCCGTCCGTCAGCACGAATCGGTAGGCGTAGAGATCCGCCAGGAGCCCGTCAACCGGGCTGTCCGGCGTTGTATCCGGCCCCTCGTCGGCATTGATTCGGGCCTCAAGCCTTGTCCGGCACGCCTCACGCGTGACCCCGACCTCCCCCTGCGCGCCCACGTCGTCCAGCAACGCGAGCGCGAGCTGGCGGACGTCGGCAAACCGCGCCTCGGTCATGACGGCGTAGGGACGTTCCCGTCGCAGCCAGGTCGCCGTGACGGACTGGGCTCCGAGCCGGTGAAACGCCTCGGCTATCGGATGGACTCCGGCGGTCGCCGCAACCGCGTACTCGTACTCCGCCCGCCTGCGGTCCGAGGGCTCATGTTCGTCGGACCGGACACCGCTCTCGGTCACCGCCCAGACGACGCCGGACGGCCCAAGGTAGACGGTGTGTGCCACCTCTTTCCGCAAGCAGCCGCTCGCCGCCGCCACGACCAGCACCATCCCGAAATACGTTGAAATCGCTCGCATACTCACC
>DATLCL010000226.1:0-3998 GCA_035526415.1 Aeromicrobium sp.
CTTCTTCGGTGTTTTTCGCGTTTTCGCTGGTCAGTGCTGACGTTGGTGCTACCTGCCGGTAACCCATGTTGATAACTTTGGGGAAATCATGGGGATTTCCCTGTGGTTATCGGCCACATCTGTGGATTTCTTGCTTCTTCCTGTGTACTACATGTGGACAAAGCACATTGGTGTAACTACTAGATCTTGTGCCACTGTACGCCGCGGGTGTGACCTACGCAATAAGTCTGCCGGTACGTTCTGACACTTTTTCGCGACGTGGATAAACCTGCAGGTCAGGTCGAGGGTTCGGAACGTGTTCCACTCCGCACACCGGCGTGTCGCGGAGGTCTTGGACGCACGGGGAAGACGACGAACCCGCCACCCGAGAGCGACGGGTTCGCCGCCGGTCCTTGGTCGGTCCTAACGGATCAGGACCGATTCGACCGAAGCCAGCGCATCCGTCACCGGCGACAGAAGGGGTGCGCTTCGGCGAGGCATCTGCGCAGGCGTCGACAGAGCGATGTCGACGGCATCTGGCTGCCTTGAATGAAGAAATTCCCCACGGTGAGCTCCCCCGAAAGCACATCGCGAACCGCGATGCGAAGCTCCACCCCCGTGATCACGCTAGGGAACTGCACCTGCATTGACAAGGGTCCCGGCCGATCTCGACCGCCGGTTCTGCAACGATCGGCGCGTGGACACCTTCTTCAAGATCACCGAACGCGGCTCGACCGTCGGGCGTGAGATCCGCGGCGGCGTCGTCACCTTCTTCACGATGGCGTACATCGTCGTCCTCAACCCGCTGATCCTCGGGTTCGCCAAGGACGCCGACGGCAAGTACCTCGGCGGCAGGTCCGAGCCCCACCTGGCGGCCATCGCCGCGGCCACCGCCCTCGTCGCCGGCGTCATGACAATCCTGATGGGCCTCGTCGCGAACTACCCGCTCGCGCTTGCCACCGGTCTGGGCCTGAACGCGTTCGTCGCCTTCGGCATCGCCTCACAAATGACGTGGGCCGATGCCATGGGCCTCGTCGTCATCGAGGGCCTCGTAATCCTGGTGCTCGTCCTCACCGGCTTCCGGCAGGCGATCTTCCATGCCGTGCCGCCCCAGTTGAAGGTGGCGATCTCGGTCGGCATCGGCCTGTTCATCGCCCTGATCGGGTTCGTCGATGCCGGCTTCGTCCGACGCACCGGGCAGGGGCCGGTGCCGGTGCAGCTCGGCAACGGCGGCTTCCTGTCCGGGTGGCCGGTCGCCGTCTTCGCTTTCGGCCTGGTGCTCGTGGTGGCGCTGTGGGTGCGCAAGGTCAAGGGGGCGATCCTCATATCCATCCTCGCCACCACGCTGGTTGCCATCGCCGTGGAGAAGGTCGGCGGGTTCGGCGCGCAGACGCCCGACGGCAAGAACTCGAACGGCTGGAGCCTGAACGTACCGGCGTGGCCGGACCAGATCATCGGCAAGCCAGACTTCGCGACCCTCTTCCACTTCAGCCTGCTCGGCTCGTTCCAGTCGGTCGGCGTCGTCGCGGCACTGCTGCTCGTCTTCACGCTGATGCTCGCCGACTTCTTCGACACCATGGGGACGATGACGGCCATCGGCGCGGAGGCCGACCTGCTCGATGACGAGGGCATCCCGCCGAACACGCAGCGCATCCTGGTCGTCGACTCACTGGCTGCTGCGGCCGGCGGCGCGGCCGGTATCTCATCCAATACGTCCTACATCGAGTCGGCATCCGGCGTCGGCGAAGGCGCGCGCACCGGCCTGGCGTCGATCGTGACCGGCGTCCTGTTCCTGCTGGCGATCGTCTTCGCACCGCTGGTCGAGATCATCCCGAGCGAAGCAGCCGTGCCCGCGCTGGTCCTCGTCGGCTTCCTGATGATGCAGCAGATCCAGGGCATCGACTGGGACGATCTCGAGATCGCCATCCCGGCGTTCCTCACGATCGTGCTGATGCCGTTCACGTACTCGATCACCGTCGGCATCGGCGCGGGCTTCCTCGCCTATGCCGTCGTCAAGCTGGTGCGCGGCAAGGCCCGCGAGGTGCATCCACTGATGTGGATCGTCGCTGTCCTGTTCGTGCTCTACTTCACCCTCAGCCCTCTGTCCCGCCTGCTCACATAGCCGGCGGCGCGTTGACCTTCCCCGCTTGGAGGGTGAGAGCGATGCTGGCCAGCAAGATCCAGACGCCAGTGGCCGGGAACGCGACAAAGCCAATCGGCGGGATCAGACCCACGACGGTGATCAGTGCGGCGAGCCAGCCGAGCCACTTCGGTGCGCCGCCGTACTTCAGGATCGAGATGGCCGACGCGCTCGTCAGCAGAATGATGCCGACGGCAAACGGGACAAAGTCGTTCGAGAAGTAGGCCGACAGCGCCTGGATGGCCACCGGATCAACCTTGTCCTTGGCCGCCTCGACCATCGAGATCACCAGCGTGAAGTCGGTCGCCGCGCCGGCGACGAACACGATCACACCGGCGAACGCCACCCGCGACAGGCAGCCGGTCTCGGCCGAGCCTCTGTCCAACGCCGTCTTGAGCACCGAGCCGAAGTAGACCAGGAACACCAGCCCGAGCCCCATCACTCCGACGGCGACCACCAGCCGGTCACCTTGCGACGCATACGCGGCCGCCAGTTCCTTGGCCGATTTCAGACCTTGCTCACTCGGCGGCTCGCCGCCGTACAGCCCGCCGCCGATGACCAGCGCCAAGAATGCGATCCCGCTGAGCGGTGCCAACTTCGAACTCATGATGTCCTCCTTTAGGACCTCTCCCCCATTGCTCGGCAGCGTAGACCCGTCAAACCGGCCAACGGTCGATTTTGGACAACCTTCGACCGCGCGTTCCGTGCCGATACCTAGACGCCGGACCGGCCACTGTGGTCGGCTGGCCCTTATGCAGGTACCTCTGACCATCGGCGACTTCCTTTACCGCGCCGAGCACGTCTACCCCGACCGCACCGCCTTCATCGACGAGCCGGATCAGCCGGCCACTCCGCTGGGACCGTGGACCTACGGCGAGCTGGCCGCCAAGGCCCGCTCCCAGGCGGCGTTCCTCGATGATCTCGGGGTGCCGGTAGGCGGCCGCGTCGCAGTCATCAGCCAGAACAGCGCCCGCCTGCTGACGTCGTTCTTCGGGGTCTCGGCGTGGGGACGCGTCCTCGTGCCGGTGAACTTCCGGCTCGCCGTGCCGGAGATCCAGTACATCATCGGGCACAGCGGCGCCGACGTCGTCTACGCCGACCCGTCGCTCAAGGACGTCCTCGATCAGCTCGACGTGTCACACAAGTTTCTGCTCGGCGAGGACGAGCACCTGTTCAAGGACGGCGTCGAGCCGCGCCCGTGGGCCGATCCGGACGAGAACGCGACAGCGACCATCAACTACACCTCCGGCACGACCGCACGCCCCAAGGGCGTCCAGCTCACGCACCGCAACCTGTGGCTCAACACCACCACCTTCGGCCTGCACACCGGCGTCACCGACCGCGACACCTACCTGCACACGCTGCCGATGTTCCACTGCAACGGCTGGGGCATGCCGTACATCCAGGCCGCGATGGGCAATACCCAGGTCGTGCTGCGGCAGGTCGACGGCACCGAGATCCTGCACCGTATCGAGAAGCACGGAGTCACGATGCTTTGCGGCGCACCGGCTGTCATCAACATGGTGCTGGACGCCGCACAGATGTGGAACAACCCGATCCCCGGCCGCGACCGCGTCCGGGTCGTCGTGGCAGGCGCTCCCCCGCCGACCCGCACCATCGCGCGCGTCGCCGATGAGCTCGGCTGGGAGTTCATCCAGATCTACGGACTGACCGAGACCGCCCCACTGCTGACCATCAACCGGTCACGGACCGAATGGGACGACCTAGACACCCTCGAGCGGGCCAAGCGGCTCAGCCGCGCCGGAGCACCGGCCGTCGGCGTCCGCATGCAAGTCGATGAGGAAGGCGAGGTGCAGGCGCAGTCCAACCACATCCTCGCCGGCTACTGGGAGCAGCCCGAGGAGTCCGCGGCCGCACT
>DATLCL010000183.1:0-5152 GCA_035526415.1 Aeromicrobium sp.
CATCTTCGCCGACCGTGGCGGAACGGTCCTACTGTCCTCGCACCTACTGCACGAGATCCAGATCATCGCCGACGAAATCATCGTCATCGGCCGGGGAAAGATCGTCGCCCACGGCCCGAAGGAGGAGCTGCTCAAGGGCGCCGGGACGTACGTCCGCGCCATCGATGGCGCCGCCTTGGCTGATGCACTGCAGGAGGCGGGCATCGCCCCAACGCCTCAGGGCGACGGCTTCCACGTCGACGCGACGCCGGAGGAGGCCGCGAAGGCGGCTGCCGACAAGGGCGTGGTTCTGATCGAGATTCGCGAGTCGAGTCAGGGTGGCCTCGAGGAGATGTTCCTCGAACTCACGTCCGAGACCCAGCGCGACTCGCTGCCGCGTTACGGAGGTAACTCATGACCACGGAACTCGACCTCACGCGCGCCGACGTACCGGTCATCCGGCTGGTCGGAGTCGAACTGCGCAAGGCTGTCGACACGCTGGCCGGCCGCTGGCTGCTCATCTCGATCGGCATCATCACGCTGCTGTGGGACCTGTTCTGGCTGGGCCGCCCCCAGGACTTCCACACGGTCTCCCTGTTTGCCGCGGCACCCGGGGTGCTGCAGACACCCCTGCTCGGCATCCTCGGCATCCTGCTCGCGACCAGTGAGTGGTCGCAGCGCACCGCG
Source organism: Aeromicrobium sp. (assembly GCA_035526415.1). Lineage (GTDB taxonomy): Bacteria > Actinomycetota > Actinomycetes > Propionibacteriales > Nocardioidaceae > Aeromicrobium. The sequence continues at coordinate 667 of DATLCL010000183.1, forward strand.
ATGGTCACCTTCACGCTCGTGCCCAGGCGGAGCCGCACGGTTCTCGCCAAGGTCGTGGCCGCGCTGCTTTTGACGACCATCGTCTTCGCAGTGTCCCTCCTGATTGCCGCTCTGCTTGCCGCGGTCGGCGGCGCCTCCGACCCGTGGGACATGGCGCCCGGCCCGATGGGGCAGTTCTACCTGGCGTCGATCATCAGCACGTTCAAGGGCATCGGGTTCGGACTTCTCCTGCTCAACACGCCGGCCGCGATCGTCGCCTTCCTCCTTGCCCCGATCGTGGTCGCCTCGGTGACGAGCCTGGTCGGCGCCCTGCAGGACGTCGCTCCGTGGGTCAACTTCGGCTCGGCGATGGCTCCGCTCTACGATGACCTTCCTGGAGTGCTCACCTCAGAGCAGTGGGGGCACCTGCTCACCGCGACCATCATCTGGTTCGTGATCCCGTTCGCCATCGGGATCTGGCGCGTCCTCAACGCCGAGGTCAAATGACCCGTAGACGGGTTGTGGTCCTGGGATCCACCGGATCCATCGGAACACAGGCGCTCGACGTCGTCGCGGCCCATCGCGACCGGTTCGAGGTCGTCGCCCTGGCCGCTGGGGGAGCGCGACCCGATCTGCTGGCCCGACAGGCCATCGAGTTCGACGTTGCTCTGGTGGCGGTGGCGAAGGGCAGTGCAGCGCAGGACGTCCAACTGGCGCTCTACGCCGAAGCGCAGCGCCGTGGATACGCCGACAGCGACCATCCGGTCCCGAGGCTGGTGATCGGCCCGACCGCCGCAACCGAGGCGGCGGCGACGCCGTGTGACGTCGTGCTCAACGGCATGACCGGCGCGGTGGGACTCGAGCCGACGTTGGCCGCCCTCGACGCCGGATCAACGCTGGCCCTGGCGAACAAGGAGTCATTGATCATCGGCGGCGAGCTCGTTACGTCCGCGGCCAAGCCCCGTCCTGATGGGCAAAGTCAGATCGTTCCGGTCGACAGCGAGCATTCAGCGTTGGCGCAGGCGTTGCGCGGCGAGCGAATCGAGGACGTTCGCCGGCTCGTTCTCACGGCCAGTGGCGGCCCGTTTCGGGGACGCGCACGTGCAGCCTTGGCCGAAGTCACGCCGGACGAGGCGCTCGCGCACCCGACATGGGACATGGGCCCGGTCGTGACCATCAACTCGGCGACGATGGTGAACAAGGGCCTCGAAGTCATCGAGGCACACCTGCTGTTTGGCATCGACTTCGATCGGATCGACGTCGTGGTCCACCCGACGTCCGTCGTCCATTCGATGGTCGAGTTCGTCGACGGTTCCACGCTGGTGCAGGCGTCGCCGCCGGACATGCGGCTTCCCATTGCGCTCGGGTTGGCCTGGCCCGATCGGGTTCCGGGTGTCGCCACGCCGTGTGACTGGTCAGCGCCGACGACATGGGAGTTCTTCCCGCTCGACAGCGACGCGTTCCCGGCTGTCGACCTCGCCCGGCGGGCGGGTCGCTTCGCCCGGACCGCACCAGCGGTCTTCAACGCCGCCAACGAGGTGTGCGTTCAGGCTTTCGTGGCAGGGGATTTGTCCTTCCTTGAGATCGTGGACACTGTGGGAACAGTGGTCGACGAGCACATGGCAGACCCGGCGGTCGCCGCCGCCGCTCTGAGTTTGGACGGCGTGCGGTCGGCTGACGCTTGGGCCCGCGCGCGGGCGGCCGAGCTGGTGGGGGCAGCAGGGGGTGGACGGCGTGAGTGACGTGCTGATCTACACGCTCGGCGTCGTCGTCTTCCTCGTTGGCGTTGCCGCCTCGATCGCCCTCCATGAAGTCGGCCACATGTGGCCGGCCAAGCGGTTCGGTGTCAAGGTCACCCAGTACTTCGTCGGCTTCGGCCGGACGCTGTGGTCGGTCAAGCGGGGAGAGACCGAGTACGGCGTCAAGGCGATCCCGCTGGGCGGCTACGTGAAGCTGGTCGGGATGCTGCCGCCGGAGCGCGGTGGCGACCCCAACGAACTGCGCAAGGCTGACACCGGCCTGCTGTCCCAGCTCATCTCCGACGCCCGGCACGCCGAACACGAGCACGTGACGGAGGCTGACCAGGACCGGCTCTTCTACCGGAAGCCGTGGTGGCAGAAGCTCATCGTGATGGCTGGCGGGCCGATGACCAACGTGGCCATCTCGGCCGTCCTGTTCACCGTCCTCATCGCCGGGTTCGGCGTCGAGGAGCCGACCACAACCGTGAAGGCCGTGGCCGACTGCGCCATCACTGACGCCGAGGCCGGACGCCACTGCACTGACGCGGATCCGATCACTCCGGCACGCAAGATCGGCCTGCAGCCGGGTGACCGGATCGTCACGTTCAACGGGCGCGCAGTCGAGTCGTGGCCGGACCTGACCCGAGCCATCCGCTCCAACGGTGATCGGATTGCCACACTCGGGATCGAGCGAGGAGGCAGCCGCATCGAGCAGTCAGTGGCGACCACGGTCGTCGCGCGGGCGTCGATTGATGACCCGGAGAAGACGCAAAAGGTCGGGTTCCTCGGCGTCGAGCCGCGGTTCGCGATCGTCCGACACGGACTGCCGACGGTCGGCATCGTCATGTGGGGATACACGACCGCCACAGCCGACGTGATCGTGCATTTGCCTCAACGCATGGTTGATGTGGCCAAGGCGGCCGTGGGTGCGCCCCGGAAGTCCGACGGTCCAATCAGCGTCGTCGGGGCCAGCCGAGTCGCGGGTGAGCTTGTGACCGTCGACCACCCGTCGTGGCGCGAGCGGTCCGTGCGCATCCTCGCGTTGCTGGCGTCGCTGAACCTGTTTCTCGCGCTGTTCAACTTCATCCCGCTCCTGCCGCTGGACGGCGGCCACATCGCCGGCGCGCTCTGGGAAGCGGTCCGGCGCGGCTGGGCCTCGTTGCGCGGACGGCCCGACCCGGGCTACGTGGACGTCGCCCGCATGTTGCCGATCGCCTACGGTGTGGGAGCGTTGTTGCTTGTGATGGGAGTTCTGCTGATATACGCGGACATCGTGAATCCGGTGCGGCTGTCATGACGGTCGGAGCCGCGACCAACTTGGGTATGCCCGGGGTGCCGTTGGTGCCACTGGCTCCGAGGCGAGCCTCTCGCAAGATCAAGGTCGGAACCGTCGATGTCGGCGGCGACGCTCCGGTCAGCGTGCAGTCGATGACGACGACGCTGACCAGTGACGTCAACTCCACGCTGCAGCAGATCGCCGAGCTCACGGCCGCCGGCTGCGACATCGTCCGCGTTGCCTGCCCAAGCCAGGATGACGCCGACGCGCTGTCCGAGATCGCCAGGCACTCGCAGATCCCGGTCATCGCCGACATCCACTTCCAGCCGAAGTACGTCTTTGCCGCCATCGACGCCGGCTGTGCGGCCGTCCGGGTGAACCCGGGCAACATCCGCCAGTTCGACGACCAGATCGGGGCCATCGCGAAGGCCGCGGCCGATGCCGGAGTGTCCCTACGCATCGGTGTCAACGCCGGCTCGCTGGACAAGCGATTGCTGGAGAAGTACGGCAAGGCGACGCCGGAGGCACTGGTCGAGTCGGCCGTCTGGGAGGCGTCGCTGTTCGAGGAGCATGACTTCCACGACTTCAAGATCTCGGTCAAGCACAACGACCCGGTCGTCATGATCCACGCCTACGAGATGCTCGCCGAGCGCGGTGACTGGCCGTTGCACCTCGGCGTGACCGAGGCCGGCCCGGCCTTCCAAGGCACGATCAAGAGCTCGGTGGCGTTCGGCCACCTGCTGGCACAAGGGATCGGCGACACCATTCGCGTCTCGCTGTCGGCGCCGCCGGTCGAAGAGGTCAAGGTCGGGCTACAGATCCTGCAGAGCCTCAACCTGCGCGAGCGCAAACTGGAGATCGTGTCCTGTCCGTCATGCGGACGTGCACAGGTGGATGTCTACACGTTGGCCGAGCGGGTGACCGCCGGGCTCGAAGGCCTCGAGGTCCCACTGCGGGTCGCCGTCATGGGCTGCGTCGTCAACGGCCCGGGCGAGGCCCGCGAGGCTGACCTCGGCGTCGCGAGCGGCAACGGCAAGGGCCAGATCTTCGTCAAGGGCGAAGTCATCAAGACCGTTCCGGAGAGCCAGATCGTCGAGACGCTCATCGAGGAGGCCATGCGTCTGGCCGAATCCATGCCATCGGTCGACGGTGCCGAGCCGCAGGTCACGGTGTCCTGACGCCGATTTTGGGCGTCGGAGAACTCGCTCTCGGCATACCCTGAAGCATGCTCGGCACGACGACGGGAGTGCGCGGCCTGACGGCCGACGACCTCTCGTCGGTGCGTGCCCTGCTCGACCGCGACCCGGGCGTGAACGTGTTCCTGCGGTATCGCGTCGATTCGACGGCCCTTCGTGATCGTGTTGTCGGACCCCGCGTCTGGGGCTACTTCGACGGCCCTGAGCTGGTCGCTGCCTGCCATGCCGGGTCCAACATCGTGCCAGCCGAGGCGGGCCTTGAAGCCGTGGAGGCGTTCGCCGGTCATGTACTCACA
>DATLCL010000249.1:0-39571 GCA_035526415.1 Aeromicrobium sp.
CGGCCCGAGCCGTGGCGAGGTCGGCATCACGGGTGCGGGCGAGGAGGCGAACACCGGCCAGCCGCTCGGAGATCTCGTCGTCGCCCGGATGCTGGGCCTGAAGCCGCTCGTACTCGGCAATGGCGGCCTCAAGGTCGCCATTGCCGAGCGCCTCATCGGCGCCCGCGAATCGCGGATCCGAGGCATCCTCGGCCTCATCCTCGGCTGGTGCCGGCCCAGCGTCACCGGTGGGCTCGGCACGGCCGGTCACGCCGTTCTGCACGGCCGCGGTGACCAACTGGTCGAAGTACTGACGGACCTCATCTTCGCCCAGCGTGCCCTGGAACAGGGGGACCGGTTGCCCGCTGAGGATGCCTACGGCGAGTGGAACGGCTTGCGCACCGAGGGCCTGCGCGATCGCCGGGTTCGCGTCGACGTCGACCCGGGCAAGGACGAGTCGTCCGTCATACCCGTCGACGACGCGGCCGAGGACATCGTTGAACGCTTGGCTCTGCGGGGACCGCGGCGACCAGAGGTGAAGGACCACGATGTAGCGCATCGACGCCTGCAGCACGTCGGTCTGGAAGTTCTGGTCGGTGACGTCGAAGGCCCATCGACCGCCACCAGCCGACGTTCCGTCGGCCGCCGATCCGGCCAATCCGGACAGGTCGACCGCACCCGGTCGAGAGAAACTCATTCCTCCATCCTATGAGCGCCGCGACAACCACCTAGGAGCGGTCGAGCAGACGGCTCGCGGCCGCGAATGGATCAAGCGAGCCGGCCGCCACCTCGGCAGCGAGTTCATCGGCTCCCGCGGCGTACTCGCCCAAGCGGCGCTGCACCGACGCGAGCGCCAGCGCCTCGATCTCTCGACGCGCCCGACCGATCCGTCGACGCGTCAACGCCCCCGAATCCGTGAGATAGGCGAAGTGGTTCTGGATCTCGTCGACGACCTCATCGGCTCCCTCGCCCTTGGTCGCGACGGTCAGGACGATCGGCGGCGTCCAGTCTGCGTCATCGGCGCGCATGCCGATCATCGCGCGCAGTTCGCGTCGCGTGGTGTTGGCGCCATCCCGGTCGGCCTTGTTGATGACGAAGATGTCGCCGATCTCCAGGATTCCGGCCTTCGCGGCCTGGATGCCATCGCCCATGCCCGGTGCCATGAGCACCAAGGTCGTGTCAGCGATTCCGGCGATCTCGACCTCCGACTGGCCCACACCGACTGTCTCGACGATGATCACATCGCAGCCGGCCGCATCCAATACACGCAGCGCTTGTGGTGCGGCTCCGGCCAGCCCGCCGAGATGACCCCGGCTGGCCATGGACCGGATGAAAACGTCCGGGTCGGTGTCGTGTTCTGACATCCGGATCCGGTCGCCCAGCAACGCCCCGCCCGAGAACGGCGAGGACGGGTCGATGGCCAAGACGGCAACGCGCTTGCCGCGCCGACGCAGGCCGGCAACCAGTAACGACGTCGACGTGGACTTGCCGACACCGGGCGATCCGGTGAGCCCAACGATGTGGGCGCGCCCGGTGTGCGGAGCCAGCGCAGCGCTGACCTCAGGCAACGCCGGGGAGTCGTCCTCGACCAGCGAGATCAGCCGGGCAATCGCCGCGGCCTGACCCTGCTGGGCCCGCGCGACGAGGTCAGGGATGTCGAGCTCGCGGGCCATGTCCGGAGGTTATCGCGCAGCGATGACCGCAGGAGGTCGAGTGCCGACGCGAAGCGTCGGTTTATCGAGACCCGGCGACCCGATCTCGAACGCCGGCCGCGCCGGCTACTCGATCACCGTGGGCTGGTCAGCTCAGTGCCAACTACTTTTGGGGCACGCGCACGATCAGGGCATCACCCTGGCCGCCGCCACCGCACAGCGCGGCTGCGCCGACGCCGCCACCGCGACGCTTGAGTTCGTTGGCCAGGTGCAGCACGACGCGGGTTCCGGACATGCCGACCGGGTGGCCCAGCGCGATGGCGCCACCGTTGACGTTGACGATGTCGTCGGAGATGCCAAGCTGGCGTGCCGACGCGATGCCGACGGCTGCAAAGGCCTCGTTGAACTCGACCAGGTCGAGGTCGGCGGCGGTGATGCCGTCCTTCTCGAGGGCCTTCGCCGTGGCGTTGGCCGGCTGCAGCTGCAGCGACGAGTCGGGGCCGGCCACCGAGCCGTGCGCACCGATCTCGGCGAGCCATTCGAGGCCAAGCGACTCGGCCTTCTCCTTGCTCATGACGACGACCGCGGCGGCTCCGTCGGAGATCTGCGAGGCCGAGCCGGCGGTGATGGTGCCGTCCTTGGCGACCGGACGCAGGCCGGCGAGGGTTTCGACGGTCGTGTCGCCACGGACGCCCTCGTCCTCGCTGACGACGGTGTCGCCGCGGCGGGACGCGATGGTGACCGGCACGATCTCGTCATCGAAGACGCCGTTCTTCTGCGCTTCGGCAGCCAGCTGGTGCGAGCGAGCCGCGAAGGCGTCCTGCTCCTCGCGGGTGAAGTTGTCCTTGGCCGCATTGCAGGCATCGGTCAGGTTGATCATGGCCTGCTTGGTGAGCTGGTCGTAGAGGGCGTCGTAGGCCATCGAGTCGACGAGCGTGGTGTCGCCGTACTTGAAGCCCTCACGCGACTTCGGCAGCAGGTGTGGAGCGTTGGTCATGGATTCCATACCGCCGGCCACGACGATCTCGACCTCACCGGCGCGGATGAGCTGATCGGCCAGCGCGATGGCATTGAGGCCGGACAGACACACCTTGTTGATGGTGATGGTCGGGACGTTCATCGGGATGCCCGCGCCGACGCTCGCCGAGCGAGCCGGATTCTGCCCCTGGCCGGCTTGGATGACGTGACCCATGATCACGTAGTCGACCTGCTCGCCGGTGACGCCGGCCTTCTCGAGCGCCCCCTTGATGGCGATCGAGCCGAGTTCGGCGGCCGAGAGGCTGGTGAGGCCGCCGAGCAGGCGACCGATCGGAGTACGGGCTCCAGCGACGATGACGTTGGTCATGGGAAGTGCTCCTTGCAAGCGTGGGGATCGGGATCAACCCTACTCGGGCATTTCGGGTGTTCGCAGTCAGTGTAGGACAAATCACGTCCGATCGGTCGCAAAGATGTCGGAGGCACGTGGCAGTACTCTTTTCCGCATGTCAGACGCACTTGTGCCCGACCATCTGCTGCTCGCGATCGACCACGTCGGCATCGCCGTGCCCGACCTCGACGACGCACTCGAGTTCTATGCCAACACCTTCGGCCTGCACTCGGTCCATGAAGAAGTCAACGACGAACAGGGCGTCCGCGAGGCCATGCTGGCCGTGGGTGACTCAGGCTCCTGCATCCAGCTGCTCGCTCCCCTGAGCGACGAATCAACGATCGCCAAGTTCCTTGCCCGCAACGGCCAGGGCATCCAGCAGCTCGCGTATCGGGTCGCGGACATCGACGCCGTCTCCGCCACGTTGCGCGAACGCGGCGTGCGCCTGCTCTACGACTCCCCCAAGAACGGCACGGCCGGCAGCCGCGTCAACTTCGTCCACCCCAAGGACGCCGGCGGCGTGCTCGTTGAGCTCGTGGAGCCTGGCTCCGGCCACTGAGCCGCACGGCTGCCATGAAGGCGGCCGCAACGAACCCGATGATCGCGACGGACCAGAATCCAGCACCCGGGTCCCAGCGGTCGATGGCCATGCCCGCCAGCGGCGCACCGAGCGCCTCGCCCAGCGTGATCGACGATGCGTGCCAGCCCATCGCCTCGCCGAAGGCCGCTGCGGGAACCACCCGGCTCATCTGCTCGACAACTGCAGTCATGGCCGGCGCGCACAACAACCCGGCGACGAACAGCAATCCGATGAGCGTCCACTCGTCGCGGGCCAGCGCGGCCGGTGCAGTCACCGCGGCCAGCCCACCGAGCAGGACCCAGACCGGCACGGAGACGCTCAGAGCACCGTAGATCAGACCACCAACGAGCGACCCCAGGCCCCACACCGCCAACGCCGGCCCGATGAGGGTGGTGGATCCCATCGAGCGCAGCGCAGCGACGATTCCGAGATCCGTCCCCTGGAGGACGGCGACGGCCGCCATCGCCGCGCCACAGAGGGCAAAGAAGGCCGGCGTCATCCACCTGCGGCCGGCGATTGACTCGTGGACCGTCTCGGCATCCGATTTCACCCTCGGGTTGATGAGCCACATCAGGGCCCCGCCGGCCACGACACAGGCCTCGACGACCAACAGCACCCATCGCGTGTCCCACGCAGTGGCCGCCCACGCACCCGCCAACGGCCCAACCATGAACGAGACCTCGGTCAGCACCGCGTCCAGCGACAGCGCCGTGCGCCGCTGCTCGACCGGAACCGACGCAACGATGGCCATCCGCACGACCGAGAAGACCGGGACCATGAAGACGCCGGACATAGCGGCCAAGACCAACAGCCACAGGTACCCGAGCCAGGGCGCCATTGACCAGCAGACCGCGGTGACCACCAGCGCCGGGACGATCGCGCGACGCAGCCCGACGCGGTCGATCGCACGGCCCCGGACCGGCGAACCGACGGCAACCGCCGCTGCCACAACCGCGGCGGCGAAGCCTGCCGCTCCATAGCCGCGGCCGAGGGTCGTCACGACATGCAACGTGATGACAACCCAGCTAGCGAAGATCGGCGTGCGGACGAGCGTGCCCAGCAGCAACGCCGAGCGGGCTTCTCGATTCGCCACGACGGGCCGGTACTGAGCGAATCCCACGGGAATGCCTACGGCGCGATGCGGTAGACCCGGGCGGCGACGTCGCGCAGCAGGAGGTCCGGATCGGCGTCCGCGCCGAGCACGTCGAGCAGGACGGCAACGGTTGCTGGAATGGTCACGGTCGGCTTGTCCATGGGGAAATTGGACGCCCACATCGTCCGATCGTCGCCGAAGACGTCGTGCAGATGACGGATCAGCGGACCCCATCGATCGGCCAGGAACGCGACAGATTCCGTTCCTCGCGGCTTGCGCGGATCGTCGCCCAGGACGGGCATACCCAGGCCTGAGTGCTTGGCGACGACGTTGGGGAACTCGGCCAGCGCGGCGATGTCGTCGCGCCATCGGTCGAGCATCGCGGATCGCTCTGCATCCGTCCGCGCCGTGTGCTTGCCGCGCGGCCCGAACAGGCCGACCGGCGTGCCGTAGTGATCCAAGACGAAGGTTGTGTCCGGATACTCCCGCACCAACCCGATGGCGTCTGGCAGCTGATGCGCGTAGCACCACAGCTCGAAGCTCAGCCCGCGCTCGGCGATGGCGGAGAAGCCTTTGACGTACTCCGGGTCGCGCCACAGGCCGGGGCCGTCGGCGAAGCCGCGGACTCCCGGGTCCGGGTGATGGCTCGCCTTCGATCGCACGCCGCGGACGAGCGGCGACGCGGCCAGCTGCGCGTCGAGCGCGACACCAACGTCAGGCCAGCGCGGGTCCGCGCTCACGACGATCGCGCCCAAGTCAGGCAACCCGTCGTGCCCGAACGGAAGGCTGGTGAGCCAGGTGGTCTCCCCCACTGAATCCAAGGGATTCTCGGCAGGCCATTCGGCCTCGATGTGTACGACCTTCTGGACGGGCACCGATGCTGTGTCACCGCGGTAGGTGTCCGGCAGGTAGGGCTTGAGCACGTGATGCGGATGGCCGACGAACTCCCGGTCCACCTTCGACGCCAACGCACCCATGAACCGCGGTATGCGCGGCAGTGCCCGGACCAGCCGGGCCTCCTTGGATTGGACCCGCTCGGTGGTGAGCGGGTCCCACTGGTGGATGTGCGGATCGATGATGCCGTCGGGCCAAGACGCGAGCATGACCGCAGTGTTTCAACACCGCGTCGCGAACCGGACCGAATTACGGCCGAAAAGTTACCTTCGCGTACGATCGACCGGATCTCACACCACCGCAGCGACATCCATGGGGGCCCTACGTGACCATCGAGAACATCCGCGACGCGATCCTCGCCGACGACACCACCGCCGACGACTTCGCCGGCCTCGAGCTCCCCGAGTCCTACCGTGCCGTGACCGTCCACAAGGACGAAGCAGACATGTTCGAGGGCATTGCGAGCAAAGACAAGGATCCGCGCAAGTCGCTCCACCTTGACGAGGTAGCGCTCCCTGAACTCGGTCCGGGCGAAGCGTTTGTTGCGGTCATGGCATCGGCCATCAACTACAACACCGTGTGGACGTCGATTTTCGAGCCGGTCTCTACGTTCGGCTTCCTCGAGCGCTACGGCCGGGAGTCCGAGTACGGCAAGCGGCACGATCTGCCGTACCACGTGGTGGGCTCCGATCTGTCCGGTGTCGTACTCAAGACCGGACCCGGCGTCACCAAATGGAAGGCCGGCGACCGCGTCGTCGCCCACTGCCTCTCCGTCGAGCTTGAAGCTCCTGACGGCCACAACGACACGATGCTCGACCCGTCGCAGCGCATCTGGGGCTTCGAGACCAACTTCGGTGGTCTCGCCGACATCGCCATGGTCAAGGCCAACCAGCTCATGCCGAAGCCGGAGCACCTGACATGGGAAGAGGCCGCGTCGCCCGGCCTCGTGAACTGCACTGCCTACCGCCAGCTCGTTTCCAAGAATGGCGGTGACATGAAGCAAGGGGACAACATCCTTATCTGGGGCGCGTCCGGCGGCTTGGGCGGCTTCGCGACGCAGTATGCGCTCAACGGCGGCGCCAACCCGGTTTGTGTCGTCTCGAATGAGGAGAAAGCCAAGATCGTCCGCAGCATGGGTGCGGACAAGGTCATCAACCGCTCGGAGATGGACTTCAAGTTCTGGAACGAGGACGGCACCCAGCAGAACCCGAAGGAGTGGCTGCGCCTCGGCAAGGCCATCCGCGAGCTCACCGGCGGCGAAGACATCGACATCGTCTTCGAGCACCCGGGCCGCGAGACATTCGGTGCCTCTGTGTTCGTCACGCGCAAGGGCGGCACGATCACCACGTGCGCCTCGACCTCCGGTTACATGCACGAGTACGACAACCGGTACCTCTGGATGAACCTCAAGAGGATCATCTCCTCGCACTTCGCCAACTACCGCGAGTCGTGGGAGGCCAACCGTCTGATCGCACAGGGCAAGATCCATCCGACCCTGTCGCGCACCTACAAGCTCGACGACGTCGGGCAGGCCGCGCTCGACGTGCACCACAACAAGCACCAAGGCAAGGTCGGCGTGCTCGCGCTCGCTCCGGACGAGGGCCTCGGCGTGCGGGACGAGGAGTTCCGCGCCAAGCACTTGGACGCGATCAACCGGTTCCGAGGCGTCTGAATCGTTCGGCCCCGAACTGCGGTTTTTGGGGTCACGAGCCGCAGGTATGGTGGTCCCCGAACCTTCAGCATCGAGACAAACGGGGAGCCCCGATGGCCGACGAGTCCGGACAGTCCATCTTTGACGCCGCCAAGGGAACGTCTCCGTTCCCGCTGGCCCGTCGCGGCGGTTACGACCCGAACGCAGTCCACGCGTGGGCGCGCAATCAGGAAGCCGAGCTGGCACGTGCCGGCGACCAGATCGCCGAGCTCCGCTCGGAGCGCACTGCGCTCGCATCCCAGATCGCCGAGCTCAAAGAACAGATCGAGTCAGTCGGACGCCCGAGCTACGCCTCACTTGGCGGGCATGCCGCCCAGCTGCTGAAGCTGTCCGAGCAGGAGGCGGCCGACGTCCGCACCCGGGCCAAGCGCGAGGCAGCCGACCTGCTCGCTCACGCCGATGAAGAGGCCACAGCCACCCGAGCAGCCGCTACGCGTGAGGCCGACGAACTCCGGGCCAACACCCTCGCCGACATCGAGACGCAGCGGAAGGCCCTTTCTGACGAAGCCGCTGCGACAAAGGCCGAGACGAGCGCGCACGCCGAAGATGCGCACGCGCAGGCCGAGCGCGAGGCCGCCCAGATCAAGTTGGCCGCCGAGCAGGAGGCCAACGCACTGCGTCAGGGTGCGCAGCGTGAGGTGGAGCAAGCCCGCGCCGCAGCCGACCGTGAGGTCACCGAGGCACGGCGCGTGCTCGCGGTCGAGAAGGAGCGACTCGCCCGCGAAGCCACCGATGCCCACGCCGCCGCCACCGACCAGACCGCCAAGCTGGTCGCCGACGCCGAAGCACGCGCCGCGGCTGCCGACGACCGGTCCCGGGAGGCGCAGGCCCAGGCCGTGGCCGCCCGCGAGGCTGCCAGCGCCGATGCCGCCCGCATCGTCACGGAGGCCCAGGCCCAGGCCGAGGCCGTCATTGCCCAGGCCAAGTCGGAGGCCGAGCACATCCGCGTCACGGCATCCACCGACCTCGAGCGCCAGACCCGCACTCTGCGCGGTGAGGTTGAAGACCTTCAGGAGCGCCGGGCCGCGATCCTCGCTCAGCTCGGCGAGATCCGCGACATCGTCGGCGGGGTCGCCAGCGACGCGGATGAACCGGACGAGGACGCGAGCGTCGATGAAGCCGAGGACTTCGAGGAGATCGACGACGTCGACGATGCTGCGGACCTCGAAGAACCCACGGATGTCGAGCACGTCACGGACGACTCGGACGTCGAGGACATCACGGATGTCGGAGACGACCTCGACGCCGAGGCCGAGGAGCTCCTGAACTTCGAGGACCTCGACCCGCGCAGCCGCTAGCTACTTCGAGGTCAGAGCGGGACGTCCTTGAACACCGCCGTGGTCTGGTCGCGGTAAGCAGACGGGTCGGCGCGGTCCATCGGCCCGTCCCAGGTGGTTGGCAGGGGAAGTGGGACGTTCGGAGCGAGCCGGGCGACGATCTCGTCGAGCGCGCGCTCGGTGTTACCCACCCAGAGGTGCTTGGCGCCATCCACCGCGATGATCTCGGCCTGTGGGATCGCCGTGAACCGCTCGCGTGCTTCCGCCGGCTGGAGGTAGTCGTCGAACTCCGGAATGAGGGCGACGACCGGCTTGCCGGACTCGGCCCATGCGGCCAGGTGTTCGGGTTGGGCGTGCCGGAGTGGCGGCGAGAGCAGGATCACTCCCTCGACGACCGGGTCGAGTCCATGCATCAGTGTGAGATCCGTGCCAAAGGACCAACCGACAAGCCAGATGTTCGGCAGGTCGTGGAACTCGGCGTACTCGATCGCGGCGGCGACATCGAACCGCTCTCCCAGGGCGTTGTCGAACTCACCCTCACTGGTGCCTTGGACGCTGGACGTTCCGCGGGTGTTGAACCGCAAGACGGCGATCCCGGCGAGCGCGGGCAGGCGGTACGACGCCTTGCGGAAGAGGTGGCTGTCCATCATCCCGCCATGGGTCGGCAGCGGATGCAGGCAGATCATCGTCGCAACGGGATCCCGATCGGCCGGCAGCGCCAGTTCACCGACGAGCTTGAGTCCGTCGGCCGTCTCCATCGTGATCGGTTCGCGCCGGGCCGGAAGGACCGAGTTGCCCCGAATGGCCGCACCGCTCACTTCGGACATCTGTTCCCCATCCCTAGTTGCGCCGTTCCCAACAGACGGTGTGCCAGTGCCGCCGCTCTTCCAGAGCATCCTTGCTCAACAGCGCCTTTTCCACCGGCCAGACCACCACGTGCGGAGTTGCCATCGGAATCGGTCGGTTGCAACCGGGGCATGTGTACGCCCTCGTGGATGCGGCACCAGTAATCGGCCGAACGTGCCACTGCCCGTCGTGCTTGTCGACGAGCCGGAGCATGTCGAACGGACGTGGGCGGGGGCGCCGAGCGGGTCGTCGAGGCACCGTCGAAGCCTATGCCGCCTCAGTATGTATGGAAGCCCTGCTTGGTCTTGCGACCGAGCTTGCCTTCCTCCACGAGGTTGACCAGCGTCGGCGCCGGCTGCCAACCGGCGTGACCGAAGGTGTCGACGAGCGTGCGCTGAATGGCCAGCGAGACGTCGTTGCCGACGACGTCGAGCAGTTCGAACGGTCCCATCGGCAGCTGCGTCTCCTTGAGCGCGGAGTCGATCTCCTCCAGCGACCCGCCGCCGGCCTCGTGCAGCTTGATTGCGTCGTTGAGGTACGGGAACAGCAGGCAGTTGACAATGAAGCCGGCCCGGTCGGTGCAGGAGACCGGATGCTTGCCGACGCTGAGGCTGAGCGCCTTGGCCGTCTCGGCGACCTCGGGCTTGGTCGACTCGGCCGAGACGACCTCGACCAGCTTCATGACCGGCGCCGGATTGAAGAAGTGGATGCCGACAACGTCGCCCGGACGGCTTGTCACGGCCGCCAGTTCGCCGATGGACAACGATGAGGTCGTCGTGGCCAGGATCGCGCCGGGCTTGGCGATGCGATCGAGGTCGGCGAACAGCTCCTTCTTGATGTCCATGTCTTCGGCGATCGCCTCGACGATCACGTCGGCATCGGCGAGAGCCGCACGGTCAGTCGAGCCGGTCAGTCGACCGAGGACCTTGGTCTTGCCGTCCTCGTCGAGCTTGCCGCGCTCGATGGAGCGATCGAGATTCTTGGTGATGTATCCAAGGACGCCGTTGAGCTTCTCCTCGGAGCGACCGACGTAGACGACGTTATAGCCGGCCTGCGCGAAGACCTGGACGATGCCGGACGCCATCGTGCCGGTGCCGACGACGCCGACCTTGGTGACGTTGTGGCGCAGCTGCGGCTCGGTCGCGTCGGCCAACCGGCCGGCCTCGGCCAGGTTCGCCAGTGCAGGCGCGGGCTCATGCACCGGATCACCGGTCTGGGCGTGTAGCGTATTCAGGCCGTCGACGACCGTCTCCGGACCAAGTTCGTCGATGAGCGCCAGCGGGCCAACCGGGTAGCCACAGCCGAAGCGCATGGCTGCGTCGATGTCGTCGCCAGTGGCGTAACCGCTGGCCAGCATGCTGGCGGCGTGGTTGAGGTACGGGAAAAGGAGGATACGCGCAATCTCGGCACCACGATCTTCGGCGGTGATGCGCTCGACGATCTCGGACATGCAATGAACTCCTTCAGCGGGGCAGTCGAGACAGGGTATCGCTACCGATCAGTAGGTACCTGGGTGCGGTGGAACTCAGGTCGGGATCGTCCTTCGGCGTTTGACTGCGACACCGCATGCTTGCATATACTGCGATAACTATTGTCGTAGTTTGGAGCTGTCATGAAGATCGTCATCATCGGAGCGGGACTGATCGGGTCGCAACTGCAGGCTCGCCTGGAGCACGACGGGCACGATGCAGTCGCCCTTGGCCGCGAGGCCGGGATCGACACGACGACCGGCAAAGGAATCGCCGAGGCCATCGCCGGCGCCGACGTGGTCGTCGATCTGACCAACTCGCCGTCGTGGGCCGACGATGAGGTCCTCACCTTCTTTCGCGAGTCAACTCGTCACCTGATCGAGGCTGAAGTGCAAGCTGGAACGCCCCATCACGTCATCCTCTCGATCGTCGGCGCCGACCGGCTCACCGATTCGGGTTACATGCGCGCGAAGCTCGCGCAGGAAGCCGGAGTCAAGGCGGGCGCTGTGCCCCACACGATCGTCCGGTCGACGCAGTTCTTCGAGTTCGTACCGGGCATTGCGGAGTCCGCCGCAGACGGCGCAGTCATCCGGGCCACGCCGGGACGGCTGCAGCCCCTCGCCTCAGCTGACGTCGTGGCGCGCCTTGCCGAGGTCGTTACCGAACCGCCGATCAACGGCACCGTCGAGATCGCGGGTCCGGAGACGCTGGGCATCGACGAGCTCATCCGCCGGCTCTTCGCCGCAACCGGCGACCACCGCGAGGTCGTGACCGACCCCTTGGGCAGCTACTTCGGCGCGCGACTCGACGACACTGCGCTGATTGCGACGCCGGGCGCCGACGCATGGATCGCGCCGACGACGTATGACGAGTGGCTCAAGCAGCACGCATGAAGCTCTCTGCCGGCGTGGAGTGGGCGCTCCACTGCTGCGTCGTGCTCACGAAGGCGGAAGGGCCCGTTCCGGCGTCCCGCCTCGCCGACCTGCACGGGGTGTCGAAGACCTACCTGGCGAAACACCTCCAGGCGCTGGCCCGCGCCGGCATTGCCCAGCCGAGCGAAGGCCGCGATGGCGGGTACCTCCTGATGCGGCCGGCCGCGAAGATCAGCGTGCTGGACGTCGTATACGCCATCGACGGGCCCGACCCCGCATTCCGGTGCACCGAGATCCGCCAGCAAGGCGAGCTGGCGGCCCCGCCCGAGAAGTGCCGGCGACCGTGCGGCATCGCCAAGGTGATGGCCGAGGCCGAGAATGCATGGAGGACATCGCTCTCGGCGACCACGATCGCTGAGCTCGCCGCAACGGTGGACACCGACACCGTTCGGGCGGTTCTCGAAAGCCGGTGAGATGCAGGTAATCTCCGGCGGGTGAGGTTGGTCGTGGCGCGCTGCCAGGTTGATTACAGTGGCCGGCTGACCGCACATCTTCCCGTCGCGACGCGCGTCATCATGGTGAAGGCCGACGGCTCGGTGCTGATCCATTCTGACGGCGGCTCCTACAAGCCGCTGAACTGGATGAGCCCGCCATGCACGCTGCGTGAAGGCGACGACGACGGGACGCTCGTCTGGACCGTGTCGGCCACGAAGTCCGACGACACATTGCGCATCCGGCTGGACGAAGTGCTGCACGACTCCGCGCACGAACTCGGCATCGACCCCGGTTTGCAGAAGGACGGTGTGGAAAAGCATCTGCAAGAGCTCCTCGCCGAACATGTCGTCACGTTGGGCGACGGTCTCTCACTGGTGCGCCGGGAGTTCATGACGGCGATCGGCCCGGTGGACCTCTTATGCCGCGAGGCCGCGGGGTCGGTAGCTATCGAGATCAAGCGGCGCGGCGAAATCGACGGCGTCGAACAACTCACTCGTTATCTCGAGCTGATGAACCGGGACCCGTCCCTGCGGCCGGTGCGCGGCATCTTCGCGGCCCAGGAGATCAAACCGCAGGCGCGGACGCTCGCCGAAGACCGCGGCATCGAGTGCGTCGTCGTCGATTACGACGCCCTGCGCGGGCTCGATGACCCCAGCCTGCGGTTGTTCTAGGTACCGGCTGCTTCGGCTCCCGCAACGCTCTACGAGCGATCCGGCTTCGCCGGTCGCGATGGCGCCTGCGAGGTTGCTGGGCGTCGGCGATCGCCCGCAGGGCGACCGTCGCCGCCAATCAGGTATAGAGCTTCAGTGCCTTCAGGACGGGCAGGATCTGGTTCCAGCGGCCGATCTCGCAACCGTTCTGCTGGTTGAACGACGCGTCAGCCAGATCGACGTCGTCCCCGTATGTGCCCCGGATCGTGGCCGTCGCCGGACCGCCGTAGATCATCGTGCACACCCGGTCCTCGGGGACGGGCTGGAAGACCCGCGGAGCAACGACGTCGAGTGCGGCGCACACGTCCCGCTCGTGGGACGTGCGCCCCGGGCAGATGAGGACGGCCGACTTCTCCTTGGCCTTCGCATCCTTCATCACGCTGATGGTCAGGTGCGCGATCCACTCGTCCGGCTGGTCGTCGGCGCTGCAGCCGGTCATGACCAGCGCAAGGCAGGCCAAAGCGAGCGCGAGAGCCGAACGCCTCACGCGGGATCCAGATGGTTCGCGCGCCGGATCTCGTCGATGATGCGGTTCATGACCTCAGTCAGGTCGAAGTCCTTCGGCGTGAAAACCGCCGCAACCCCCTGTGCCTCCAGCGCCTCGGCGTCGGACTCCGGGATGATGCCGCCGACAATGACGGGCACGTCGGCCAAGCCGGCAGCCTTCAGTCCCTCAAGCACCTCAGGAACGAGCTCCATGTGCGATCCGGAGAGGATCGACAGGCCGACGCAGTGCACGTCCTCAGCCACGGCGGCCGCGACGATCTGCTCGGGCGTCAGGCGAATTCCCTGGTAGATAACCTCAAACCCAGCGTCGCGCGCACGCACGGCGATCTGCTCGGCACCGTTGGAATGTCCGTCCAGTCCCGGCTTGCCGACCAGCAGCCGCAGCCGTGTGCCGAGTTCCTTTCCGGTGCCCGCCACGCGCTCGCGGACGGAGGTCAAAGCTGCACCCGCCTCGGCAACACCGACGGCGCCGCTGACACCGGTGGGCGCGCGGTACTCACCGAAAACCTCGCGCAGTGCACCGGCCCACTCTCCCACGGTCGCGCCGGCCCGCACGGCCTGCAGCGTCGCGTCCATCAGGTTCGCGTCCGTCTTCGCCTCGGCCCGCAGACGATCGAGCGCCTCTTCGACGGCGCCTTGGTCGCGCTGGGCACGCCACTCCTCGATGTCGGCGATGGCGGCGCGCTCGGCTTCGGGATCGGCTGTCTGGATTGCCGCATCCAGGTCCTCGGTGAGAGGCGAAGGTTCAGTCTCGGTGTAGATGTTCACCCCGACGACCTTGAGGTCGCCGTTCTCGATCCTGGCCCGACGCTCGGAATGCGACGCGACGAGCTCGCCCTTCATGTAGCCGGACTCGACCGCGGCCACAGCGCCGCCCATCGCCTGGACCCGGTCGATCTCGGCCTTCGCGCCCTCGACCAACTCGGCGACCTTGGCCGCGATGACGTGCGAGCCGTCGAAGATGTCCTCGTACTCCAGCAGGTCGGACTCGAAGGCCAGCACCTGCTGCAGCCGCAGCGACCATTGCTGGTCCCAGGGCCGTGGCAGGCCGAGTGCTTCGTTCCACGCCGGGAGCTGGATGGCGCGGGCGCGGGCATTCTTGCTCAGCGAGACGCCGAGCATCTCGAGCACGATGCGCTGGATGTTGTTCTCGGGCTGGGCCTCGGTGAGGCCGAGCGAGTTGACCTGCACGCCGTAGCGTAGGCGGCGCATCTTGGGGTCCTGGACACCGTAGCGGTGGAGGGTGATCCACTCCCACATCTCAGCGAATGCCCGCATCTTGCAGGTTTCTTCGATGAAGCGCACACCAGCGTTGACGAAGAACGAGATGCGTCCGACGACCTTCTCGAAGTCGGCTTCGTCGACCTGGCCGGATTCCTTCACCGAGTCGAGAACCGCGATGGCCGTGCACAGGGCGTAGGCGAGTTCCTGGACAGGCGTCGCGCCCGCCTCCTGCAGGTGATAGCTGCAGATGTTGAGCGGGTTCCACTTCGGTATCTCATGGACGGTGTACGCGATCATGTCCGTCGTCAGCCGCATGGAGGCCTCCGGCGGGAACACATACGTGCCGCGGGACAGGTACTCCTTGATGATGTCGTTCTGGGTGGTGCCGGACAGGTCGTCCGGGTGGGCGCCCTGCTCCTCGGCCGCTACCTGGTACATCGCCAGCAGCCACATCGCCGTCGCATTGATCGTCATCGACGTGTTCATCTCAGCCAGCGGAATGTCCTGGAACAGCCGCCGCATCGCGCCCAGATGAGGAATCGGGACGCCAACCTTGCCGACCTCACCCCGCGAGAGCACGTGGTCGGGGTCGTAACCAGTCTGCGTCGGCAGGTCGAACGCCACCGAGAGGCCGGTCTGACCCTTCGTCAGGTTGCGCCGATAAAGGGCATTGGACTCGGCCGCAGAGCTGTGACCTGCGTAGGTACGCATCACCCATGGCTTGTCTGGCATACCCGCAAGCGTATCGCTCCCCCGCTAGGCTCGATTCGTGGTCAATCTCACCCGGATCTACACGCGAACCGGCGACGACGGCTCGACGAACCTCGGCGACCTGAGCAAGACGTCGAAGCTCGACCTGCGCCTGGCCGCGTATGCCGACGTCGACGAGGCCAACAGCCAGATCGGGGTGGCCCTAGCCACCGGCGAACTCGAAGACGACCTCGCTGCCGTCCTCGTGCACATCCAGAACGACCTGTTCGACGTCGGAGCCGATCTCTCCTGTCCCGTCGTGGAGAACCCCAAACACCCACAGTTGCGCGTCGAACCGGACTACATCGACCGGCTGGAGGGCTGGTGCGATCAGTACAACGAGCCGCTGGAGAAGCTGCGGTCCTTCATCCTTCCGGGCGGGACGTCGGCCGCGGCCCAGCTGCACGTCGCCCGTACCGTCGTACGCCGCGCTGAGCGGTCGGCGTGGGCGGCGATCGAGGTGCATGGCGACACGATGAATGTCCTGACCGCCAAGTACCTGAATCGACTGAGCGACCTGCTGTTCATCCTCGCCCGCTACGCGAATCGGGCCGATGGCGACGTCCTGTGGGTACCCGGCGGGGAACGTTAGACCACGTTGCTCACGCCGCGACCGGGCGGCGACGACTCCAACCAGGCCAGCAGGCCGGTCAGGGCGCTCGGGCTCATGGCGAGCTGCTGCACACCGGACAGGTGCTTGATCCGGACGATCACGTCGCCGTCGTCCAAGGCGAAGGCTTCGGCGCCCTCTGGGTCACGGCGCTCAAAGATCTCCAGATCGCCGCGGAAGAACCGATAGCTCGGCCACCAGGCAAACGAGAACGTGCGGTACCAGTCGAGCGACTCCGGGCCATAGGAACCGACGCCGATGACCCAGCCATTCGGTTGTGCACCGGGCTGTCGACAGACGCTCAGGTCAAACGTCCCGCTTCGACGCGAGACCATGCGGCGCCGTGCGACGAGCAAACCCACCAGCGCGACGGAGAGGACGATGGCAAGGGCGAGGGAGTCCAGCAGCCAGATCCACAGCGGCAATCTGAACCCCCTACCGCATCATTTCTCGGTCGCGCGAACCTTGGCATCGGCGAACTGCCACGCCAACGAATCAGGCGTGGCGGCGTCGCGCTCAGCCTTGGCGGCCTCGGCATCGATCTCGTCGGCCAGCACGGCCTCCTCGGACAGGATCGAGACCCGGTCGTTGGCGATCGACAGGAACCCGTCCTCCACGGCGGCCTTGATCTTGTCGCCGTCGACCGGCGTGATCTCAACCACCGAGGGTTTGATCACCGACAGCACCGGAGTGTGACCCGGCAGCGCACCGAGTTCGCCCTCGGCCGTGCGCGCAACTACGAAGGACGCCTCGCCCGACCACACGACGCGCTCGGCCGCAACCAGCTCGACCTGGAGCGAGCTCATCCGAGGCTCTTCTGGATCTGAGCCCACTTCTTGTCGACGTCGTCCAGACCGCCGCACATGAAGAATGCCTGCTCGGCCACGTGGTCGTAGTCGCCGTCGCAGATCTTGGTGAAGCCGTCGATGGTCTCGTCGATCGAGACCGTCGAACCCTCGATTCCGGTGAACTGCTTGGCCACGTAGGTGTTCTGCGAGAGGAAGCGCTGGATGCGGCGCGCCCGGGAGACGATCGTCTTGTCCTCCTCGGACAGTTCATCGACACCGAGGATGGCGATGATGTCCTGCAATTCCTTGTTGCGCTGCAGGATGCCCTTGACCCGGTTGGCACAGTTGTAGTGCTCGGCGCTGATGTAGCGCGGGTCGAGGATGCGCGACGTCGAGGTCAGCGGGTCCACGGCCGGGTAGATGCCCAGCGAGGCGATTTCACGGCTGAGTTCGGTCGTGGCGTCGAGGTGCGCGAACGTCGTGGCCGGCGCCGGGTCCGTGTAGTCGTCGGCGGGCACGTAGATCGCCTGCAGCGAGGTGATCGAGTGACCACGCGTCGAAGTGATGCGCTCCTGCAGAACGCCCATCTCGTCGGCCAACGTCGGCTGGTAACCGACCGCCGACGGCATGCGGCCGAGCAGCGTGGATACCTCAGAACCGGCCTGCGTGAACCGGAAGATGTTGTCGATGAACAGCAGCACATCCTGCTTTTGCACATCGCGGAAGTACTCCGCCATGGTCAGCGCGGACAGGGCGACGCGCAGACGCGCTCCTGGCGGCTCGTCCATCTGGCCGAAAACCAAGGCCACCTTGTCGATGACGCCGGCTTCTTCCATCTCGGCGATGAGGTCGTTGCCCTCGCGGGTGCGCTCGCCGACACCGGCGAACACCGACACACCGCTGTGGTCCTTGGCGACGCGAGCGATCATCTCCTGGATGAGGACGGTCTTGCCCACGCCCGCGCCACCGAACAGGCCGATCTTGCCGCCCAGGACATACGGCGTCAGCAGGTCGATGACCTTGATGCCGGTCTGGAACATCTCGGTCTTGGCCTCGAGCTGGTCGAAGGCCGGCGACTTGCCGTGGATGCCACGGGTCTCGCCGACCTCGAAGGTCTCACCCTCGGGCAGGTTCATGACCTGGCCGGTCGTGTTGAAGACTCGTCCCAGCGTCTGGTCGCCGACCGGAACCATGATCGGTCCGCCCGTGTCGGTGACCGTCGAGCCGCGGACGACGCCGTCGGTCGGGCGCAGGCTGATCGCGCGGACCATGCCGTCACCGATGTGCTGCGCGACCTCTAGGGTCAGCGTCTCCTTGGTGCCGGCGACTTCGGTGTCGACCAGCAGAGCGTTGTAGATCTCCGGCATCGAGTCACTGGGGAACTCGACGTCGAGCACTGGGCCGATGACGCGGGCGACGCGTCCGGTGTTGGTCTCAGTTGCAGTGGCAGTCATTGCTTCTCACTCACTCTTGCTGGTTGGTCAGTCGTCGGCTGCGGTCAGGTCGGCGAGGGCGTTGGCGCCACCGACGATTTCGCTGATCTCTTGGGTGATGCCAGCCTGGCGGGCCTGGTTGGCGATCCGGGTGTACTTCTCGATGAGGTCCTGCGCGTTGTCGGTCGCGGACTTCATGGCCTTCTGGCGGGCGGCGAGCTCGGAAGCCGCCGCCTGCAACATGCAGAAGTAGATGCGGCTGTTGACGTACTTGGGGAGCAACGCGTCGAGCACATCGGCCTCGTCCGGCTCGAACTCGTACAAGGGCAGCACGTCGGACTCGGCGGGCGGCTCCTCGCCCTCGACGACCTCCAGCGGAAGAAGCCGGATGACGTCAGGTTCCTGCACGAGCATCGAACGGAACCGAGTGAACACGATGTGCAGCTCGTCAACCGCCAGTTCGGGGTCAATTGCCTCCCGGGCGGTCTCATCCTGCAGGAAGGCAGCCACCACCTTGTTGCCGATGGTCTTGGCGTGGTCGTACTCCGGCTTGTCGGAGTTGCCTGTCCACGCCTCCACGAAGTCGCGCTGGCGGAACTTGAAGTACGACTCGGCCTTGCGCCCGGAGAGGTAGTAGTCGATCTCCTTGCCCTCGGAGTGCAGCTTCTCGGCCAGGCGCTCGGCTTCCTTCAGCACATTGGACGAGTAGGCGCCGGCCAGACCGCGGTCGCTGGAGATGATCAGCATCGCGGCCCGCGTCGGGTTTTCCTTCTCCGTGGTCAGCGGATGCTCGACGTTGGAGAACGTCGCCACCGCCGAGACCGCGCGGGTGAGCTCACGCGCATATGGCTCAGCGGCCGCCGCATGCTGCTGCGCCTTGATGATGCGCGAGGCAGCGATGAGCTCCATGGCGCGCGTGATCTTCTTCATCGACTGCGTCGACTTGATCTTCGCGCGATATTCGCGGAGGGAAACGGCCATCGGTTAGCTCAAGCCTTCTTCTGCTTGACGATCTTTTCCTGCTCGATGTCTTCGTCGGGCAGGGCTTCGAATTCTTCGTGACCGGCCTTGATGCGCTCACCCTCGCTGGTCTCGAAGCGGTTCAGGAACTCCTCGTACGCCTTGTCCAGCTCGGCTTCGTTCTCGTCCTCGAACTTGCCCGACTCACGGATGGCATCAAGGACATCACCGTGGCTGAACTTGACGTAGTCGAGGAACTCGCGCTCGAAGCGGTTGACGTCCTGGACAGGAACCGGGTCGAACTTGCCGGAGGTGGCGGCCCAGATGGACACCACCTGGTTCTCAACCGGATACGGGTCGTATTGGGGCTGCTTGAAGACCTCCATGAGGCGCTGCCCGCGGGCCAACTGAGCCTTGGATGCCGCGTCGAGGTCGGAGGCGAACATGGCGAACGCCTCCATGGCGCGGTACTGCGCGAGCTCGACCTTGAGCGAACCGGTGACTTCCTTCATCGACTTCGTCATGGCCGCACCACCGACGCGCGACACCGAGATGCCGACGTCGACTGCGGGGCGCTGGTTGGCGTTGAACAAATCGGACTGCAGGAAGATCTGCCCGTCCGTGATGGAGATGACGTTGGTTGGGATGTAGGCCGAGACGTCGTTGGCCTTGGTCTCGACGATCGGCAGGCCGGTCATCGACCCCGCGCCCAACTCGTCGTTGAGCTTGGCGCAGCGCTCCAGGAGTCGGCTGTGCAGGTAGAAGACGTCGCCGGGATACGCCTCGCGGCCCGGCGGGCGGCGCAGCAGCAGCGACACGGCGCGGTACGCCTCGGCCTGCTTGGACAGGTCGTCGAAGATGATCAAAACGTGCTTGCCCTGGTACATCCAGTGCTGGCCGATGGCCGAACCGGTGTACGGGGCGAGGAACTTGAAGCCGGCCGAGTCGGACGCCGGGGCCGCGACAATCGTCGTGTACTCCAGGGCGCCGGCCTCTTCGAGCGCGCCGCGGACGGCGGCGATCGTCGAGCCCTTCTGGCCGATACCGACGTAGATGCAGCGCACCTGCTTCGACTCGTCACCCGACGCCCAGAAGTCCTTCTGGTTGATGATGGTGTCGATCGCGATGGCGGTCTTGCCGGTCTGCCGGTCACCGATGATCAGCTGACGCTGGCCGCGGCCGATCGGCGTCAGCGAGTCGATGGCCTTGAGACCGGTGAGAAGCGGCTCGTGGACGCTCTTGCGCTGGACCACGGTCGGTGCCTGCAGCTCGAGGGCACGACGGCCTTCGAGTGGCGTGATCTCGCCGAGCCCGTCGATGGGAGTGCCCAGCGGGTCAATGACACGGCCGAGGTAGCCGTCGCCGACCGGCACGGACAGGACCTCACCGGTCCGGCGCACGGGCTGGCCCTCTTCGATGCCGGAGAAGTCACCGAGGATGACGACACCGATGTCGCGGGTGTCGAGGTTCAGGGCGAGACCGAGTGTGCCGTCCTCGAACTCGAGGAGCTCATTGGCCATCGCCGACGGCAGACCCTCGACGTGGGCGATGCCGTCGCCGGCGTCGGCGACCCTGCCAACTTCCTCCACCGAGGCAGCGCTCGGCTGGTAGTCGGCGACGAACTTCTGCAGCGCGTCCCGGATCTCGTCCGGTCGGATCGTGAGCTCGGTCATGTGTCCTGCCTTCTTTGTTTCTGTCTTTGAATGTCTGGGGGTCAGCCGGCCAGCTGCCGGCGGGCGTCTTCGAGGCGTCCGACGATCGTGCCGTCGATGACGTCATCACCGATGGAGACCTTCAGGCCGCCGATGATCGCTGGGTCGACGATCGTGTTGAGGTGCACGGTCCGGCCGTACTTGGCCGACAGCGCAGCGGCGAGTCGCTCGACTTCGGCGTCGCTCAGCGCCGTGGCGCTGCGAACCTCGGCCAACGTCCGGCTGCGCCGTCCTGCCACCTGATCGGCGAACCGCGCAAGCACCGCGTCGAACGAGCCGGTCCGGCACGCCGCAGCCTGGCGAAGCAGCGCCAGCGTGCCCGCTGCCACTTTGTCCCCGAAAATCGTGTCAACCAACGTCGCCTTGTGGTCTGCCGGAAGGGTGCGATCACTGAGGGTGGCCCGCAGTTCGCGCTCACCGTCGATGAGACGCTGGGCTTCGAACAGCTCAGTCTCGACGGTGTCCAGCGACCCGGCGCGGTCCGCCGCAGCGACGTGCGCGGCCAAGCCGGCCACCTCCACGGCATGGGACAGTGCGCGGCCGCCGGTCCAGCGACCGCGGGCGGCCGCGTCGATGACGGACAGGGTCTCGGCGCTCACCTTGCCGCCGAGCACCGATGACGCGACCCCGGAGCGCGCGTCTGCCTCGGTGGACGGATCGGTGAGGATGCGGCGCACGGCTGGCGTCGCGTCGAGCGCGGCGGCGACCGAAAACAGCTCGTCACCGACAGCCGCAAGGTCACCTTCGATGCTCTCAACGACGGTGAGGACGGCCGCCAACGACGTCGCTGAAACTCCGCGGAATCCGGCGGCCACCTGACTTGACATCAGTTCGAGCTCTCCAAGTCCGCGATGAACCGGTCGACCGTGCGCTTCTGCCGCTCGTCGTCGTCCAGCGACTCGCCTACGATGCGGCCAGCCAGCGTGGTGGCAATGGTGCCTACCTCGCTCTTGAGCTGGGCCAGCGTCTGGGCGCGCTCGACATCGATCTGGGCGTGAGCGTTGGCGGTGACCCGATCGGCTTCCACCTGTGCCTGCTCACGGTGCTGGGCGATAATCTGGACACCCTGCTCCCGCGCTTCCTCACGGATCTTGGTCGCCTCGTGACGAGCCTCCGCCAAAGCGGCCTTGTGTGCCTCGTCGGCCGCCTGCGCGTCAGCCTTGAGCTTGGCGGCTTCGTCGAACTGAGCCTTGATCGCCGCCTGGCGGTCGATCATCGCTTTGTTGATCGGCGGGATGACCCACTTGGCCAGGACGAAGACCAGCAGGGCGAAGATGCCGAGCTCGACCAAGAACGTCGCGTTCGGCAGGAGGAAGTTTGGAGCCTCCTCGCCGCCTTCTGCCGCCGCGATGAGCACAGAGATCACTTGCCCAGGACGAAGACGAATAGGGCCATAAAGGCGAGGTTGATGAAGTACATCGCCTCACACAGACCGACCGTCAGGAAGAAGATCGTCATGAGACGGCCCTGCGCCTCGGGTTGACGAGCAACACCCTGGATGGTCGAGCTACCGGCCAGGCCGTCGCCGACCGCCGCGCCGATGGCGCCGCCGCCGAGGGCGATGCCGCCGCCGATGAACGCACCGGCAGCTTTCAGCGCTGCGTCACTGATGAGCGGTTCTGCCATGTTTTTCTCCTTGGCTTTTCGTCGGACGTCCCGACGAACGATTGGGTGGGTAATGAAGTTTTGGGGCGACCGTCAGGCGGGCTGGAGCACGCCTTCCGATTCGGTCTCGCTGGATTCGGTTTCGTGCTCGTCGTGCGCCGAGTGGTCGTCATCGTCACCACCGTGGCCCGAGGCCGCCATGCCGAAGTACAGGATGGTCAGCAGCGCAAAGATGAACGCTTGGATGAGTCCGATGAACATGTCAAACAGCTGCCAGATGAGCGATGGGAGCCACTGGACGTAGAACGGCATTTGGCCAATCAGCGCGAGCATGATGCCGCCGGCGAAGATGTTGCCGAAGAGTCGCAGCGCCAGCGTGAACGGCTTGATGAGCTCCTCCAGGATCGTGAGCGGCGCCATGACCGGGTACGGCTTGAGGTAGCCCTTGAGGTACTCGGCAATGCCGTGGTGCTTCACCGCGAAGATGTGCACGCCGATGATGACGACGAACGCCATCGCGTAGGTCAGGTTGGTGTCGGCGTTCGCCGGGACCAGAAGGTGTTCGGTCGGGAGGAAATGAACCCAGTTCGCGATCAGAATGAAGAGGAACAGGGCGAACGCCAGTGGGACGACGAACGGGTGCAGACGACCGAGGTTGGCTTCGACCGTCTCGTTGACCCAGGACATCAGGGTCTCAAACGCCAACTGCAACTTGCCCGGGCTCTCGGCAGAAACCTTCGCACGCACGAGGAACGCGAGGAGCAGCACGACGGCGGCGGAGACCAATGTGGCGATGATCGTGTCGGAGTTGAACACCATCGACCCGTAATGCCAGGTCGGGTGGCTCCCGATGTGGTCCAGCTCGCTCTCGGCGATCATCATGAGTTGCGCACCTCTCTCAGCAGCGGGATTGCCGTCAGCGTCAGAGCAATCAGGTGGAAGATGGCCAGCCCGAAGAGGACGAATACGCCACCATCATTGAAGAAGGCAAGAACCAGGGCAAATGCGGCCAGCGAGATGATGCCGAGGCGCACCAGCGAACTCCTGGCGTACGCATTGCGGGTCACCGGATCCTCCGAGGCAACCGCCTTCTGGATGGCGTACTCGGTGAGGACATGGTTGAGCAGGCCCAGCCCGACACCGGCCGCGAACAACCCGCCGGTCAGCCACTCGCCCATCGGCCCGGCAATCCAGAAGGAGCCGGCGGCCAGAACGAGCGCCAGGATGACGGCACGACGCTGGTTGCGAATAGCGCGCCCAAGTGACGCCGGTCCAACCGGAGCGACGTCCCTGGGGGTTTCGGTGTCGTTCATGCGTCACCGCCCCGTGAGGTAGCCACGGACACGAAGCGCGAACCCGACGCCGGCGGCGACGATGCCCAGCGCGGTGCCGACGAGCACAGCGGTCGGCGACGAGCCAAGACGCGCATCGACGAACAGCCCGACCGCGACGCCGACCACGATGCACCCGACGAGCATGCCGCCCAAGCTGAGGAGGTCACGGATGCCCGGACCGTCGTCCGAGCGCCCCCCGCTGGATGGCCCTGCACTCGCCGCGTGCTCAACGTCATCGTCAGTCACCGGTCAGCAGGCGATGTCGGTCGTCATAGGGGCGGCCGTCCTCGGGGTGAATTCAGTGGGCATTCCATGGCGTACGCGGCAGAAATCGCAGATTTCCGCGACGTTTCGGGGTGGTCGAAAAAGTATCACGGCGCCTCTGTGCGTCCGACACCCGGGCTACCGGCTGCATGGAAGGCGCTGAGCGCGCCTATTGCGCAGGCCACCAGCGCGGAACTAGGAACAGGAATGCCGCCGTCAGCACGGCGAGGACAGCCACTGCGACGATGGATAGCCATCCGCTGATGAGGCTCAGGGCGACCGTGCCGAACGCGACCAGGGCAGCCACCGAATACATGCCGAGCACCGCGTTGCGGTGCGTGTGGCCGATCTCCAGCAGCCGGTGGTGCAGATGCAGCTTGTCCGGGGCGAACGGTGAGCGGCCCGAGCGGGTGCGTCGGACCACCGCGAGCAGCAGGTCGGCGAACGGCACCATCAACATCGCGATCGGTAGAAGCAGCGGCAGCAGCGATGCCAGGAAGTTTGCCTGGCCTCCCCCGATGCCCTCGGCGATGTTCCTAGCCGGGAATTGTCCGGTCAGCGTGATGGACGAACAGGCCAGGACGAATCCGACGAGCATCGAGCCTGAGTCGCCGATGAACATGCGCGCCGGGAAGAAGTTGTGCGGCAGGATCCCGATGCAGACGCCGGCCAGAGCAACGCTGAGCAGTGCGCCGGCGATGGCCCTGGACTCGCCGTTCTCGACCGCCAGCAGGAATGCATAGATGAAGAACGCGATCGCACCGATCGCCACCATTCCGGCGGCCAGTCCGTCCAGCCCGTCGACGAAGTTGACCGCGTTGGCCGTGCCCACGATCAACAGCACCGTGAAGATGGCCGACTGCACCTGGTCGAGACCGAACACGCTGCCCGGCAGCGGCAGGTAGAAGAACTTGACCCCGAGGGCGACGACGAGCACACCGGCGAACACCTGGCCGGCCAGTTTGCTCAGGGCGTCGAGTTCAAACAGGTCGTCGATCGCCCCGACGAGACAGATCGCTGACCCGCCGATCAGAACTGCTCGGGCATCTGAGAAGACCGATTCCTCGGACCGGGAGAGGAACGGCAGGTGCATGGCGGTGAGATAGGCCGCCCAGAGCCCCGTGAGCATCGCGATTCCGCCGAAGTACGGCGTCGGTCGTGCGTGGACGTCGCGATCCCGCACTCGAGCGACGGCACCGAAGTGCTCGGCCAGCATGCGGGCGATGGACGCAAACAGGTATGTCACGCCGAGCGCGATGCCGAACACGACCATGTATTCACGCACGGCTCTCAGACACCCGCCTCGATCGTGTTGTTGAAACGGTGAAGCACGTCGAGTCCGACCGGGCCGTCGCGGAGGATTCGTGGGGTGGGTGCAGTGACGTCGAGGATCGTGGACGCCACTCCGCCGGGGCTGGTCCCAGCGTCCAGGTAGACGGCGACGGCGTCGCCGAGCATTCGTTCGGCTTCGGCGATCGTCGTGGCCGCCGGCTCGCCCGTCAGGTTGGCACTGCTGACGGCCAGCGGGCCGGTGGCCTTCAGCACGGCGAGCGCGACGTCGTGGTTCGGGACGCGCACGGCCACCGTCTGCCGGGTGTCGCCGAGATCCCAGTTGAGCGAGGGTTGCTCACGGCAGATGACGGTCAGTGGGCCTGGCCACAGTTCGGCTGTCATCGCGCGCAGCCACATCGGCACCTCGGCAGCGAGCGCCTCGAGGGTGGCGGGCGCCCCAATAAGCACCGGCGGCGGCATCTCGCGACCGCGGCCCTTGGTGCCGACCAGGCGGTGGACCGCATCAGCGGAGAAGGCGTCAGCGGCAAGCCCGTAGACGGTGTCGGTCGGCAGGACGACGAGGTCGCCAGCGGCAATCGCGGCAGTTGCGGCATCGATGCCGGCAGCGCGATCTGCGGGGTTGGAGCAGTCGAACCTCATCAGCGTCACCTTATGGCGCAGCGGAATGGACGAGGTACGCGAGCGCCAGGTACTGCGACGTGCGTCCGATCCCCACCATCAGCAGGAAGAGCCACAGCGGCAGACGGGAGGCTGCGGCGAGGACGGTCACCACGGCCAACGGCGGGACGCTGGTCGCCGACGACACGAGGACGGTGGCGGACCCGAGATACCGATGACTGAGCAGCTTCAGCATCCGGTCGCCGCCTCGCCGCAGTGCCTTCGTCACTCGGTTGCGGGCTGGCGGGCGGTCGACTGGACGACCAGCCGTCAGCTTGGTTGAACCTCGCCGGACGAGCTCGAAGACGATCGCCTTGCCCACGACCGTTCCGGCACCCAGGCTGAGGATCGCAACCAGCAGTTCCGGGTGTGGCACGAATGCGCCCATGCCGACGACGTAGACCTCGGCATTGAGGATGACCGGAAGGACGCCCGAGCCGACGCCGAACGCGAAGGCCGCGGCGTACAGCGCGAGATCGCCCAGCGCCCCACTCACGTCACTCATCCAACCGCGCGGAGCCAAGTCCGGCCCGGCAGCCACGCCGAACCAGTAGATGGAACACGTTGTAGCGTTTGAACTCACTCGATCCCTAGGAGCAGCTTCCGATGGCCCTGTTGTCGAACCCCGCCCACATCCTCAGCCGAGCCGACAAGGTGCTGGCCAACGTTGACGTCGTCCTCGCCCGGGTCGACGGCACCTTGAGCTCCGTCGACACCACGCTGACCTCCGTCGACGGCAAGCTCGCATCGGTGGATAAGACGTTGACGACGGTCTCGTCCACCCTGACGACGGTCGATGGGACGTTGACCACGGTCTCGACCACGCTGACCAAAACCGAGTCGACCCTGGCGAAGGTCGAGGAACTGCTGACGTTGCTCGAGTCGAAGTTGGATCTGCTCGACCAGGTTCCGGCCATCGTCGAGAAGCTCGACGCCGTCCACGTGGCCGTCACGAAGAAATGACCACACCCGCCGGCAGTTCGATCTCGACCGGATCCACTGGGTAGGGCGGGGCCCCGGTGCCGCTCACCTGCACGTGACCCCATGGGTCGTATTCGGCCAACCGGAGCTCAGCGGGCACACCGCCATCGATCGCGAGGACGCCAGCCGTCGCGCCGGCATCCTTGACGGCGGCAACCGCGGCTGAACGCTCGATCCGGCCGTACCAGTGGAAACATCCGTCAAGGGGCTCGAGATGACCGTCGAGATGGACGACAACCTGGATCGTCTGATCCCCGACGACGAGGGCGGCGTCACCGTCGTAGCCGGTCGGTTCGTCGGGGGGCAGCCAGGCCATCCCGCGCGGGTGCCGGTGCCGGCGTGGACTCACGGCAGGAACCCGTTGCGCCGCCACAGGTACCGGCCGATGCGGCCCATCAAGCCGTTCTCCGCCAGGAAGGATGCGAGCGGCGCGAACCCAAGGATGGCCGCTTCCTTGTAGTTCGGGTTGTCACGCACCTCCCGGACCGCGCGCTTCGGATCGAGGCCGGCCCGGTGGTAGATCCCACGGTGAGTCAATGAGCGCCTCAGAACCGGCCCGCCGAGGCCGTTGAGATTGGCGACCAGGAATCGTTCGAGCCGGGATGCGTTCTGCATTCGATGGACAACACCCTCCCGGGCGAACTTGATGTGCCGAGCTTCTTCGGTCACGTGGATCCGCATGAGTTGGGCCACGATCGGTTGGAGCTCTGGATCGGCCATGTTCCGGCGCTGCTGCGCATCAAAGATCTCCTCGCCGATCAGCGCGCCGACCCACAGCAACGACCCACGCAGGAAATGTGGAAGCACAGCAGCAAGGAACCGGTCGATGCGGCCCATCCGGTAGGACCGCGCACCCACCCGGTCGATGACCTTGCCGAACATCGTCATGTGGCGGCACTCGTCGCCCATTTCGGTCAACGCGTAGTGCGCGAACGGGGTCGTGGGTTCTTCCCGCAGGAGTTGCAGGAGGAGGGCGCGGTTGAGGATGTTCTCGAACCACACGCCCACTGACAGCACGTTCGCGAGCTCCTCGCGCGACAGCGCGATCCGCTGTTCTTCGGTGAGTTCGTCCCAATACGGAGTACCGAACAGCGAGAGAACTTCCGGGGGCAGGAAGTATTTCCCCTCGACCAGCGGTGCGTCCCAGTCGATCGCGACGGCCGGCTCATAGGAGCGCCGCACCGAACCCCCGATCAAGCGGGCAGCAACAACGTCCGGCTGCACTGGAGCGCGCTCCGAATCTGGGTGTCCCGAGGTGTGGCGCTCTGAGGTGACGGTCATGCATAGGTCCTCTCGACGACTGCAGCAAGTTGTTTACATATTTCTATCATTCGTCAATGACGATGTCGAGCGTCGTACGATTCCTGCATGTCCAGCGTCGCCCCACTTCGACCCGGCCCCGCGGATGCCGACGCCGCCGAGCGGATTCGCGAACGCATCCTCGACGCCGCGGCCGAATGCCTGCTGGCCGAAGGACTTAACGCTCGCCTGCACGCCATGATCGCCGAGCGCGCCGGCATCTCGCGGCCGACGGTCTACAAGTACGTGGGTGACCAATCGGCGATCGTCGGAGCCGTCCTTGATCGCGAACTCGACCAGTTCTTCGGCGCGGCCGTTCCCATCTTGCGTCGGAGCGACGACCTCGAGGCCCATCTCATCGACGCCATCGTGTTCGTCGTCGACTACGCCCGGAGCCACGTGCTGCTCCAGAAGGCACTGGCTGACCACCCGGAGCTGATCCTTCCCGTGCTGACGACAGGGGCAGGTCCGCTCGTCGAGCGGGTCGTCGACCTGTTCGAGGAGCAGCTCGGCCGCGGGCTGGACCAGACGGTGCCCACATCGCTGACCCCGCGTGAGGCGGCTGAGTGGGCGTACCGAGTCGTGGTCTCGCTCATCACGACGCCGACTGCGGCGCTTGACCGGGACGGCACGCGACACTACGTCGAGAGTCTCGTCCGCCTGATGGGGATTGCCGGCCGCGGCACGGGCTCCTAGGGCTTCCGGGCTGTCGTGAAGCGGGGGCGACCGGCGAGGTCCGGGTTGTCCCGGACATCGCGCCACGAATGTTCAGACTCACTGAAGAGCGCCGGTGCGCTCGTCCCTTGGACGTCCGCGTGCTCGATTCCGACAACGCCACCCGGCTTGAGCAGTCGCCAAGCTGTGCGCTCTATTGCTCGGATGGCATCCAGGCCGTCGTCGCCGGACCACAAGGCGAGTGCCGGGTCGTGGTCACGCGCCTCGACCGCCACGCTTTCCCATGCGTCCAGCGGGATGTACGGCGGGTTGGCCACCACGACATCAACCGCGCCGTCCAGGTCGGGAAAGGCGTCGGCTGCATCGCCCTGCCGGAGATCGACGCCAGTGCCGAGCAGGTTGCGCTGAGCCCATCCGCAGGCGAGCTCGTCCAACTCAACGGCATACACCTGCGCGCTTGGGACTTCGTGGACGACCGAAAGGGCGATCGCGCCCGAGCCGGTGCACAGGTCGACCACCTTGGGAGCGCCACCGACGGCCCGAGCCGCTTCGGTGGCCCACCCTGCGAGAACTTCGGTTTCTGGACGGGGCACGAAAACGCCCGGCCCGACTTCGAGGTCGACGTAGCGGAAGCCGGCCCGGCCGGTCAGGTGCTGCAGCGGCGTGCGCGCCGCCCGGGCGTCGATCATCTTGAGGAACACGGCGAGCTGATCGGGTTGCGGACGCGCGGTCAGTGCCACCAAGGCACGCGGAACGCCCAGAACGTGGCTCAGCAGGATCTCCGCATCATTGCGCGCTGATTCCACTCCCCCGGCCTCGAGCGTCTTGACCGCTTCCTCGAGGAGTTGCTTCGGGTTCACTTGTCGACGTTCGCCAGGCGCTCGGTGAGATCAGCCTCGACCAGGGAGGCGATGACGTCATCGAGTGCGCCGTCCATCACCTGGTCGAGGTTGTAGGCCTTGAAGCCCGTGCGGTGGTCGGAGATTCGGTTTTCCGGGAAGTTGTAGGTGCGGACCCGCTCGGAGCGGTCCACCGTGCGGACCTGGGAACGTCGCGCGTCGGAGGCCTCGGCGTCGGCGGTCGCCTGTGCCGCCTCCAGCATGCGCGACCGGAGAATGCGCATGGCCTGCTCCTTGTTCTGGAGCTGGCTCTTCTCGTTCTGGCAACTTACGACGATGCCGGTCGGCAGGTGGGTGATGCGCACGGCCGAGTCGGTGGTGTTGACGCTCTGGCCACCGGGCCCGGACGACCGGAAGACGTCGATCCGCAGGTCGTTAGCGTCGATGGCGACGTCGACGTCCTCGGCTTCCGGGAGCACGAGAACACCGGCGGCGGACGTGTGAATGCGTCCTTGCGATTCGGTGACGGGCACTCGCTGCAC
Organism: Aeromicrobium sp.; assembly: GCA_035526415.1. GTDB lineage: Bacteria > Actinomycetota > Actinomycetes > Propionibacteriales > Nocardioidaceae > Aeromicrobium. The sequence goes on from DATLCL010000249.1 coordinate 30,418, forward strand.
ACGGTGGACGCCGCCTTCGAACTTCAGGAGAGCGAACGGCGCCTCGCCTGGTTCCGGCGTGCCTTTCGCCTTCACCGAAACGGTCACCGACTTGAAGCCGCCCATGGCCGTTTCGGTCGAGTCGAGGATGTCGACTTTCCAGTTGCGGCGCTCGGCGTATCGCGTGTACATCCGCAGCAGGTCGCCGGCGAACAGCGCAGACTCCTCGCCGCCCTCGCCGCCCTTGATCTCGAGGATGACGTCCTTCGAGTCGATGGGATCCCGCGGGACCAAGAGGTGCTGCAGGCGTTCCTCGAGTTCAGGAATGCGCTGCTCGAGGCCTCTGATTTCGTCGACGAAACTCGGGTCGTCCAACTCACGAGCGGCCGCAAGGTCCTCGGTCGCCTGCTGCCACTCCTGAAAGGTGCGCACGACCGAGGTCAGTTCGGCGTACCGCTGACCCAAACGCTTTGCCTCGGCCTGGTCCGCGTGTACCGCAGGGTCGGCGAGACGCTGCTCCAGTGACGCGTGTTCGGCGACGAGGGACTCGACGGCCTCGAACACGCTCTGGTTACTTCTTGCCGTAGCGCTTTTCGAACTTCGCGACGCGTCCACCGGTGTCGAGGATCTTCTGCTTGCCCGTGTAGAACGGGTGGCAGTTCGAGCACACTTCGGCCTTGATGGTGCCGTCGGTGGCGGTGCTGCGAGTCGTGAACGTGTTGCCGCAGGTGCAGGACACCTGGGTGACCACGTACTCGGGGTGAATGTCGCGCTTCATGGGAATTTCCTCTCAGGGGCGCTGGGTCCGGCCTTATGCCGGTGAACCAGAGCCGAAGATCAATTCTGCCAGCCACACCGCAGTTTCACGAATCGGGGCAAGCGAAATCGGTTACTCGACCGGCAGAAGCTTCTCGATGTCGGCGGCGATGCTGTCTGGCGTCGTGGTCGAGCCGTAACGCTGCACAACGTTGCCGTCGGCATCGACGAGGAACTTGGTGAAGTTCCATTTGATGGCGCCGCCCAGGACACCGCTCTTCTCCGACTTGAGCCACTTGTACAGAGGGTGCGCGTTCTTGCCGTTCACGTCGATCTTGCTGAACATCGGGAACGTGATGCCAAACTGGCTCTCGCAGAACTCCGAGATCTCGCCTTCATCGCCAGGCTCCTGGTGACCGAACTGGTCACACGGGAAGCCAAGGATGACGAGGCCACGGCCCGAGTAGGTGTCGTAGAGCTCCTGCAGTGGCCCGTACTGCGGCGTGAAACCGCATTGTGAGGCGGTGTTGACGATGAGCAGCACCCTGCCCCGGTAGTCGGCGAGCGCCTGCTCCACTCCACTGATGTCCGTGGCAGCGAAGTCGTAGACGCTGGTCATGACTCGGGCACCTCAGGCATCGTCTTGTTGATCTGAAGCAGGAACTCAGCGTTGGTGCTGGACTTCTTGAGCTTGTCCAAGACGAGCTCCAGCCCCTGCGAGCCTTCCAGGCTGGACAGCAGGCGACGCAGCTTCCAAACGATGGCGAGCTCATCCTTGTCGATCAGCAGTTCTTCGCGACGCGTGCTCGACGCGGAGACGTCGATCGCCGGGAAGATGCGCTTGTCAGAGAACTCGCGACGCAAGCGGAGCTCCATGTTGCCGGTGCCCTTGAACTCCTCGAAAATCACTTCGTCCATCCGCGAGCCGGTCTCGACGAGCGCGGTGGCGATGATCGTCAGCGAGCCGCCGTCCTCGATGCTGCGCGCGGCGCCGAAGAACTTCTTCGGCGGATACAGCGCTGAGGAGTCGACGCCCCCGGACATGATCCGGCCGGATGCCGGCGTGGCCAGGTTGTAGGCCCGGCCGAGTCGGGTGATGCCGTCGAGCAGCACGACCACGTCGTGGCCGAGCTCGACGAGCCGCTTGGCCCGCTCGATGGCAAGTTCGGCGACGATCGTGTGGTCAGCGGCCGGACGGTCGAACGTCGAAGCGATGACCTCACCCTTGACTGAGCGCTGGAAGTCGGTGACCTCTTCTGGGCGCTCGTCGACGAGCACCACCATCAGGTGGACTTCCGGGTTGTTCTCGGTGATGGCGTTGGCGATCTGCTGCATGATCATCGTCTTGCCGGCCTTCGGCGGAGAGACGATGAGGCCGCGCTGACCCTTGCCGATCGGCGCGACCAGGTCGATGACGCGGCCGGTCAGGCCCGAAGCCTGGCCCTCGAGGCGAAGCCGCTCCGTCGGGTACAGCGGTGTCAGGTTCGCGAACTCGACGCGCTTCTTGGCGTCGTCGATCGTCATGCCGTTGACGGTGTCGACGCGCACCATCGGGTTGAACTTCTCCTTGCGCTCACCCTCGCGCGGCTGGCGAACTTGGCCGACGATGGCGTCGCCCTTGCGGAGGCCCCACTTCTTGACCATCGACAGCGAGACGTAGACGTCGCTCTCGCTGGGGATGTAGCCGGTGGTGCGCACGAACGCGTAGTTATCGAGGATGTCGAGGATGCCGGCGGCAGGGACGAGCACGTCGTCATCGGTGACCACCGGATCGCCCTCGGGGCCGCGGTTGCCGCCCCGGTTGCGGCCACGGCGGTTACGGCGCCGGCCGGAGCCGTCGTCGCCGTCCTGGTTGCCGCTGCCTTGGTTGCTGCTGCCTTGGTTGCTGCTGCTGGGGGTACCTCCCGCTTGCGGGGGATGGTTGCCGCCTCGGTTGTTGCCGCTGGACTTACCGGTGGCTGGCTTGGGCTCAGCCTCGGCCGGCTCGTCCGCCTTCGGCGGCCTCCCGGCGGCGGACTTGGCGTCGCCGCGCGCCGTCTTGATGGCGTCGATCAGCTCGCCCTTGCGCATGCTGGATGCGCGGTCGATCTTGAGTTCGGCGGCGATTTCCTGGAGTTCGGCGAGCACCTTGCCGCCGAGGCCACCGCCAGACTTCTTCGGCGCGGCTTGCTGTGCGGGAGTTTCGGTCGAATCGGCTTCCGGCGCCTGCGTGGATGCCGCGCCTTCGGGCTCAGTGGCCTTCGGCGCCCCTTCGGGCGCGGGAGCTTCGACGGTTTCTGTGGTCTTGTCAGACACGTGGTTCCTTTGCTGAACGTTCCGGCTCTGCAGGGACTGCCGACCGGAGTACGTCACATGGGTCAGCCCGAATGGGCTGGTTCATCAGAAGTGATGCTGTCGGGGAGAGAATCTCAACTCCGACAAATCAACTGTAACAGGTCGGTATGTTCCACCGCACCGCAGATTCAGCGAACCCGAACCCCGGCTTGGTCGACGTCGAGTTCGTGGGCGACCCAGCCGTCCGGTACCGGGAGTTCGCGGGCGAACGCCAGCACGGTGGGGCCGGCGCCCGAGATGACGGCCGGGATGTCGACCGACCGCAGTTCTTGCACCAGCTCATACGACTGCGGCATCGCTTCGGCACGGTAGGGCTGATGCAGCAGGTCCTCGGTCGCGGCCATCAGCAGCTCGGGATGGCCCTGCAGCGCTGCCACCAGGAGCGCAGCGCGGCCCGCGTTCGAGGACGCGTCCGCGTGGGGAACGCGGGCCGGAAGCAGCCGTCGAGCCATGTCGGTCGAGACTGGCGACGGTGGCACAAGCACGGTGACCGGAAGCTGCGCATCGAGCCGCAGCACCTGCGGTCCGGTCGGCTCGCTCCACGCGATGGTGAACCCACCGTGGATCGCCGCGGCGACGTTGTCGGGATGTCCTTCAAGCTGAGTCGCGAGCACCAGCAGGTCGCGCTCATCAAGCGGTTGACCGACGAGGTGCCCGCCGAGTGCCAGCCCCCCGACGATCGCCGCTGACGACGAGCCAAGCCCGCGGGCGTGCGGAATCGCGTTCGTGCACGTCAGCCGAATGCCCGTCGGCCGAGCACCCACGTGGGCAAACGCAGCCTCCATCGCCCGAACCACAAGATTCTCGGGTCCGCGCGAGACGCTGCCGGCCCCCTCGCCGGCGACCTCGATCTCCAGGCCGGAGGGAATCTCGGTCGCGATCAGTTCGTCGTGCAGGGTGAGGGCAAGCCCAAACGTGTCGAATCCGGGACCGAGGTTCGCGCTCGAGGCCGGGACGATGACCGCGCATACGCCGTTGACTGCGGTCATGCGAGGCCGGCCGCCCGCGCTGCCTCGTGCACGTCCGCGTCGATGACGGAGTCGACGACGGAGTCAATACCGGACAGGGCGGTGTCGATGTCCTTCAGCCCGTTGCCAGTGACCGTCACGGTGATGGTGAGGCCGGGGTCGACCTCGCCCGCCTCCGCAGCGGCCACCAACCCGGCGACGCCGGCGGCGGACGCCGGCTCCACGAAGATGCCGTCGTGCCGGGCGAGCGCCCGCTGCGCGGCGAGGATCTGCTCGTCGGTCACGGCATCAATCCGTCCACCGGATTCGTCTCGCGCCGCGATTGCCAGGTCCCACGACGCGGGGTTGCCGATCCGGATGGCGCTGGCAACGGTCTCCGGATGGGCAATGGGGTGGCCGGCCACCAGCGGCGCGGCTCCGGCAGCTTGGAATCCCCACATGCGAGGTGCGGCGCCGGATTCACCGAAGCCCATCCAGTAGGCCGAGATGTTGCCGGCGTTGCCGACCGGCATGACGTGCAGGTCCGGCGCCTTGCCGAGCTGCGCAATGATCTCGAACGACGCCGTTTTCTGCCCCTGCAGGCGCATAGGGTTGACCGAGTTGACCAGCGACACGGGGTATTCGTCGGCGAGTCCCCGCGCCATGTGCAGGCATTCGTCGAAACCGCCGCGGATCTGGATGATCTCGGCGCCGAACATCACAGCCTGTGCCATCTTCCCGGCCGCGATGCGGCCGTGCGGCACCAGCACGATGGGCGTCAGCCCGGCCCGCGCGGCGTATGCGGCCATCGAGGCCGAGGTGTTGCCAGTGGAGGCACACACGACTGCCTTCGCTCCCTCCCACGTGGCGTGGGAGATCGCGACGGTCATGCCGCGGTCCTTGAACGACCCGGTCGGGTTGCTGCCCTCGACCTTCAGGTGGACATCGCCGCCGGTCAGCCCGGACAGCCATGCCGACGGGACGAGCGGGGTCCCGCCCTCACTGAGGGTGATGACGGGCGCATCGGCCGCGAGCGGCAGGCGATCACGGAACTCGGCGATGATGCCGCGCCATGGCTTCCCACCAGGCCACGGTTCTTGAGACTCCATCACACACTTCCCGCCAGGATCTTCACTGAGGTCATCCGCCTTCAACCCGGATGACCGATGAAACATCGTGGACGACGTCGAGTTCGCGCAGGGCCGCCACGGTCGCAGCCAGGTTGGCATCGAGCGCCTCGTGGGTGACGATGACGAGTTGGGCGTCCTCGTCGTACCCGACCTGCCGCACGGTCTTGATAGAGACGCCATGGTCAGCGAATACGTGGGCGATCGCGGCAAGCACACCCGTGCGGTCGTCGACGTCAATGGCCAGGTGGTAGCTCGTGCGCGTTCGGCCGATGTCGACCACTTCGAGGTCGGCATGGGTCGACTCCCCCGGGCCGACGACGCCGCGCACGCGGTTGCGGGCAGCCGAGACGACGTCGCCGAGGACCGCACTGGCGGTGGGCGATCCGCCGGCGCCGGGGCCATAGAACATCAGCTGGCCAGCCGACTCACTCTCGACGAAGACTGCGTTGAACGCACCGCGGACGCTGGCCAACGGATGGGTGTCCGGAATCATCGCCGGATGCACGCGTACCGAGATGGCAGGTCCGTCCGCGGTGTCGATCTTCTCGCAGATGGCGAGGAGCTTGACGACGCTGTCGATCTCACCGGCCAATGCGACGTCGGCTGACGTCACTCGGGATATGCCCTGGCAGTGGACGTCGCCGATGGTCACCCTGCTGTGGAAGGCCAAGCCGGCCAGGATGGCTGCCTTGGCGGCTGCATCGTGCCCTTCGATGTCGGCGGTGGGATCTGCCTCGGCGAATCCGAGGCGCTGTGCCTCGGCCAGCGCCGACTCGAAGCTCTCGCCGGTCGTCGTCATGGCGTCGAGGATGAAGTTAGTCGTGCCGTTCACGATGCCGAGCACGCGCTTGACGGCGTCGCCGGCGAGGGACTCGCGCAGTGGCCGGACGATCGGAATCGCGCCAGCGACCGCCGCCTCGAAGGCAAGGTCGCGGTCGGCTTTCGCAGCAGCGTTGTAGATCGATTCGGCGTCTTGCGCGAGCAGTGCCTTGTTGGCCGTGACGACGGAGGCGCCATGCTCGAGCGCTGACAGGATGAGCTCGCGCGCCGGCTCGATGCCGCCGATGACCTCCACCACGATGTCCAGATCGCCGCGGGCGACGAGGCCATGCGCGTCGGTGGTGAAGAGCTCGTCCGGCAGCCCGCGGCCACGGTGTCGATCAAGGTCACGCACGGCGATGCCGACGAGTTCCAGGGGTGCGCCGATGCGGTTCGCCAGTTCACCGGCATCCTTCGTCAGGACGCGCGCGACCTCGGAACCGACGACACCGCACCCGAGCAGCGCGACCTTCAGGGAGCTCACCGCACCAGCGTATCGGCGTGAACCCCTAGGTACCCTTGCAGCATGCGTCGCATCGTTCGCACGGTCGCGGCCGGCATCGTCATCATTCTCGGGCTGGCCTTGGTGAGTGTTGCCGCTTTCAGCTCGGACATCGCCACTGCAACGCTCCCGGACGCCCCCACCACCGCGTCCGAGGGCGGCGAGGTTGCACCACTCGATCCCTACGCAGACAACGGCCCGGTGCGCAAAACAAAGACCCCGGACGGCCCCGACGTCTTCGGAACGGAGTTCGGAAGGCGAGGCAAGCACGAGGTGACCGTCACGATCAGCGGTTCAGGCAATTTCCATTACCAGGTGCGCTGGCGCGGCGGAAAGCTCGACGACAGCTCTGGACAGTACAGCCGAACGAAGACGGTCAAAGGTGGCTTTCCGCTCGTACTCGTCGGGATAACCAGCACTGGCCCCGCCGTCAGCTGCTCGATCACGATCGACGGCATCCGCAAGGACACGCAGACCACCACCGCCGACACCCCCGAGACGTTCTGCGAGGGCTGACCTCGGCCGAACGGCTAGCCCTCGTCCAAGGCGAGCAGGTCGTCCTCGGTTTCGCGTCGCAAAATGACCCGCGCCTCGCCGGACCGGACGGCCACGACCGCGGCACGCGGAACATGGTTGTACGTGCTGGCCAGTGACCGGCAATAGGCGCCTGTCACCGGGACAGCGAGCAGATCGCCCGGTCCCGTGTCGCCGGGCAGGAACTCGTCGTACACCACGACGTCGCCAGACTCGCAGTGCTTGCCGACGACGCGGCTCAGCACCGGCTCGGCGGCCGACGAGCGGGAGGCGAGGGTGCAGGAGTAGTCCGCGCCGTACAAGGCCGGCCGGATGTTGTCGCTCATGCCGCCGTCCACGGAGACATACCGCCGACTCGCGCCGCCGTCGAGTTCGACGTCCTTGACCGTGCCGACTTCGTAGAGCGTGAAGGTCGACGGGCCGGCGATGGCTCGCCCGGGTTCGACAGCGAGCCGCGGTACCGCAAGGTCCAGCGCATCGCATTCGGCCTCCACGATTTCCCGCATGCCGGCCGCCAACTGCTTCGGCGTCGAGGGATCGTCGCCGGTCGTGTAGGCGACGCCAAATCCACCGCCGAGGTCCAACTCGGGCAGTTCGAGCCCGAGTTCCGTCTTGATGTCGGCGTGCAGCTCGAGCACCCGACGCGTGGCCACGTCGAAGCCATCGGTGTCGAAGATCTGGGACCCGATGTGCGAGTGCAGCCCGAGCAGCGTCAGGCTCGGGACGTCCGCGACCTGACGCGCGGCGGCCATCGCCACGCCGCCGGCGATGGAGAACCCGAACTTCTGATCTTCGTGCGCGGTGGCGATGTACTCGTGAGTGTGCGCTTCGACGCCCGGCGTGACGCGGATCAGGACCGCGGCCGTCGTGCCCAGCTCAGCCGTGAGCTTCGCCAGTCGATCGATCTCATCGGTCGAGTCGACGATGATGCGACCAACGCCAGCCTCGAGCGCTCTCCGCAACTCGGGGACCGACTTGTTGTTGCCGTGCATCGCGATTCGGGCCGGTGGGAACTCGGCGCGCAGGGCGACGGCCAACTCCCCGCCGGTGCAGACATCGAGGTTCAGCCCTTCTTCGGCAATCCAACGCGCGACGGCGACGCAGAGAAACGCCTTGCCGGCGTAAAAGACATCAGCTCCGACGCCGCCGAAGGCATCGCGGAACGCTCGTGCTCGCTCCCGGAAGTCAACCTCGTCAACGACGTACGTGGGCGTCCCATACTCGGCGGCGAGTTCTGGTGCGGTGAAGCCGGCGACGGTCAGGACACCATCCACCTTGGATACGCCGGACGGCCACAGTGCGGGCACCAGCGCATCGACGTCCTCGGGGATCCGCAACCAATGAGTCGAGCCACCCGGGTCCACGATTACATCCGCTCTGGTGCGGCGACACCCATAAGGCCGAGCCCGTTGGCGATCACCTGACGCGTCGCCGCGACCAGCACCAATCGCGCCTGGTGAACCGGGGCCACCTCGTCGTCGCCCTGGGGCAGGACCCGGCACACCTCGTAGAACTGCGTGAACGCCGCGGCAGCTGCTTCCAGGTAGCGGGCGACGCGATGCGGCTCGCGCAGCTCAGCCGCCCGCGCCACGACGCGGGGGAACTCTGCCAGCGCCCGCAGCAAGTCACCCTCCTGCTCTGCGGCCAACTCGGCGGCGTCGAATGCCTCCACATCAACGGCGATGCCGAGGTCAGCGGCGTTGCGCAGGATGCTGGACATCCGTGCGTGCGCGTACTGCACGTAGTAGACCGGGTTGTCGTTGCTCTTGCTCGTCATCTCGGCCACGTCGAGCGCCAGCGGAGAGTCGACCGGGTAGCGGCCGAGCGTGTACCGAAGCGGATCGACGCCGATCAGGTCGATGAGTTCGCGCAGCGAGACGATCGTGCCGGCCCGCTTCGACAGTCTGAGCTCCTCGCCGTTCTGCATGATCTTGACCAGCTGGCCGATGAGCACCTCCAAATGCTCGCCCGGAGAGTCGCCGACGCAGGCCGCCATGGCCTGCAGACGTCCGACGTAGCCGTGATGATCCGCACCGAAGAGGAAGATGCAGCGGTCGAAGCCGCGCTCGCGCTTGTTGATGTAGTACGCGCAGTCGGCGGCGAAGTACGTCTTCTCGCCGTTGCTGCGGACGATCACCCGGTCCTTGTCGTCG
>DATLCL010000258.1:0-3967 GCA_035526415.1 Aeromicrobium sp.
GACCGACTCGGTGTGGGCCACGTGGTAGCCGGTCTCGGCGAGGACTTCGCGGACGACGGCGTCCGGCGCGCGGACCTCCTGCAGCGTCACGATGTCGGCATCGGTCTGCGTCAGCCAGTCAGCCATGCCCTTGCGCCAGGCGGCGCGGATGCCGTTGACGTTGATCGTGGCAATGCGCATCAGCCGATGCAGAGAGTCCATACCGAGGCAATGAGCGCCAACAGGGGGAACGTGCCTTGAAGGACGGCGGCCCGCGTGTACTGCTTGCCGCACGAGCGCAGCACCAATGCGGCCCCGAGCATGCTCGCCGTAGCGGCGAGGACAAGGGCCCAGCCTGCTTCGGCGTGCCTGCCGCTGGCCACATGGGCGATACCGAGGCCGGCGATGATCGCAAGGAAGAGGTTGTAGAAGCCCTGGTTGAAGGCGAACGACCGCTGCGTCTCGGCGTCCTCCTGGCTGGCGACCCCGAAGCGCTTCCAGGTCGCCGGCTTGCGCCAGGTCAGAGATTCCATGGTCCAGATGTAGACATGCAAGAGCGCGGCGAGGCCGGCGAAGACAAGGGCAACGGTGGTCATGGCCGGAGCCTACTCAGGACCACGGGGGGCGGTTGTCCAAACGGACAGACTGGCGGCCGGCCCACCGCCACACACGCGCGGTCGCGTCGCGATCTTCCTCGGTGATGAAGTTTCCCATGACGCGCAGGGCGATCGTCATGAGGCCGTAGGACCGCATGCCGATGGGGCCGGCCTTCGGCAGCAGGCCCGGGAGGGTGAAGATGCCGGCGAGCCGGCGGGCGATGGAGAACGCCTCGCCGTAGTGCGACGTGAGCAGCAGCGGCCAGGCATGTTCGAGGTCGAGACGGGTTGTGCCAGCCTCGTCCATCAACTCGGCGCCGACGCGGCCGGTCTCAAGACCGTAGTCGATGCCTTCCCCGTTGAGCGGGTTCACGCATCCGGCGGCATCGCCGATGACGATCCAGTTCGGGCCGGCGACACCGGACACCGCGCCGCCCATGGGCAGCAGCGCCGACGTTGGCATCCGCAGGTCGGGGCCGAGCCCCCACTCGTCGCGGCGTAAGTGAGCGTAGTGCTCCATGAGCGGCCGAATCTGCAGGTCGGCCGGTCGCCTGGCAGTCGCGAGGGCGCCGACGCCGAGGTTCACCTCGCCGTCGCACAGCGGGAAGATCCAGCCGTAGCCAGGCAGGAGCTCGCCTTCGGATCCGCGCAGTTCGAGGTGCGACGCGATCCACGGGTCGTCGCTGCGATCTGATTTCACGTATGAGCGGCCGGCGACGCCGTAGGCGGTGTCGCGGTGCCATTCGCGTCCGAGCACGCGGCCCAAGGGGGAGCGGACGCCGTCGGCGACGACGACGCGCTGACACTCGACCGTGCGGTGCTCCTTGCTCTTGCCGACGGTGAACGTGACGGAGGTGACGCGGCCGTCGGGGTCACGCTGAACGTCGAAGGCTCGGGCTCCTTCGAGCGGCACAGCCCCCTCGTCGAGCGCGACCTGGCGGATGCGCGCGTCGAGCGTCGTTCGGGGCACCGCGGAACCCCAGTCCGGCAGCGAGCCGCCGGGCCAGGGGAGGAGCAGCTCTTGGCCGAAGCCGGCGGCGCGGAGGCCGCGGTTGGTGCCGAAGCCACGCAGCCAGTCGGTGAGGCCCAGCCGGTCCAGCTCGGCCACCGCGCGTGGCGTCAGGCCGTCGCCACAGGTCTTGTCCCGCGGGAACGTCGCGGCATCGGCCAAGACGACGTCATGCCCGAAACGGGCGAGCCAGGCCGCAGCAGACGCCCCGGCAGGACCGGCACCGACAACCAGCACGTCCGTCTTCATGGCGCGATTCTTTCATCCGCGGTCGCGGCGATGATTGGATGTTGCGCATGACCGACTCCAGCCCGGCTGTTACCGACCGTGCAGAAGATCGGGAAGTCCACTACGCGTCGCGCGGATCCACCCATTTCGACGTGATCCTCGCCCTCTTCGCCGTGGTGCTCGTGGTCTCGAACATCGCGGCAACGAAGGGCATCGAGTTCGGTGCGGGCCACTTCTCGGTCGGGTCCGTCCAGATCCTGCCGATCGTCACCGACGGCGGCGCGTTCCTGTTCCCGCTGGCGTACATCCTCGGCGACGTCATCAGTGAGGTGTATGGCTTCAAGGCGGCGCGGCGGGCCATCTTCACCGGCTTTGCCATGGCCGCGTTGGCAGCGGTCACATTCTTCGTCGTCCAGCACGCGCCGGCAGCTTCGTTCTATGAGAACCAAGGTGCATTCGAGAGCGTCCTCGGCTTCGTCCCACAGATCGTCGCCGCCTCACTCGCTGGATACCTGACCGGGCAGTTCCTCAACTCGTACGTGCTGGTCCGCATGAAGGCCAAGACCGCCGAGCCACACCTGTTCGCCCGGCTTGCGACGTCGACCGGCGTGGGGGAGTTCGCGGATACCTTCATCTTCTGCGCCATCGCGTCGACCGCGATCGGCATCGACTCGATGGGGACGTTCTGGAACTACTTCGTGGTCGGCTTCATCTACAAGACGTCGGTCGAATTCGTGGTCATGCCGATAACGATGATCGTCATCGCGTGGCTGAAGCGGCGCGAGCCGAGCTACTGGGACGCCGACGCGCCTGCCGTATAGCGCCCGAGGAAGTCCTGCTTGAACGCCTCGAAATCGCCGTTGACGATCGCTGCGCGCATCTGGTCGACCAGACGGAGGTAGAACCGCAGGTTGTGCAGGCTCAACAGGGTCGCGCCGAGGTACTCGTTGGTCCGCAGCAGGTGGTGCAGGTATGCGACGCTGTGTGACCCGCAAGTGGGGCAGTCACAGTCGTCCTCAATCGGAGTGAACTCGCGCTTGGCGGCGGCAACAGTCAGGGTGCGCCGACCGGTCGCGGTGTAGACCCGACCGGTGCGGGCAACGCGTGTGGGCTGGACGCAGTCGAACGTGTCGCAGCCCTGCTCGACGCCCACGAAGAGGTCCTCTGGCTCTCCGATGCCGAGCAGGTGACGGGGCTTGTCCTCGGGCAACTCGTCGACGACCCAGCCGATGATCTCGCTCAGCCGCTCCTTTTCCATGGCTCCGCCGATGCCGAAACCGTCGAATCCGTCGGATTCGACCGTCATTGTCGCCAATCCGGACGCAGCACGTCGGCGCAGCTCCTCGTGCTGCGCGCCCTGGACGACGCCCAAGAGCAGTTGTGATCCACCGCGCCGGACGTGCTCGGCGAGTGACCGCTCGGCCCACCGATGTGTGCGCTCAACCGACGCCTGCTGGTACTCGAACGAGTTCATCAGGGTGGTGAGTTCGTCGAACGCGAAGATGACGTCGGCGCCGAGCCGATGCTGGATGCCGATCGACACCTCCGGCGTGAATCGGTGCGTCGAGCCGTCGAGATGACTGCGGAACGTCACGCCGCCGTCGTCGACCTTGGCCAGCCGCTCTTTGCCCGGCGCGATGACATCGTCGACTGGTGTGGCGTCGGGATCCATCGAAAGCGTCTTCTTGAACCCGGCACCGAGGCTCAGCACCTGGAAGCCGCCGGAGTCGGTGAACGTCGGTCCCGGCCACGCCATGAATGCCGCCAGCCCGCCGGCGTCGGCGACGACGTCGTCACCCGGCTGGAGGTACAGGTGGTACGCGTTGCCGAGCACGGCCTGGGCGCCGACGCCCCGCACGGCATCAGGGCTGACGGCCTTGACGGTGGCGCGGGTGGCAACCGGGATGAAGGCGGGCGTCTGGATGTCGCCATGCGGCGTGCTCAGGATTGCGGCGCGTGCGCGACCCTCTCGGGCCTCGATGCTGAACACTCGCCGATTCAACCATCCGATCAGCGGAGCAGGCCGGTGCCCTCCGACGGAGAGGTTGTCGGTGTCGGGCAGGCCGAGCTGGAGGCGCCTGGGCTCGGCTGATCCGATGGGGATGCCGTTGCCGTTGGGCAGTCGCTGGGCGTGGCAGTGGGCGTGGGCGTGGCG
>DATLCL010000019.1:0-3227 GCA_035526415.1 Aeromicrobium sp.
TCAGCATCGGGCGGAATTCGGGGCGAAGAGTACGGAACGGAGGGAGCACGGGAAGGATCTTATCGGGATCAGGGATCGGGGATCAGGGATCAGGGATCGGGCGTTCGGCGCTGGGCGCGGCGCGCTAGGTTCGGGGTGCAGCGTTCAGGTGCCGGGTGCAAGGGTCAACGCTGGCGGGTGCCAACCTCCAGCTCGAAGCGGAAGCTGGCAGCTGACCGTAGGAGCGGCGATGATCAGCGCTGACGAAAGCGGCGCGCGTTCATCTCGACGAGCCGGCGCATCTCGATAAGCGGCTCGGGGTTGTCGTCGACCTGCAGGCGCAGCACGACGTCGTTGTGCAGCCACACGCCGCCGTCCTTCTTGACGATCAGCATCGCCGCCGACTGCTTGCCGCGCTTGTCGCCTCCGGCAGCCTGGCCGGCGTCGAGCGCCGCCATCAAACGCAGCGACAGGTGGCCGCTGGTGGACTCGAAGGCCCGCACCATCTCCGACACGACCGCTTCGCCGGCGAGGATGTTGCCCTGGGCGGTGCAGAACTTCCCCGCCTTGTTGCCGGCCCATGGCGTCGCTTGCGGACCGGTGTGCGCGGCGAAGTTTCCCTGCGCGTCCATGACCGCGAACTGCCGGCCCTCTTTGGCCCAGCTCTGACCGTTGAGCCCCGAATCCGGATCGCTGGCGAGGATTGCCGGGATGATCGCGGCGGGCGTCATGCCCGCCTTGAGCAGCTCGATGGCTTTCGGACCATAGCTCACGTCGACGATCGCCTGGGTCGCCGCGGCGCCGACGCCCGCCTCCGCCCAGAGCACGCCGTTGCCGACGGAGAAGACGCGCGATTGAACCGCCCCGCCGACCTCACCGGTCGCGGGGTCGTAGCCGAGGATCGAGAACGTCGCGGGAGGTTCCTGCGGTGCGTATACCGATTGTGACGGCGGCGCGGCGTGGAGTGCGGCGCCCAGCGCGAGGAGCGCCAGGCTCAGAACGGTTGGAGATGTGAGGACCCGACGGCTCATCGCCACGGAACGAGGCGTTCGATCCACGCGATGCGCATCAGGTCGTTATAGATCACCGTGACCATCAGCGTCAGCAGCAGTGCGAACCCGACGAGGAGCATCTTCTCCTTCACCTTGAGGCTGAAGTCGCGGCGTGACACGCCTTCGAGCGCCAGGATGGCGATGTGGCCGCCGTCGAGGACCGGCACAGGCATCAGGTTGAGGAGCCCGAGATTCAGGCTGATCATCGCCATCAGGCCGAAGAGCTCGGTCCACCCGCGCTCGACCGCGTCACCAGAGAGCTGACCGATCGCCACCGGGCCCATCAGCTGCTTGACCGAGGTCGATCGCGTGAACAGGCCGCCAAGTGTCTTGACGATCTGCTTGGTCCAGTCCCAGTTCTGGGTCGCGCTCAACTTCAACGCTTCGACTGGGCCCGGGTCGATGATGTCCACCGGCATCCCCGCAATCTTGGCGCCGATGCGCACGACGCCGTCCGTCTTCTTGGGGTGAACGGTGATCGGGACACGCCGGCCGGCGCGTTCGACTTCAAGCGTCAAGGGCTGGCTTTCGTGCCCTTGGATTAGCTGGATGATCCGCTTCTGCTCTGGGTTCGGCTCCTCGTTCGCACTAAGGACGAGGTCGCCAGGTTGCAGTCCGGCCTGTTGAGCTGGCTCCCCGGGGTTAATCTCGAAGATCTGTGGGTATAGAACAGGGGCAACGCCGATGTCCCCCATTGCGAACTTACCAACGGACCCGACCGTCATCGGGTGGCTCGTTCGCTGCCCATCCCGCTCGACATCGACGGTGACCGGCAGACCGGCCTTGGGCAGGACCGCCATGGAGAAGTCTTCCCAGTTCGAGACGGGGGTTCCGTCAACGGCGACAATCCGATCGCCGGACCGCAAGCCAGCTTGTTCGGCCGCCGACTTCGGTGTCACCTTGCTAATCACGGTCGACACACGGGTGAAGGCCGGCACCTGCGCGCCCTGATAGAGGACGGCTGCCATCACCAGCCACGCAAGACCCAGGTTCATGACCGGGCCCATCACCAGGACCTGGAAACGCTCCCACTTGCTCTTCGACATGAACTCGTCGGGAGCGCCGGTCTGGGTGTCTTCCGGATTCTCGCCGGCCATCTTGACGTAGCCGCCGAGCGGAATCGCACTGATCGCGTACTCCGTGTCGCCACGGGTGAACGACAGCAGCTTCGGCCCGAAGCCGAGCGAGAAGGTGATGACGCGGACGCCGATGCGGCGCGCGGCAAGAAAATGTCCGAGCTCGTGCACGAACACGAGGACACCGAGGACGAATACGAAGGCCAGAAGGCTTGTCACAGTGAACCCCGCAGACCCTTCATTGTAACCCTGCCGCGGACTGCCCGGCGAACTCCCGCGCCCAGCGGTCGATGACCCGGACATCGTCGAGGTGGCGGATGCGGCTCGTCCCGTTGCGCTCGTGGGCATCCATCGCCCCGGTAATCACCTCGGGAATGGCCGTAAATGGCAGCCGGGCTTCGAGAAAAGCCGCCACGGCGACCTCGTTGGCGGCGTTGAGGACGACCGGCAGCCCAGCGTCCCCCGTCAGCGCGCGGAACGCCAGATCGAGACAAGGAAAGCGGTCAGTGTCTGGCGCTGCGAACTCGAGTGCCCCGCACCGGGTCAGGTCCAGTGGCGGCATGGGTGCCGTCCAGCGGTCGGGATAGGAGAACGCATACTGAATCGGCAGCCGCATATCAGTCACGCCGAGCTGTGCAATTACCGAACCGTCGACCATCGCGACCATCGAATGGACGACCGACTGCGGATGGACCAGCACGTCGATCCGATCGGCCGGGACCCCGAACAGCCAGTAGGCCTCGATGACTTCCAGCCCCTTGTTCATCAGGGTGGCCGAATCGATCGTGATTTTGGGGCCCATGCTCCACGTCGGGTGCTTGAGGGCCTCTTCGGGCGTGACGTCCCCGAGCGTCGACGCCTGCCGTTCACGGAAAGCACCGCCTGAGGCCGTCAACAACAAGCGCCTGACCCGCTCGGCGTAGGGCTGCTCACCCTGCAGGCATTGCCAGATGGCGCTGTGTTCGCTGTCGATCGGCAAAAGGGGCGCGCCACTCAGTGCCGCGGCTTCGGTCACCAGGTGGCCGGCCATGATCAACGTTTCCTTATTGGCCAGGGCGACCGGCTTACCAGCGGCGAGGGCGTCTATCGTCGGACGGAAGCCGACCGTACCGCTCGTGGC
>DATLCL010000188.1:0-12043 GCA_035526415.1 Aeromicrobium sp.
GACGAGCCGAGGCAGCAGGAAGCTCGACGCCGCCTCGGGGGCGACGCCGAGACTGGTGAACGGGCACTTCAGCCGGGCTTCAGTGGACATGAACGCCAAGTCGGCGAAGCCGATGATGGTCAGGCCGATGCCCAAGCCTAAGCCGTTGATCGCCAGCACCAACGGCTTGTCGAACGCCTCCAGCGCGTCAAGCAGTCCGGTGAACCCGTACTCCCCCGGCACGAAGTCGGGGTTCGTGACGCGCTCTCCCATCTCGAGCAAGTCCGTCCCGGCACTGAACGCCCGGCCGGCACCAGTGATCAGGACGACGGCCACGGCCGGGTCGTCGGCCGCATCGCGCAGCGCAATGGTCAACGCGTCGTACAGCGCCTCGTTGAAGGCATTCAGCGCGTCCGGGCGATTGAGCACCAGCGTGCGCACGCGCGCTTCGTCGGAAATCGTCAGTATGTCGTCGGTCACCCGGTCAGTATTGCCCAACAAACTGCAACACGTTCTACAGTGAGGATCATGCACGCTGCCAGCCGGTACGCAGCCCTCAGCCGCGAGGAGTTGGCTGTCGTCGTCCCCGAACTCCTGCTGATCGGGCATTTGATCGACCGCGCCGGCATGGCTTGGTGCATCAGCGCTTTCGGCCGTGAGGAGATGGTGCAGATCGCCATCGAGGAGTGGGCCGGAGCGAGTCCGATCTACACCCGGCGCATGCAGCAGGCCCTGGGCTTCGCGCCAGCGACGCCCGGCAAAGGCGATGTCGTCACGATCTTCAAGGGACTGCAGCTCGACATCGGAGCGCCGCCCCAGTTCCTGGATTTCCGCTACACCGTTCACGATCCGTGGCACGGGGAGTTCCAGCTGGATCACTGCGGCGCGCTCATGGACGTGGAGCCGCTGGGCGAGGAGTACGTGGTCGGGATGTGTCACGACATCGAGGACCCGACGTTCGACGCCACCGCGATCGCAACCAACCCGCATGCACAGGTTCGCCCAATCCACCGGCCACCCCGCGTGCCAGCCGACCGACAGCCGCACTGCGCATGGACGGTCGTCATCGACGAGTCCTACCCCGAGCCCGAGGCTCAGCCGGCTCTGGCGACCAACGGGCGATCGCGGGCCGCGACCGTCCCGCTGGCACCGATCGACCCAGCCGACGAGGGTGTGTCGGACTACAGCGGGCCGCTGCTGTCCGACCTCGACTTTGCCGGCTTCTCGAAGTCGGCGCTGGTCCGGATCGCCGACGAGGTGTGCCTGCAGATGGCGCTGCTGGACAACAGCTTCGCCATGGCAGTGGACGCGCGGACCGAAACTGACGCCGAGGTGCTTTCGATTCGACGCAAGCAATTCATCGGTTTCGCCGGCATCGCGGCGTACCGGATTGCTCAAGCCCTCAACATGCCCACCGACGAGCACGGGGGGCTCCGGCTCCTGGCGCTGCATCCGGCGCTGAACCCAGCCGGCTACGTCGATCTCGACGTCGTCGACGATGCCATCTTCGTACGCCGCTCCCCCGCACACGACGACGACGCCTGGATCTCGCTGTGCGGACCGGAATGGCTGGACGGCCTCCGTGCCGCGATGCGTGCACTCGACCCGCACCTCGACGTCGAAGCCAGCGCCGACCGACCGGACCGCTGGCGGCTGATCGTCGTCCGCCGCGACGAGCCTGCCCCCGAAGCTCAGGAAGTCTCCGTTGCGAAGTTCAGCACCGGCACCGACTTCGCCTTCCAACCGCGCAAGTCCCTTCCGATCACCCCGGTGTGACACGCCTGCGCCCGCGGATTTGATGCCCGGAAGCCCGCCACAGATAAACTTCGGCGATGACTTGGGTGAAGTCAGTCCTCCTGGTGATTCCGCTGGCGTTTAGCGGAATTCTTGTCGTTGACTCCCCTGCGGCTGCCCAAAGCTTCTCGGACACCGACTGGAAATCAATCAGCGCCGGCGGATCGCACACCTGCGGAACGGACAACTCCGGCTATCTGTTTTGCTGGGGTAGCGATGACAGCGGCCAACTCGGCAACAGCTCTGCGCTGAACAGCAAGACGACGCCGAACCGAGTCGGCGACTCGACTGGCTGGAGCGTGGTCAGCGCCGGCGGCTCCCACACGTGCGGAATCCGCAGCGGCAGGCTCTACTGCTGGGGCAGTGACAGCAACGGGCAGCTGGGCAACGGATCGGTTACCGGCGTCAAGGGCACGCCGCAAACCATCACATCGGCGACCGACTGGACAACCGTCTCCGCAGGCGCCACACACACGTGCGCCATCCGTAGCATCGGCAAGCTCTACTGCTGGGGCAACGACGGCGACGGCCGACTCGGCAACGGCACCGGCGGCTCCACCACCGCCCCAGCCCAGATCACCACCGCCACCGACTGGAAAACCGTCTCCGCCGGCGCCAGTCACACCTGCGCGACTCGCGGCAAGCTCTACTGCTGGGGCAGCGACAGCGACGGCCGACTCGGCAACGGCACCGGCGGCTCCAGCAGCGTCCCAACCCAGATCACCTCCGCCACCGACTGGAAAACCGTCTCCGCCGGCGCCAGCCACACCTGCGCCACGCGCGGCAAGCTCTACTGCTGGGGCAACGACAGCGACGGCCAACTCGGCAACGGCACCAGCGGCTCCACCACCGTCCCCGTCCAGATCACCACCGCCACCGACTGGAGCACCGTCAGCGCGGGCGGATCCCACACCTGCGCGATCCGCAGCTCCGGCACACTCTTCTGCTGGGGAGACAACACGTACGGTCAAACGGTGGCTTCAAGCGAGGACGTCTCGTTCACGTCCCCTGATGCTTACTCGGGTACCTGGAAGGCGCAGGACGTCGGGGACCGCCATACGTGCGCGATCGAGGGCAACGGTCAGCTGTCGTGCTGGGGAGTTCCGCAAGTGCCGCCGGATTGCCCCTCGCCAGGAACCAATGTGTATGCAAACGATCCTTGGCAGGACCTCGACTATTGGAAGTTGACGATTCCGGTCGATGGAACCGACAGCGGCGATTCCGCGGACGAGGTGAAGCAGCCAGAGCTGAAGGCACTGGACAACAAGGACTACTTCGACCGACGAAGCGACGGTTCGATCATGTTCCGTGCGCGCGTAGACGGCGCCACTACCTCTGGCAGCTCATTCCCGAGGTCGGAGCTGCGGGAGATGACTCAGGATGGCCAGTACAACCGAGCGGCTTGGTCCTCATTGTGCGGAACCCATCGAATGAGCGTTACTCAGGCGATCACGGCTCAGCCGAACAGGACGAATCCGGAGGACCCGGTTGTCGCCGGCCAGATTCATGACGGAGGCGTCGACGGCGGCCATGGTGACGTGGCGATGATCCGCCTGGAGGGCACGCGCCTGTTTGTTGAGGCAGATGGCAACGACCGCGGCACGCTTGATTCGAACTATCAGCTCGGGCAGAAGTTCACCGTCAGCCTGACCGCCAACGCAAGTGGCATCACCATCCGGTACGACAACTCCGTGAACGGCACCGGCAAGACCATCGGCCCCTTCCCGCCAACGGCGAACAACAAGCAGTGGTTCTTCAAGGCCGGCTGTTACACCCAGGCGAACACCTCGAACGGCACCGGATACGGCGAGGTCGTCATCTACGCTCTCGCCGTCACGCATTCCTAGCCGCGGCCTTCCCTTCGGTGGATAATGACCGCGTGACCCGGGGCAGCAGGCTTCTCTTCGTCGCATTGGCACCACCCCTTATCGCGGCCGGGCTGTTGGCCTCGACGTCACCGGCGTCTTCTGCTGTGGCGTACAGCGGATACACCGACTGGAAGACGATCAGCGCGGGTGCATCGCGTACCTGCGCGATTCGTACGACCGGCCAGTTGTACTGCTGGGGCACCGATGGCACTGGCAGCGCCATCTACGCTTTCAGCGGCGGGTCGGACTGGACCTCGGTCAGCGTTGGTGATGCGCACGGCTGCGGAATCCGTGGTGGAAAGTTGTATTGCTGGGGCGACGACGGCGACGGCCGACTCGGCAACGGCGCCGGCGGCTCCACCACCGTCCCCGTCCAGATCACCTCCGCCACCGACTGGAAAACCGTCTCCGCCGGCGCCAGCCACACCTGCGCCACGCGCGGCAAGCTCTACTGCTGGGGCGCCCAGCGGCAACCGAGCAACGGCACGCCCGCCGGCACCGCATACCCAGCGCAGCTGTCGAGCGTCGGTTTCCTGAAGGCGTGGAAGGTTACCCTGCCGGTCGACGGCAGCGATGCTGACACCTACGCCGATGAGGTCAAACAGCCCCAACTCGCGACTTACCGGAGCCTGAGCTACTTCCATACCAACGCGAACAACAGCGCGGTTGTCCTGCGTGCGCCGGTGGGCGGAGCCACGACGCCCGGCTCGGTCTTCGCCCGGACGGAACTGCGCAACATGGAGCCGTACGACGGCGCGCAAGCCGCGTCCTACAACTGGACGAGCGGCACGCACGTCCTGGAGATCAATGAGGCGTTCACGCACGTGCCGTCGCTGATCCCCAAGGTCGTCGGCGTGCAGATCCACGACCCGGATCACGAGGTCCTGATGATCCGTCTGGACGGAACGCGCCTCTACGCCCAGGTCCGTCAGCTGGATGGCACCTACACCGAGGTGACGTTCACCAACAGCTACACGTTGGGCGCCAGGTACGATGCCAAAGTCACGGCCGACGCGAACGGAATCTTCATCGACTACAACGGCGTGCGGAAGGCGTCTTTTGCCGGACGGGTGCCGTCTTCGACGGTGTACTGGTACTTCAAGGCCGGCTGCTACCTGCATTCGAAGACCTCGGCCGGCGAGGCCCCATCCGAGTACGGCGAAGTCCTCATCTACGGCTTGAAGACGACACACTCATAACCATGCGCACTGACGTCACGATCCCGTCCGGCGACGACACCCTCGCAGCGTGGCTGTACCTACCCGATCGCCGAAAAGGCACCAAGCCGCCGGTGATCGTGATGGCGCACGGCCTCGGAGCGGTCAAGGAGATGCGACTCGACGCCTACGCCGACCGGTTCGTCGCCGCCGGCTACGCCTGTTTGGTGTTCGACTATCGACACTTCGGTGGAAGCACCGGTGAGCCACGCCAAGTGCTCGACATCAAGCGCCAGATCGAGGACTGGAAGTCTGCGCTTGCATGGGCGCGCTCGTGTCGTGATGCCGACGGCTCGCGCGTCATCGTATGGGGCTCGTCGTTCGGCGGCGGCCACGCGATCTGGATGGCTGCCGAAGACGGCAACATCGCGGCCGCGATCGCCCAGTGCCCCTTCACCGACGGACCGGCCTCCCTCCGCACCCTCAATCCCCTTTCGGCCGCCAAGGTGAGCGCCCTGGCACTGCGTGACCTCGCCGCCGACGTCGTCGGCCGCGACCCGGTTTATGTCGCGTCGGCAGGCCCGGCCGGGTCGGCCTCGCTGATGAACGCCTGGGACTGCGAGTCCGGCTACCTCGCGCTGACCCCGCAGGCACGAACGTTCCGGAACCGGGTGGCCGCTCGGTTCGCCCTCCAGATTGGGCGGCACTCCCCCGGCCGCCGCGCGAAGGAAATCCAAGCGCCCATCTTCTTCGCCATCTGCCGCAAGGACACCGTCGCCCCGGCCAAGGTGTCAGAACGCCACGCGGAGAAGGCGCCGCACGGCGAGATCAAGATCTATCCGTTCGGTCACTTCGACATCTACTTCGGAGAACCGTTCGAGCAGGCCGTCGCCGACTACCTGGACTTCCTCCAGCGCCACGTCCCGGTGGACGCCTGATCTGTAGTCAGGCCGGTTTGGGCACCCCGACCCGTGCCCGATAAGATCGGTCTCCGGCCTTAGGGCCACCCGAACGGGGCTATGGCGCAGTTGGTAGCGCGCTTCCATGGCATGGAAGAGGTCAGGGGTTCGAATCCCCTTAGCTCCACAAAATCTGGGTCGCCCTCGTGCGGCTCCCCTTGGCTCCACATCTGAATGACGCTCTGGGAGTAACCTCCCGAGCATGACGACAGCGAGCACGGGCGACACGGCCTTCACCGGCTCGGTCCCCGAGCTGTACGAACGACTGCTCGTACCGATGATCTTTGCCGAGCCGGCTCGCGCCCTGGCGGCAACGATCGCCGCCGACGACCCGTCCGACGTCCTCGAGACCGCGGCCGGCACCGGCGCACTCACCCGCGAGCTGGAGGGCGCCGGTGAGATGAACATCGCGGCCACCGACCTCAACGGCGCCATGGTGCAGAAGGCCGAAGCCCTGGGATTCGGCGAGCGCGTGCACTGGCAGGTCGCCGACGCGCTCGACCTGCCCTTCCCGGACGGTTCGTTCGACGCCGTCGCCTGCCAGTTCGGAGTGATGTTCTTTCCCGACAAGGTGCTCGGCTACGCCGAGGCCCGACGCGTGCTGCGTCCCGGGGGCCTGTTCGCGTTCAACGTCTGGGACCGCATCGAGGCGAACGGCGTCGCGAACGTCGTCACCGAAGCCCTGCACGCGAGTGCGCCAGACGGATCCTTGGCGTTCCTGCGCAGAACGCCGCACGGCCACTCCGACGAGGTCCGCATTCGGGCCGACCTGGCCGCAGCAGGCTTCGACGACGTCCAGATCGAGCACCTGGACGGCACAAGCCGTTGCACGGCGCAGGATGGAGCGGTGGCGTATTGCCAGGGCACTCCGCTACGCGGCGAGATCGAGGCCAACCCCGCGATCAGCCTCGATGAGGCCACGGCGATCGCCGTCGACGCATTGGAACGCCGATTCGGCGAAGGGGCGTTCGAGGCCCCCACCCGATGGCTTCAGGTAACCGCCCGCCGACACCTGGGCTGACTTCGCTCGCCGTTCTGTTCGACTGACCCCGGGAACCTAGAGAGTGATACCCATGCGCAAAACCCTCCTCGCCACTGTCGCTGCTGCGGCCCTGCTGCTCGCCGCGGGATGCAGTGGCGTCAACAAGGACGCGTCCTCCGACGCCCCCTCGTCGCACAACGAAGCTGACGTCTCGTTCGCAGAGATGATGATCCCGCACCACCAGCAGGCGGTCGAGATGGCCACGCTGGCCGAGACGCGCGCCGAAAGCCAGGAGGTCAAGGACCTCGCCGCCGCCATCAAGGCGGCGCAGGATCCCGAAATCCAGACCATGCAGGGCTGGCTCAAGTCGTGGGACGCGGACGGAACGTCCCATGAAATGAGCCACGACGAGATGCCCGGTATGGTCGACGACAAGACGATGAGCGACCTCGGCAAGGCGAGTGGGGCCGAGTTCGACCGGCTCTTCCTGACCTCGATGATCGCCCACCACGAAGGCGCGATCGCGATGGCCGAGTCCGAGAAGTCTGACGGGGTTCACAAGGGAGCGCTGCGCCTCGCGGACGCGATCATCCAGACCCAAACAGCTGAGATCAAGCGCATGCGCGCCATGCTCAGCTAAATGGCTCGCCCAGCTGGTTCCTAGGCCGGCGCGATCTCCGCGATGAGCGCTTCGACCCGCGCCCTGATCTGGTCTCGAATCGTCCGGACCTCCTCGATCCCTCGACCCGCCGGATCGTCGAGCTCCCAGTCCTCGTAGCGCTTGCCCGGGAAGAACGGGCAGGTGTCACCACAGCCCATGGTGATGACCACGTCGGACTCCTGGACGGCCTCGGTGGACAGGACCTTCGGCTGGTTGCCGGCGATGTCGATGCCTTCTTCGGCCATGGCCTCGATGGCAACCGGGTTGACACGGTCGGCGGGCTCGGACCCGGCGGACAGGACCGTGACCCGGTCACCAGCGATTTGTCGCATGTAACCGGCGGCCATCTGCGAGCGTCCGGCGTTGTGGACGCAGACGAACAGCACGGTGGGCGTGGACGCAGTCATGAGTGCTCCAAGGGACTCGAATTGGGAAAGACGGCGCGGACGAAGACCAGCCCCGCGGCGCCGCCCAAAAGCTGGGCGAAGACGAAAGCCGGGGCGGATGCCGGGGCGATTCCGGCGAAGGTGTCCGAGAACATGCGGGCGACGGTAACCGCCGGGTTGGCGAAACTCGTCGATGACGTGAACCAGTAGGCGGCCGCAATGTAGCCGCCCACCGCGAACGCGATGGTGTCGATACGACCGGCCCGGGCCGACCCGAAGATGATGACGACCAGGCCGAACGTTGCGATGACCTCGGCGATCCATAGCCCGGCGCCGCCTCGGTCGTGCGTCGACAGCTCAACCGCGGGTAGTTCGAACATGACGTTGGCGGCCACGGCTCCCAGGAAGCCGCCAGCCACCTGCGCGGCTATGAGCGCGGCCGCCGCTGCCATGCGCAGCTCGCCGACGGCTGCCTCGATGAGCGTGACCACGGGGTTGAAGGCAGCCGAGACAGGTTGAAGGGCCAGGATCAACGCAACCAGGACGGCCCCGGTGGCGATGCTGTTCTCAAGCAGCTGCACCCCGACATCGTCCGACAGCCGCGTCGCCATGACGCCGGAGCCAACAACCGCGGTCACCAGGAATGCCGTCCCGACGAACTCGGTCGCCACCTTGCGCGGCAGCTCGACGGGCGGATGAGTCACCGGCCGCCACCGATCAGGTCGGCGAGATCGGCGAGTGCTTCGGTCCGCACCGAGTAATACACCCAGGTCGCCCGCTTGGTGCGATCCAGCAGCCCGGCCTCATGCAGGACCTTCAGGTGGTGGCTGATCGTCGGCTGCGAGAGATTGAAGGCGTCCTGCAGTTCGCACACGCATGCCTCCTGCCCTTCGTGCGCAGCCACCAGCGACAACAGCCGCAACCGCACCGGGTCGGCCATCGCCTTGAGCAGCGGCGCGATGCGTTCGGCGTCGTCGGCCGCCAGCGGCGAAGAGGTCAGCGGCGAACAACAGGCGACGGCTTCAACCGGAGTGAGCTCGAGAACAGACTTCGACACTCATCTATGTTGACAGACATCTATATTTCAGCGCAAGATGAATATCGATATCCATCGATATAGAACTGGAGGTGTGTCATGGACGACGACTGCTGCGAGCCCGGCTGCTGCTAGCCGGCCGCCTCCTCATCGGACAGTACGGGCTCGGGGAGCGTGCCAGCGTTCCACTCCATGACCCGCCACTGCGGGCCCAGTGGAGGGGCGAGTTCACGCTCCTCGAGCACCGTCCATGAGCAGTTGCTCAGGCCGCTGAAGGAATCCCATGTCTCGCGCGGCAGGCCGAGGAAACTGAACGTCCCGACGCGCGTGACCCCGCCGTGCGAGACCACGACGAGCGTGTCATCCGGCCCGAGTGTCCCCAGATGCTCATGTAGCGCCGACGTGAACCGCTCCCCCGCCGCCACGCTGGATTCGCTGCCCGGGATCCCGGCTTCGTCACCGGCCAACCATCGGGCCATGTGGTCGGGGAACTGTTCCCACGCTTCGGTCAAGGTGAGGCCCTCACGCACGCCGAAACTGCGCTCTCGGAACCGGATGTCGTGTTCCACCTCGACGCCGGCCATTTGGCCCAGTTCCTCCGCGGTCTCCCGCGCTCGCGACAGGTCGGAGCTCACGATGCGGGTCGGCTGCAGCGACGCCAGACGTGCAGCGGCTGAACGCGCCTGCTCCCGCCCAACGTCGTCCAGCGGGACATCGGTCTGTCCCTGCACACGCCCGGCCAGGTTCCATTCGGTGCGGCCATGCCGCCAGATGATGACGCGGCGGGTCACTGGTCGGCGAGTGGTATCGAGGCCGACGTCCCACGCTCAACCACCGGTTCCGGGAGATCAATGACCGGGCAGTCGCTCCACAGCCGCTCCAGGGCGTAGTACACACGCTCTTCGGCGTGCTGGATGTGGACGACGATGTCACTGAAGTCGAGCAGCACCCATCTCCCCTCACGCTCGCCCTCCCGCCGTACCGGCTTGGCGCCAAGTTCCAGCATGCGTTCCTCGATGGCGTCCTGGATGGCCTTGACCTGGCGGTCGTTGCTGGCCGAGCAGAGCAGGAACACGTCCGTCAGCGCGAGCTGCTCGGAGACGTCGAACGCGAGGACGTCCTGCGCCAGCTTGTCGCGGGCGGCAGCGGCAGCGGCGCGGGTCAGCTCCACCGCGCGGGCGTCGGCGCTCATCGGTAGAGCCCGTGCTTCCCGATGTACTGGACCACACCGTCCGGCACCAGGTACCAGACCGGCTCGCCGGCGTGGACACGGTCGCGGCAGTCAGTCGACGAGATCGCCAGGGCCGGGATCTCCATCAAGGTGATGCGGTCCTCGGGCAGGCCGTCGACGATGTCCGGGCTCATCGGGTGTCCCGGCCGGGTGACACCGACGAAATGCGCCAGTTCGAACAGCTCGTGGTGGTCGCGCCAGGTCAGGATCTGCGCCAGGGCGTCCGCTCCGGTGATGAAGAACAGCTCGTCGCTCGGCATCGAGCCGTGAAGTTCGCGCAGCGTGTCGATCGTGTAAGTCGGGCCATCGCGGTCGATGTCGACCCGGCTGACGGTGAAATGCGGGTTCGCGGCCGTCGCGATGACCGTCATCAGGTAGCGATCCTCAGCTGAGGTGACCCGGCGAGCCGACTTCTGCCAGGGCTCACCGGTCGGGACGAAGATGACTTCGTCGAGATCGAACCGGGCACGCACTTCGCTGGCCGCAACAAGGTGGCCGTGGTGAATCGGGTCGAAGGTGCCGCCCATCACCCCGACACGGCGCCCCGAAGTCTGTGGCGTGTCTGACGTGCTCAGGTGTGCTCGCGACCCTTACCGAACGCCAGCAGCGCGCCCAGCACGACGTTCAGGATCACCAGCGCGATCACACCCACCGCGTACGGCGGAATCCCGGTGTCGCGCGCGTGCTCTTCGGCAGCTGCGAGCAGTTCAAGCATGGGCCGAATCTATCAGGAGCGGATGTGGCCGTCGCCCACGACCACATAGGTCGACGTGGTCATCTCCTGCAGGCCCATCGGGCCACGGGCGTGCAGTTTCTGGGTCGAGATGCCAATCTCGGCACCGAACCCGAACTCGCCGCCGTCGGTGAAGCGCGTTGAGGCATTCACCATCACGGCGGCCGCGTCCACGGTGGCGGCAAAGCGTTGCGCGGCAG
This sequence comes from Aeromicrobium sp., assembly GCA_035526415.1. Lineage (GTDB taxonomy): Bacteria > Actinomycetota > Actinomycetes > Propionibacteriales > Nocardioidaceae > Aeromicrobium. The sequence continues at coordinate 10,987 of DATLCL010000188.1, forward strand.
CCAGATCCCGGGTGACGATCGCCTCGGTGTGATGCGACGAGAACCGCCGGATGTGATCGATCGCGTCGTCCAGCGAGTCGACCACCTTGGCCGAGATCTCCATCGCGAGGTACTCGGTCCCGTAGTCCTCATCGGTCGCTGGCATGACATCCGGATCGGCCGCCGCGAACGTGGCGTCGCCGTGGATAAGGACGCCGGCATCGACGAGCGCCTCGGTGACCCGCGGCACGAACTCGTCCGCCACCGCCTTGTGTACGAGTAGTGACTCGGCGGCGTTGCATACGCTCGTGCGCTGTGTCTTGGAGTTGAGCACAACGGAAAGCGCCATGTCGAGGTCGGCATCGGCATCGACATACACGTGGCAGTTGCCCACGCCGGTCTCGATCACCGGGACGGTCGACTGCTCGACGACCGTCTGGATGAGGCCGGCACCGCCGCGCGGGATGACCAGGTCGACGAGGCCGCGCGCCTGCATCAGCTCGGTGGCGGACGATCGATCCGACGCGTCGATGCCCTGGACCGCGTCGGCGGGGACTCCTATGGACGCGATGGCGTCACGGAACACGTCGACGATGACGGCGTTGGAATGGGCGGCGGAGGACGAGCCGCGCAGCAGCACCGCATTGCCGGACTTCAGGCAGATGCCGGCGGCGTCAGCGGTGACATTGGGCCGGCCCTCGTAGATCATGCCGATCACGCCGATGGGCACGCGGATCTGCTGCATCCGCAGGCCATTGGCGAGAGTGGATCCGCGGATCACCTCACCGACCGGATCCGGCAGCGCTGCCAGCGCTCGCACACCTTCGGCAAACGCGGCAACGCGCACTGCGTCCAAGGCCAGCCTGTCGATGACGTGCTCAGGCGTGCCGCCAGCACGGGCGTCGGCGACGTCCATCGCGTTGGCTGCGAGGATCCGCTCCGTCTCAGCGACCAAGGCGTCGGCCGCCGCGTTCAGTGCGGCGTCCTTCACCGCCCGCGGCGTCGTTGCCAGCACGCCGGCCGCCACTCGCGCCCGCCGGGCGGCTTCTTCGACGTGTTCCTTCACGGGTCCATCGTA
>DATLCL010000032.1:0-12402 GCA_035526415.1 Aeromicrobium sp.
TTCCCGCTCTACCCGAACATCACTCCGTTCAGCGGTTGAGTTGACGCTCGACCGCTGGCTCGCGCCGCGACTGCTGGGCCTTCATCTACTGGCCGCGGTGGCGATCGCCGGATGCGTCCTGATGGGCCTCTGGCAACTCGGTGTCTACGGTGACAGACACGACGAATCGCTGGCCGCTGCGCGCAACGCGAAGCCGGTGGAGCTGTTACAGGTATGGGGGCCTGACCAGCCTTTCCGCGCTGACCTACTCGGTCGGCGGGTGCGTGTTCACGTGCGCGTGGACCCCGGGCACTCCCCGGCACCGTTCACGGTCACGCGTCCCGACGGCGAGCAATGGATCGCGGCACCGGTGCCGGTGGAGGGGACGCATTCTGCACTGCTCGTCGTACTCGGTCATGTCCCGAAGGTTCAGTTGGTTGACCTTGGGCCAATGCCGCAGGTGTTCACGGCTGTGCTGCAACCATCAGAGCCGACCGGCGAGCTCTCCGTGGCGCACCGAGTGAACGATTTGCATACCGACTTGTTCTCCGGCTACGCGTTGCTCGAGGCGCCTGTCACCACCGCCCTGCGGCCGGTCGATCCTCCAGATCCGCACGTTTCCTGGACGGTGGGCCTTCGGAACCTGGCCTATGCCCTGCAGTGGTGGGTGTTCGGCCTGTTCGCCGGCTTCATGTGGTGGCGCATGGCGAACGACCTCGTCGACGTCGAGGGACGGTTGAACGCGGCCGATAGCCTGACCCGGTGAATTCAGCGGTTCTGGAACCTGCCCTGCGGCGTTACCGTGTCATGGCGTGGACCGTCGGCGTCCTGCTCATCGTCCTGGTCTTCGTGGGCGTACCGCTGAAGTACCTGGCGACGCCGGGCTCCGGCCCGCAGCACGTCGGCGACCTGGTGTCGATGTACGTGGGGATCGCCCACGGCTGGCTGTTCATGGTGTACCTCGTGACGGCGGCGATCTTGGCCCGAGCGGCGCGATGGCGACCGCTCTTCACCATCACAACCATGCTCGCCGGGCTGATACCCGTGTTCACGTTCCTCGCCGAACGGCGGGCCACCCATGCCGTTCATCGCGCGGCTGAGCTCTGACCGACCCGTACGATTACCCGAGCACCCCACCGAAAGGATTCCCGTGGCACTGACCGCGACCCTCACCACCAACCGCGGTGACATCGTCATCGATCTCTTCCCCGATCAGGCACCGCAGACGGTCGAGAACTTCGTGGGTCTTGCCGAGGGCACCAAGCAGTGGCTCGATCCGGCCACTCACCAGCCGTCGGACAAGCCGTTCTACGACGGGCTGACCTTTCACCGGGTGATCGACAGCTTCATGATCCAGGGTGGGTGCCCGCTCGGCACCGGCACGGGCGGCCCCGGGTACCAGTTCGACGACGAGTTCCACCCGGACCTGAAGTTCGACCGGCCCTACTTGTTGGCCATGGCGAATGCCGGGCCCGGCACCAACGGATCGCAGTTCTTCATCACGTTGGCGCCGACCGACTGGCTCAACCGCCGGCACACCATTTTCGGCGAGGTGACGGACGAGGCCAGCCGAGCCGTCGTCGACGCCATCGGGACGACGCCGACCGGCAGGGGCGACCAGCCCGTCGACCCCGTGGTCATCACCAAGGTCACCATCGACCGATCGTGACCGATTGCTACCGGCATCCCGGCCGCGAAGCCAACATCCGCTGCCAGCGGTGCGAGCGGCCGATCTGTCCGGACTGCATGCATGATGCGGCGGTTGGCTTTCACTGTCCGTCCTGTGTGGCCGAGGCACGCAAGTCGGTTCGCCAGCCGCGAACGATGGCCGGCGGGGCCATCTCAGCGGATGCTGGTCGAATCTCATTGGCCCTCATCGCGATCAATGTCGCGGTGTTCCTTGCACAGTTGGCGAGCGCGGGAACCGTGACGACGGCTGGCCGCATGGAGGTCGCGGGAGTGGCCCACGGCGAAGTCTGGCGCCTCTTGACCGGCGAGTTCCTGCACGCCAGTCCGCTCCACTTGGCGTTCAACATGATCGCGCTCTACCTGTTCGGTCCAGCCGCTGAGCGGGCACTAGGGAGCGCGCGATTCATCGCTGCATATCTCACGATGGCGGTGACGGCATCGACTCTCGTGTACGTCCTGAACGGTCCGCCGACGGTCGGCGCATCCGGCGCGATCTTCGGTCTTTTCGGCCTCGTCTTCGTGCTCATGGTCAAGGTCGGCCAGGACGTGCGGTCGCTGTTGGTCCTGCTGGTCATCAACGGATTCATCAGCCTGCAGGGCAACATCAGTTGGCAGGCCCACCTTGGCGGATTCCTTGCCGGGCTCGCCTTGGGCGTCGTGTTCGCCTACGCGCCGCGGTCATCGCGAATGCTGTGGCACGTGCTCGCGTTCGCGGCCCTGTGGGTCCTGATCATCGCCGGTGTCGTCGTCCACACTGCCGCGCTGACCAGCGGAATCACACCAGTGTAATTATCCACAGGTGTGTACACACCCTTGGATAACCGGGAGCCTCACTCCCATTTGGTGGCGAAGCCGAACGCCGCGACGATGAAGCCCATCCCGATGAGGATGTTCCATTGTCCGAGATCTGAGTAGATCGGGATATGCGCCGACGTGTTCGAGATGACGTAGAAGACCACGACCCACAGCAGGCCGAGCAGCGCGGAGACCGACATCGCGACGCCGGCATAGCGCCAGCCGCGATTCCCCGGTGGCACCGGAGGGCGGGTGCGATCGGCGATCGACGTGGCGACAAGCGCGAGCCCGATCGCGATGGCCCAGTTCCATCCGCCGATGCTGGAGAGGACCGGCACCGTCCCAACCTTCGGGAAGTCCTTGTCGCTGTTGGCGAAGAACGCACCGACTGCCCAGGCAATGGCACCGATGAGCAGCGCCAAGGCCAGCGGATGACGCCAGCCGCCCAGCTTTCGGCGGACCTTCACGGGCTTCGGAGCGGGCCGTTTCGATGAAGACACGGTGGTCAGCCTACGACTGGCAGCCGTCAGTGTCCGGGTCGGTATCTGGCGGAATGCAGAGCTGGTCGACGTCTGGACCCTGCTTGTCCTCGGCCTCGGTCGTGATCTCGACCGTTTCGCCGCGCGCGAGGTCCTCGCCGCCGCCGGGGTCCTGGTCGGTGACCTTTCCACTGTTCGGACCGTTCACCTCTACGTCGAAGCCGGCGTCCTCGAGCGTGTTCTTGGCGTCGCTGACGCTCTTGCCGACCACGTTCGGTACCGAAGTCTCACCGCGCGAGACGTAGAGCGTGACGGTCGAGCCCTTCTCGACATCAGATCCCTCCGGCGGGTTCGAGTTGATGACCTCGTCCGCCGGTGACGAGCTGTCCCGCTCTTCCTTCTCCACCTTCAGCTGGTACTGGTCGCTTTCGAGGAGGTTCTTGGCGTCGTCGAACGTGTAGCTGCCGAGGGCGGGCATGGTCACGGTCTCCTTGCCGGTGGACACGGTCAGCGTGATGGTCGTACCGGGTTCCATGAGCGAGCCACCCGCCGGGTCCTGTGAGATCACGTCACCGGTGGGCACGGTGTCGTCCGGCTCCTCGGCTTTCTCGACCTCGAAGTTCACCGCTTCCAGCTCGGCCTTGGCGGCGTCGTACGGCTCGCCGGACACGTCCGGCACGGCAATCTTGTCGGCCTGTGGAGTGTCCCCCTGGCCGAGGAACGCCCACGCGGCAATGCTGAGCAGCACGAGGGCGATAAGGGCCAAGGCCCAGAATGCGAATTTGCTACGGCCGCTGTTCGGCTTGCGCCGTGACGGCGGCGGAAGCGCCGCGGCGTCGGTCGCCGGGACCGCCTGTGTCACCTGGGTGGTGTTGGCGGAGCCACTGAGCCCCGAGAGGGCGTCAACTGCGGCAACCGTCGTGGCCGAACCGGGGCTTGGTGCCGACGGCGGAGCGACGGCATGCCCGGCCAGAACGCGCTCGATGTCGTTCCGCATGTCGGCCGCGCTCTGGTACCGCTCATCGGTGCGCTTGGCCAGTGACTTGGCGACGATGTGGTCGACGTTGCCACTGACGTCCGGATTGAACTGCGATGGCGGCCGGGCCTCCTCACGAACGTGCTGGTAGGCCACGGACACTGGGCTCTCGCCGATGAACGGCGGGCGACCGGCGAGCAGCTCGTAGAGCAGGCACCCGGTCGAGTAGATGTCGGAGCGGGCGTCGACGGTCTCGCCGCGTGCCTGCTCGGGTGAGAGGTATTGCGCGGTACCGATGACGGCCGCGGTTTGGGTGACCGACGCGTCGGCAATGGCGCGGGCAATGCCGAAGTCCATGACTTTGACCTGGCCCTCCGGCGTGAGCATGACGTTGGCCGGCTTGATGTCGCGGTGGATGATGCCGGCCCGGTGGCTGTAGTCGAGCGCGCTCAGGACGTCGGCCACCATGGACAGTGACCGTTCCGGGAGGATCTTGCGTCCGTCGCGCAGGAGGTCTCGCAACGTCTGGCCGTCGACGTACTCCATGACGATGTAGGGAATGTGGAGACCGTGCGCGTCTGCGGCCTCGCCGGTGTCGTACACCGCGACGATGGACGGATGGTTGAGCGCGGCGGCGGACTGTGCCTCGCGCCGGAACCGAGCCTGGAAAGACTCGTCGACGGCGAGGTCGGGACGAAGCTGCTTGATGGCGACCGTGCGTCCGAGGCGCTGGTCACGACCGATTCGCACGTCGGCCATGCCTCCGCGGCCGAGAATGCCCCCAAGTTCATAGCGGTTGCCCAGCAGAACGGGTTCGGTTCCGTCGCCGGAATCACTCATGTCGCAAATCTCCCATATCGGTCGAACATTCTGGGGCTAGCCTCACCGTTCCAGCACCGCCTGCATGACACTGCGCGCGATCGGTCCGGCTAGCCGCCCGCCGGCGATTTCGCTGCGAGCCGTCTGGCTGGACTCGACGACCACCGCGACCGCGACCTGCGGGTCGTCGGCTGGAGCGAACGACAGGAACCACGCGTAGGGCGGCCTGTCCTTGGTCGACTGAGCGGTGCCGGTCTTGCCGGCAACGTCGACGCCGGAGATGCGCGCTGACGTCGCGGTTCCGCTGGTCACCGTGCTGACCAGCATCTGGGTGAGCTTGTCGGAATTCGCCGCACTCATGGCTTGGCCCAGCGACTCCGGCTGCGTCTCTTCAAGGACGCGCAGGTTGGGCGCGCGGACGGCCTTGACCACGTACGGGCGCATCACCTCGCCGTTGTTCCCCACGGCTCCCGCGACCATTGCCATCTGCAGCGGGGTGGCGGCCACTTCGTACTGGCCGATGTCGGACGGGGCCAACTGCGGAGGCTCGAGGTGCCCGGTCGGGAAGCGGCTCGGTCCTGAGGGCAAGCCGGCCAAGGGATCAGTCCCGAAGCCGAACGCCCGCGCCTGATCCGCGAGGTCGTCGGCACCGACCCTCCCGGCGAGGGCGCCGAAGGCGACGTTGCACGACACGTTCAGCGCGCGTTCGAAGGTGATGCGCTGCCCGCCGCAGTTCCCGCCGCCTTGGTTGCCCAGCGTGTAGGTGATACCGGGGAAACTCAGTGTCCGGCCGGCCTGGATCATGTCATCGGGGTTGAGGTTGAGCTTCTCCAGCGCCGCAGCAGCCGTCACCAGCTTGAACGTTGAGCCGGGCGGAAGCGTCTGCTGGGTCGTGCGGTTGAGCATCGGCTGTGTCTTGGCCGTGATGAGCTTGCCCCACGCCCGCTCCACGTTGCCGAAGTCGTGGCTGGCCAAAACCGCGGGGTTGTACGACGGCTGGCTCACCATCGCCAGGATCTCGCCGGTCGACGGTCGCAGCGCGAGGACGGCGCCGCGGGTGGTCGGACCCAGGTGCTGGAGCCCGTTTGCTGCGGCCTGTTGCGCCAGGGGGTCCAGCGTGGTCTCGACGCTCCCACCCTTGGGCTGCTTGTTGGCGAGGACGTCGACCACTCGGCTCACGAATAGCCGGTTGTCGCTGCCGGACAGGACCGGGTTCTCTGAGTACTCGAGCCCGCCGCGGCCGTAGATGTAGGAGAAGTAGCCGGTGATCGGCGCATACAGCTTCCCGTCGCTGTAGCGGCGTTGGTACTTGTACTCGTCGCTGGAGCGGACGCTTTCGGCCACCGGCTCGCCGTCGACGAGAATCGGACCCCGGTCGCGGGAGAACTCCTCGTTGATGACGCGCTTGTTGCCGTTCTTGGCGTTGAGGCTGTCGGCTTGGACGAACTGGACGTAGTTCACGTTGGCCAGCAACGCCAGGAACAGGACGAGGCAGGCGACCGACAGAGCGCGGATGGGCCGGTTCACGTTAGCTTCACCACCTGCGTCTCGTCGTCGCTGTCGAGCGGTTCGACCGACGGTGCCGGCCGGCGGGTCTGGTCGCTGATGCGCAGGAGGAGGGCGATGATCGCCCAGTTCATGACCACGGACGAACCGCCTTGGGCCAGGAACGGGGTGGTCAATCCGGTCAGCGGGATGAGCCGAGTAACTCCGCCGACGACGACGAACACCTGGAGTGCGAACGAGAACGCGAGGCCAGCCGCAAGTAGCTTGCCGAAGGCGTCGCGGCAGGTGAGCGCGATCCTCAGGCCGCGCTCGACGATGAGTCCGTAGATGAGGATGATCGCCATCAGCCCGGTCAAGCCCAGTTCCTCACCGAGCGATGCGGCGATGAAGTCGGAGAACGAGAAGGGCGTCAGTTGCGGACTGCCCAATCCCCAGCCGCGGCCGAGGATCCCGCCGTGCGCCAATCCGAAGAGGCCGCTGATGATCTGCCCGTTGTTGTCGGGGTCACCGAACGGGTCGAGCCAGGCGTCGAACCGGACGCGGACGTGTGCGAATTCCAGGTACCCGAAGTAGGCGCCGATGGCGAACAGCACCCCACCCACGATCAGCCAGCCGGACCGTTCGGTCGCGACGTAGAGCATCACGACGAACAGGCCGAAGAACAGCAGCGACGAGCCGAGGTCGCGCTGCAGGACGAGGATGCCGACGCTGACCAGCCAGCCGACCAGGATGGGGCCGAGGTCGCGCCCGCGCGGCAGGTCGATGCCGGCGATCCGGCGGCCGGCCAACGCCAGGGCGTCGCGCTTCACCACCAAGTAGCCGGCGAAGAAGATGGCCAAGCAGATCTTGGCCGCCTCGCCGGGCTGGAAGCTGAACGGCCCGAGGTTGATCCAGATGCGCGAGCCGTAGTGGGACGTCCCGATGACCGGCAGCAACGGCATCACGAGGAGGGCGAGCGCGGCGAACCCGAACGTGTAGGTGACCGATTGCAGGCGACGGTGGTCGCGGACGACCACCAGTACGAGCGAGAAAGCGCCGAGACCGAGGATCGTCCAGATCAGCTGCGGGCCGGCAAAGCCTTGGCGCTCCGGGTCGATCTGCTGGCGGTCGAGATCGAGGCGGTAGATCATGGCCAGTCCCAGCCCGTTGAGGCACAGGACCAGCGGGAGGAGAACCGGATCGGCGTACGGGGCCACCCGCCGGATGACGAAATGAGCCGCGACCGCGAGACTCACGATCCCGGCGGCGAGTCCGAGAGCTCCGGCGGGGATCCGTCCCTGGGCGCCCAGCCCGACCGCGCAGTACGAAATCACGCCGATGCTCACGGCGAGAATCGTGAGGAAGAACTCCGCCCCGCGCCGCTTCCGCGGAACCCAAACCGATGGAGTGCTCATGCCGTGGACGGGGCGGTTGTCGGACTGGCGGTTGTCGGACTGGCGGATGGCGATGGCGATGGCTTCGGCCGTGGCTTCGGGCGGGATGCGCGCAACCGGGCGACCGTCGCGTCGGCCTCGGCGCGGTCCCGGGCCTCGATGCCCTCCAGGACAAGGTTCCGGTTGACCCGGGTCAGCGCGGAAATCCGGATGTCGGTCTCGTCGACCACGCTGTTGAGGGAGATGAACGGCATGTCGGCGTCGACGCCGCGATAGATCGCGACGTGATCATTGCTCACGCCGACGAAGTACTGGCTCTGACTGGCGCGGTACAACGCCACGGCTCCGGCGATCAGGACCAGCAGCGCCACGCCGACCACCAGCCCGTACCGCAGCCAGCCCATACGGCGCGGCGGCACGTACGAATACCGCAGTTCCTCGACGTCGGGGGGCGGTGCGATTGTCGCCGTGGTCTCGACGGTCGACGGTCGGCGCCGCGGCCCGTCGGCGGCAGCACCCACCAGTTGAGGATCGGCCGCACCGTGCGTGTCCTCGACGAGTTCGCCGATGACGACGGTGACGTTGTCCAGGCCGCCACCGGCGAGTGCCAGCTCGATCAGCCGATCGGCTGCCTCATCGAGGCTTTCGATCGCGAGCGTCTCGGCGATCGTGGCGTCATCGACCATGTCGGTCAATCCGTCGCTGCACACCAGGTAGCGGTCGCCGGCCTGACCCGCCAGCTGGCCGATGTCCGGCTCATTGTCGGCACGGCCGAGCAGGACCCGCAGCAGCAATGAGCGATGCGGGTGGATGCGCGCCTCCTGCGCGGTGAGCTTGCCTTCGTCGACGAGGCTCTGGACGAACGAATGGTCGTGACTGAGCTGAGTGAGTTCGCCGTCGCGCAGCCGATACGACCTCGAGTCGCCGATATGCGCGGTAACGAAGTGCTCACCGGTCCACAGCAACGCCTCGAGCGTGGTGCCCATGCCGTCGACGGATGGGTCCGCGGCCGAGATTTCGCCGAGCCGCCGGTTGGCGTCTCGGACGGCTTGGAGAAGCGCGCCGCGTGGATCGTCCAGCTCGCGGTCGATCGTTCGGAGAATGTTCATGGTCGTCGAGGACGCGAGGTCGCCGGCGGCGGCACCGCCCATGCCGTCGGCGACGGCTATCAGGCGGCCACTGGCATAGCCCGAGTCCTGGTTGCTGGTGCGGCGCAGACCGGTGTCGGTGCGAGCCTCGAAACGGAGGGAGAGCGATGCCATGGCCTATTTCCGCAGTTCGACGATGGTTTTGCCGAGCCGCACCTGAACGCCGATTCCGACCGGGACCGGCGCGGAAACGCGCTGGCTGCCCACGTACGTCCCGTTGGTGGAACCGAGATCCTCGACGAACCACTCCTCGCCGTTGGTGGCGAAGCGGGCATGCCGGGTGGACACGTAGTCATCATCCAGTCGAATGGCTGCGTCGGTTCCTCGCCCCAGGAGAATCGGCTCGTCGCCGAGAGGGACACTTTGGCCGGCGTTCGGCCCACCGACGATTTGAAGCTTGGTCGGTGTGCCGCGCTTGGGCTTGGTCGGCTTGGCCCGGTCCTTCGGCTTGTTCTTTTTGGCGCCGGCGCCGGCGCCCGGTGGTGGGGGGAGTGCCGTTGCCTTGGTGCCGATGATGTCCGAGCGGATGACTGAGATCGCCGAGAGCACGAACAGCCACAGCACGGCGAGGAAGCCGAGCTTGATGAGGGTCAGCGTCAGTTCAGACATCGTCGTGAACCTCGCCCTCGTCGGTGGTTGAGGTGGACCCGCTGACCGATTCGGTGATCCGGACGACGATGACGGTGGTGCCCAGCTGGATGTGTGAGCCGTCGCGGACCTCGCCGTCGCTGACCCGCTGCCCGTTGAGGATCACGCCGTTGGTCGAGCCGAGGTCGTGGACGGTCACCTCGGTGCCACCGCCTGACCCGCTGTCCCCGGCCGTGACCGCCAGTTGCGCGTGCTTTCGCGAGATGCCCGGGTCGTTGATGCGCAGATCGGATTCACTGCCGCGGCCGATCACGACACCGGGGGGGCTGAGCGGGTGGCGCATGCCGTTGACCTCGATGACGACGTCCGATGTGCGGATCGCGGTCTCGGTCATCCGCTCGCCGGCCACCGGGGTGACGGCGGCGCTGGTGTTGCTGCGCACCCGGAAGCGGCCGGTGCCGAGGTCGTCGGCGGCAGCGAAGCCGATCTCGAGCGGACCGGTCAGCGTGTACCGCTGCTCGCCGACGTGCTCCTCCACCAGGCGACTCAGTTCAGCAGCCAGGGTGTCGCCGAAGGGGGCGAGGCGGTCGTAGTCCGATGCGGACAACTCGACCACGAATACGTTGGCGGCCAGCATCCGATCGCGGGACAGGGCTTGGGCCGAGTTGTCGACCTCCCGCTGCAGGGCGGCGGCAATCTCGACCGGCTGGACGGCACTGCGGAAGGCCCGCGCGAAGGCGCCGGTCACGACACCTTCGAGCCGCTGCTCAAAGCGTTGGATGACGCCAGCCATCGAGCGACCGTCCCTCCTCGTTCCGCCCCCGGCAGGGGAACGGTCCGATCGTATCGGGCGGTCTGTTCTCGAGATTGCCCCTGTTAGACTCACTCTTCGGTTCAGGCCCTGGTGGGTGCTGGATCATGCGCGAGTGGCGGAATGGCAGACGCGCTGGCTTCAGGTGCCAGTGTCCGTAAGGGCGTGGGGGTTCAAATCCCCCCTCGCGCACCCGATTTTTCGAAAACACAGGACAGCTGGACTCGAGCTCCGGCACTCCAAGGCCTGGACTTGTCTGCCGTGCTGGAAGGTTCTTGTCAGCAGTTGCTACGAAGTTGGGGCGTCGGCTAATCCCGAGGGCCGTTGTATCTGCGCACTGTTCGACCGTCCTCGTTCCAGCACACAGCGGCAGTGATGTCGGCGGGGATCCTGTAGCGGTTCAGCACGGAACAATCCCAGCCACCCCGCATCCGAGCCGCGACCCGCCAACTGCCGCGGTCTTTGACCCAGATGACCTCATTGGCGTCCCGCGTGCACCACCATTCACGGGCCGTTGCCACAGCCGGTGCCACACCCCAAACCGTGATTCTGGCCGGGAGGTCGCACCGTGCTGGCATCTTTTTGCCGCGTGCGGCAAGGCCGGTGTTAACGGCGGCAATGTTGGCACTGAGTTGCCAACTGAGAAAGCTCTTGAAGTCTGCGGGCGCATCATGCAATTTGCCAAGATCCTCCGGGGTCGCTACTCGGACACCGCCTTCAGTGCTTGCCCCATCCTCCGGGCTCTTCCGCACTTCCAAATACGTGACGACGCCGTCAGTTGCCTCGCTCGGATCGACGGTAACCACCGGTTCAGGCATCGCGGATTCCCATCGCGCGTCCCGAAGGGCTCCGCCGTATCCGCAGGCGCTCAGCATCACACCGAGCACGAGTATGGAGGCTGCTCCACAACCACGTTTCATCATGGCCCCGGCTCGTACACGCAGTCGGACAGGCGACTCATGACAACACGTTTGAAGTTGCGGTGCCGGGTGACTTCGCGGATGACATGACAGTTGTCCGGGACTCCCGCCTGGTACCGCGAGATGAGGTAAAAGCGCTCCGACTCGGGGTCGTACCGCGCGTGCTTCCACTGTTCCAACCAGATCGGCTTGAATGAGCCGAACACATTGCGACAGTCCTTCGCCGAGCTGTAGTTGAGGCGCTTCGCCGGCTGGGTCAGGCACCGGGTCCCCATCGTCGACGGAACATCGTCGACGTATTCACGGAAGCTGGACCGGAAGTAGTCGTTGCCGATGAATGCGCCGGAAAGTTCTGCGGCGACGTTTCCGTAGGCGTACTGATACGGGAACAGCCGAGCCTGGACGACCATCGGGAACGCCATTGCTGCAATGGCAATGCCGGCGAGCAATCGGCGACCGCGCAGGGTCGGCACCGCCGAAAGGGCCGCAGCGATCCCGACGGTGGCGAGGACCGCCTGACCGGGGAACGCGAACAGCAATTGGCGCAGCCCGTGATACAAGTTCGCGTTCATGACGATAGCCGCCAGCGGCATGACGAACGCTTGGGCTCCAACCAACGCAAACGCCGCCGCGTGGAACGGATCGGTCGTCAGCATCCTCCAGCTGAGCGTGGCCGCGACAACCGTGCCCAGCAGCATGAAGAGCAACAGGAAGGTCGGCCATTCAATAAGAGTCTGTTGGAAGACGTATCCGCGGCCGGGCGGAAGGCTGTGTGGAAACTCCGTGCTGGCGGACACCGACTTCCGAAGCATCGTGATTGGGGTGCTGAAAACCCGCGGATAGATCTGCCACAGCGCGACGTACGACATAGCCAGACCTGCAAGGAGGGTGGCCACCAACTGCCAGTGCAATGCACCGCCAATCGCCATGATCACGAACAGGGCGATGACAGCCACCAGAGCGGCTGGCCACATCCCGGGTCGCGTCCCCACCATGAGCGCGATCCCCGGAACCATCGCGACCGCGGCGAGCGCACACTCCAGCAGTTCCAGTCGACCGCGGGCTCTCGTGGCCATCACCGTTGCCACCAGCCCGAAGGTCATGACGGTATAGCCGGCGCCGACCGGTGAGTCCTTCATGTTGAACATGGCGCTGTCGGTCCAAGCCGGAATGGCCGCAAGCACTCCTGCCGCGACGACGCCCCACCGCCAACTTCCGAGAAGCAGCCAGCCCAGACCGAACACGGCCAAGGTCGCGAGCAGCGACAGCGACGCGACGGCGAAGTGCCGGACGATGAAGGCCTTGACTCGCCACGACAC
>DATLCL010000081.1:0-6748 GCA_035526415.1 Aeromicrobium sp.
AGCATCGCCAGTTCAGCATCGGTCGCCGGGCGAACAGCTGCCGCAGGCAGAACAGCAGCAGCAGTGCGGCGGTGGTGAGGGCCAACGGGGTCAGCCAGCGCGACTCGCCGGCGAGCGGCAGGAACGCGAGGCCGGTTGTCACGCCAGTGACGAGGCGCCGTGGCGCCAGCATGATGAGACTGAGGCCGGCCAGCGTCAGGGCCAGCAGGGACAGGCCCGGCACGTCCAGCCTTTGCCGTCGTCGGAGCATGCCTGCACACAGGATCAGGCCGACGACAGCGTTGATCCAGAAGATCGCGCGCCAGGATGCGACCGTCATGACGGCGGCGCCGTAGAGCGGGCCGATGACGCTGCCCAATTCCTGGACGGCGCCGACAACACCGAGGGGCAGTCCGCGCTTCTGCGGCGGCCACAGGTCGGCGACGAGCGCGAGCGTCGGTGGAATCAGGCCGCCTCCGCCGATGCCCTGGATCAGACGACCGGCCACGATCGTCGGCAAGTCGTACGCAGCGGCCGTGACGATCGACCCGATGGCGAAGATCAAGAGGCAGCCGAGCAACACCGGGACGCGCCCGCGGAGATCGGCGATGCGACCGATCAGCGGCAGGACGCCGACGTAACCCAGCAGGAAGCCGGAGATGATCGGTGCAGCCCGCTGCAGCTGGTCGATGTCCAGGCCGACCGTCGTCATCATGCCCGGCAGGGCAAGGACGACGACATACGTGTCTGCGGCCGCGAACGCGATCGCGACGACGGCGAACGCCAGGATGATGCGGCTGGATCGTCGAGAGCCAGAACTGGCGGCCCCTCCCGCTTGTGGGGGCCTATCGGTCATTTGGGCAGCGTGATCGAGACGGGCTCGCTCGACGTCGTGACGGCAAGGTCATAGGTGACGTTGGCGACGCCGGGATAGAACGGCCCGGAAATCGATGCATCGCGCAGTTCATTGTCCTCGGTCAGCCGGTAGGTCACTGGGAATGACGCCGTTGCCTTGGCAGAGGGGAGGATGGCCCTCACCACCGAGCCGGGCAGGCTGCCGGTGATCGTGGTCAGGACCTCCTTGCCATCGCGAGATTTGGGGCCCTCCTTCAGGCCCTTCGTCTCGACCAGCACCTGGGAGAAGCCGACCGAGGTCTCAAACAGCGCGGCCGGATTGGGCGCCTTCAGGCTGGCCGGGTCGACCTTGAGGAAGATGGGCGCGAAGCTCGGCTTCGCCATGACCTCGCTGCCGACGGCGACCACTTCGGCGGTGACGGTGGCACCGCCGGTGATGACCTTGACGTTGCCCTTGAAGGCGGGATTGTGGTTGCCCGAACCCGTTGCCGACAACAGTCCGGACGTGCCGTCGGGCATGTTCTTGGCTGACAGGCTCAGGTTGATCGTCTCGGCGTCGTCGATCTTGGCCCGGGCCTCGGTGAGCCGCTCCTTCAGCAGGTCCCGCTGCACCTTCGGGTTGGATTTGTCCGGTCCGCAACCGGTGAGGAAGCCGGCAGCAAGGAGGGCAACGAGCAGAATGGTGATCCTGTGCAATCGACGGGGCAGCATGATCGTCAGTCTTTCACGCTGATTGGTGCGTGCCGGGCAATTGCGCCGGAGGACTCGCCACGGCAAGGACCGGCTGACTGACAACAACGCCGGATCCGTCACGGCGGTCCGTGGGCTCGGGCAGATCGACCGGGGAGCCGCTGGTGGCGCACGCGAGCGGCATGCCGTCGCCGGCCCACGCGAGGATCACCGCGTCCTCGCCTTTGAGCAGTCGGTGGCACCGGACGCCGCCGGTGGCTCGGCCCTTCGGCGGATAGATGGCAAGGGGGCTGACCTTTGCGCTTCCGTTCTGGGTGCCCGGCAGTGCCGACGCAGATCCGGCCAGCGTCACGATCGATGCATCGTCGGCATTCCGGACGGCCGCGAAGGCGACGACGCTGGCGCCGTCGGTCAGCCGGACGCCGGCCACACCGCCGCCGGCTCGTCCCTGTGGTCGTACGGCGGACGCGTCGAAGCGCAGGAGCTGGGCGTCCGACGTGATGAACACCAGCTGTTCGTCGCCGGTCTCGAGGACGGCGGCACCGATGACCTCGTCGCCCTCATTCAGGCCGATGAGCTCCCAGCTGTCCCGGTTGGTGAGGTGGTCGGGCTTGACCCGCTTGACCACGCCCTGCTTGGTGCCGAGCGCGATGCCGGGGCCGTCGACGCCGTCAAACGGCATCAGCGTGAGTGGGCGATCGTCGAGGTGGAGCAGTTCACGCAAGGGCACACCCCCCTGCAGATGGGGTGCCGACGACGTGGGCGGGATCGACGGGATCTCGACGACGTTGAGCCGGTGCACGCGGCCACCCGACGTCACCAGCCCGATCTGCCCGCGCGCCGTCGTGCGCGCCGCGGCGACAATCGTGTCGTGCTTGGCTCGAGTGCTTACGTTGCCCAGCGGCGCATCGTCGGCCGTGCGAGCCAGGAGCCCGGTGGCCGAGAGCAGGACCCAGCAGGGGTCGTCGGCGACCTCGAGTGGCGCGGCAGCGGTGACGGTCTGTCCGGCCGACTCCAGCAGCACCGTGCGGCGCGGGTTTCCGAACCGCTTGGCCACTTCGACAAGTTCGGCCGAGACAACGGAACGGAGAAGCGCTTCGTCCGCCAAGATCGCATCCAACTCGTCAATGACGGCGCGCAGCTGTTCAGCCTCCTTCTCCAGCTCGATGCGGGAGAACTTCGTGAGGCGGCCGAGCTGCAGATCGAGGATGTAATCCGCCTGGAGCTCGCTGAGGTCGAAGACGCCGATGAGTCGCTCGCGGGCCTGGCCGCGGTCGTCGCTGCCGCGGATGAGCTGGATGACCTCGTCGATGTCGACCAGAGCAATGAGCAGGCCATCGACCAAGTGCAGCCGGTCGGCCGCCTTGGCCCGGCGGAATGTGGTGCGGCGCCGCACGACGTCGTAACGATGGTCGAGGAAGACGGTGAGCATCTCCTTGAGGCCCAGCGTCCGCGGCTGCCCGTCGACGAGCGCGACGGCGTTGATCGAGAACGACGATTCCATCGGCGTGAGCTTGTAGAGCTGCTCAAGGACGGCCTCGGGGTGGAACGAGCTCTTGACCTCGATGACCAGATTGAGCCCTTGGTGCCGGTCGGTCAGGTTCTTGATGTCCGAGATGCCCTGCAGCTTCTTGGTCTGCACCAGCTTCTTGATCGCCTCGATGACGCGTTCCGGACCCACGTTGTACGGCAGCTCGGTGACGACGATGCCGCGCCGGCGGGCCGTGATGTTGTCGACGCGGGCCGTGGCGCGCATCCGGAAGGAGCCGTTGCCGGTGGCGTAGGCGTCGCGGATGCCTTCGAGACCGACGATCTTGCCGCCGGTCGGCAGGTCGGGGCCGGGGATGAAGCGCATCAGCGCATCCAGGTCGGCCTCCGGGTGGTCGATGAGGTGCCGGCAGGCCTGGATCACCTCGACCAGATTGTGCGGCGCGATGTTGGTGGCCATCCCGACAGCAATGCCGGAGGCGCCGTTGACCAAGAGGTTCGGCAGCGCGGCCGGCAGCACGCTGGGCTCGAGCTCGCGGCCGTCGTAGTTCGGCCGGAAGTCGACGGTGTCCTCATCGATCGACTCGGTCATCGCCTCGGCGGCAGGGTCCATCCGGCACTCGGTGTAGCGCATCGCGGCCGGCGGATCGTCGGGGGAGCCGAAGTTTCCATGACCGTCGACGAGCGGGACGCGCATCGACCACGGCTGCACGAGACGCACGAGCGCGTCGTAAATAGCCGAGTCGCCGTGCGGGTGGAGGCGACCCATGACCTCGCCAACGACGCGAGCACTCTTGACGTGACCGCGGTCGTGCCGCAGGTTCAGGTCGTCCATGGTGAAGAGGGTGCGGCGCTGTACCGGCTTCAGCCCGTCGCGGGCGTCCGGGATGGCGCGCGCGTAGATGACGGAGTACGCGTACTCGATGTAACTCGCATTCATCTCGTCCGTGATGTCGGTGTCGATGATGTGCTCGTCGAACTCCTCGACAGCGTTTTTGCTGGTCGTACGTGCCATGGCTCGATTGTCGCTTGCCCGCTCGCACCGCCCTCCACCGGCGCGCCGATAGTGTGGGCACGTGACGACGGATCGCACCTCCGAGGTCTATTCAGAGATCTCGCGCAGCGGCTACTACCCGGACATCGTGGCCGACGGCCTGCGGGACGCCGTCGCCGACGAGACGGTCCTGGCGTACGTGCTGCACCACGAGCCGACGTTCGACCGCGACGAGATCCGCCGCCACATGACGGTCCTGGCACTCACGCCGACGCGGGTCATCCTGGTCCACACCGACGAGCACCCGCCTGATGACCTCCTGCCGCATCCGTACACGTCGACGACGAGCGAGGCCGTCGCGGTAGGGCAGGTTCGCTCGGTGGTCGTGTCACGGATGGTGTCCGCCTCCACCGACAGGCTCGAGGAGGCCGTCCTCACCGTCGGGTGGGGTGCCGTCTCCCGGGTCGACTTGGAGCCGGCCCATTGCGACGATCCGGACTGCGATGCTGACCACGGCTTCACTGGCAGCATCACCGGCGACGATTTCTCGTTGCGACTGAGCGCAACCGCCGATGGCGGCGCGGCCGTGGGACGCCTGCTGGAGTTCGCGAGGCACCTGTCGGCAGCCACGACCGACTCCGCGCGGGCCTGATGCCACCACGGGCGGCCGATTACGGGCCACAGGGACGTCCGACGATCGACCGCATCCTCCCTTCGGTCGCCGGGGCGCTTGGCGACCACCGATTCGACAACAGCCTCGGGTTGCCCGAGGCATCGCGCTACGTCGTCTTCGTCGTCGACGGCATGGGGGCGAAGGTCCTGCGCGACAACCCGCAGTCGGCTCCGTTCCTGTCCGCGCTTTCGGGCGTCGACGGTGTGGTGTGTGGTGTGCCGTCCACCACGGCGACCAGCCTGACCAGCCTCGCCACCGGTCTGCGACCCGGCCGGCACGGCATGGCCGGTTACACCTGCCGCGTCCCCGAGACCGGCCGCCGGATGAACCTGCTGACCTGGGACCAGCCGGTCGAACCGGAGGCCTGGCAGCCCCATCCGTCCGTCCTCGCGCAGCTGGCCGATGGCGGTTTGGCGGCGGATGTCGTCAACGAGGCGAAGTTCGAGGGTTCGGGCTTGACCCGCTGCACCCATCGAGACGTCAGCTTCCATGGGGTGAAGTCGACGTGGGAGCGTCTCGACGTCGTACTGGACGCCGTCGAATCGGCTTCGCGCGGGCTGGTCTACGCATACGACTCGCGCCTCGACCACACCGGTCACGCGGACGGCTGCACGTCCGACGCGTGGCACGAGACGCTGCTGTCCATCGACGCTGACGTCACGGAGCTGCGCGATCAGCTGCCCGACGACACGGTCCTGCTCGTCACCGCCGACCACGGCATGCTCGACCTTCCGGAAGACGGCAGGTTCGATTTGGACGCCGTTCCGAAGCTGCGCGACGGTGTGGATCTGGTCGCCGGCGAGGCCCGGCTGCGGCACCTCTACGCCAGCCCGGGTGCCACGGACGACGTCCTCGCCCGGTGGCGCGAAGTCATGGGAGACCGCGCCATCGTCGAGCGTCGCGAGGATCTGGCTGACTGGTTCGGGCCGATCGAGGCCGATGTGCGCGGCCGATTCGGCGACGTCATCGTGGCGTCGTTGGGCGACTTCGCGGTCTTCTCGTCGCTTGATTTCCCGCAGGAGTTCCAGCTGCGCGGCTTCCATGGCTCGGTCACGGAAGCAGAGCTCGCGATCCCCCTTCTCGTTTCGGCAGGATGAGCGCGTGGCCGAGCTCATCTTCTTCACCGGCACGATGGACTGCGGCAAGAGCACGCTGGCCCTGCAGACGGACCACACGCATCGGTCACACGGGCGAGCGGGCCGGCTCTTCACATCGCACGACCGGGCCGGTGAAAGCATCGTGTCCAGCCGGCTCGGCTTCGCGGTCCCGGCCGTCGAGGTCGACTTCGACCTCAACTTCTGGCACTTCGTCGTCGACGAGCTGACGCAGGGCAGCCAGATCGACTACCTCGTTTGCGACGAGGCGCAGTTCTACACCCGCGATCAGGTCAACCAGCTGGCCCGCATCGTCGACGAGCTGTCCGTCGATGTCTTCGCGTTCGGGATCCTCACCGATTTCCGGACGAAGCTGTTCGACGGGTCCCAGCGCCTCGTGGAACTCGCCGACCGCGTCCATCGCCTGCAGGTCGAGGCCCTGTGCTGGTGCGGAGCACGCGGCACGCACAACGCCCGCACTGAGAACGGGGTCATGGTCACCGAGGGTGACGTGATCGTCGTCGGAGATGTCGAGGACCCCACTGAGCCTCCCCCGCTGGGCGCATCAAGCGTCCCAGCGGGAGGTGCCCCCACGGCCACTGGGTACGAGGTGCTGTGCAGGCGCCATCACCGGCGCCGGATGACAGCGGCTGCCGCGCGGGCTGCCAAGCATTCGCCCGACGTCCTGCCTTTCGACTGACGAGGAGATCCAGAGCATGGAAACGGTCAAGGACCTCAAGCTTCCGCGCATCGGCATCGGCTGTAACGCCTTCGGCACCCGCATCGACGCCGATCGCGTCGCTGAGATCGTCGATGCGGCGATCGAGCGGGGAGCGGCCTTCTTCGACACTGCCGACGTCTATGGCATGGGCGCGAGTGAGGAACTGCTCGGCGCCGCCCTGCGCGGGCGTCGCGACGAGGCCATCGTGGCCACGAAGTTCGGCATGGACGTGCAGGGAATCAACGGCCCGGACA
>DATLCL010000142.1:0-2779 GCA_035526415.1 Aeromicrobium sp.
GTTCGTTGCGAAGAAATGGTTGCTACGGCAGCGTCGGAGCGTCCTCGACGCTGACCGAGAGGTCGCCATTGGTGACCTGCGAGGTCACCTCGATCGACACGCCCGAACCGGCCGTCTTCACGGAGTTCTGCGCGTTCGTCGAGTCCCAATAGGCGGTCTCGCTGGTGTCCGCGAAGGTCGAGATCGCCGCCCGCTGCCCGGCCGTCGGCCAGGCGCAGTAGTACGCGAGGACGGGGGCCTTCTTGGTGCCGGCGACGTACTGCTTGTGCAGCCCCGCGCACGGCAGGGTGCCGCCCTCGTAGTCGCTCGTCGGACCGTCAGGCACGGCCTGGAGGCCGAACGTCGCATCGAAGGGCTGGCGTCGGTTGCTGGGCTGGGTGCCGTCGGCCCACTTGAACGGCGCGGGTCGGGCGTCGACCGGCAGGGCAAGGCCGCGTCCGGTGTGCTGGCTGTTGTCGTTGTCGCGGTACGACTCGTCGACCAGCCAGACGAGCAACCCATCCTGGAAGGCGAAGTGCTCGACCTTGTTCGGGTCGGTCAGCGCGAAGCTGAACTGGTACGGACCGACCTCGAGGCCGGCGTCGTAGCCGACGTACGTCCGGTTCTCGGCGATGTAGTAGCGATCGCCGATGACCTGTTCGGTCCCGGTGCTGATCTTGAAGCCACCGTCGGGCGTCCAGCCGTTCGCGCCGGACTCGACGTTGTCCTGGAACAGCGTCGTGCCGCCCGTCTTGATGACGATGTCATCGATGAAGGCCCCGCCCTCGTTGGTGTTGCCGTCGCTGTCGTACCGGAAGCGCACGAGGGTCGCGGCGCCGCCGGGAACGGTGAAGCGAAGCGTCTTCCACCGGCCGTTCGACGATCCCGTGACCGGCGCACCGGCGTCGGTCCAGGTGTCGCCGTTGTCGGTCGAGTACTCGAAGTGGAGGTAGTCGTACCCGTCCTCGATCCCGTACCACGCGCTGGCGAGGACCGTGGCCCGGTTGACGCCGGTCAGGTCGAGGCTTCGCGTGAGGGTCGAGTTGAGGTCGTCGTCGTTGCCGGTCCACCAGGCGTGCCCGCCGGCCGGAACCGTGTAGTCGGTCGAGACCGCCCGGTCCGCTACGTCGACGATGACCGCCTCGGAAGGAGCAAGTGTCGCCGTGCTTGCGCCCGCAGCCGCGAGCGAGTAGTCGAGCCAGCCCAGCTGGAGCTTCTCCCAAGGGCCCATGAAGCTCGGCTTGGTGCCGATGTCCTCGGTCCCATCGCCGACCCACGAGCCGAGCGACATCAGCGACCAGAAGGCCACGCCGTTCTCGCCCGCGACGCGGTCGTAGAAGTCCGGGAGGCCGAGGTCGTGACCGAACTCGTGCGCGAACACGCCGAGCCCGCCGTTCTCCGCCTCGACGGTGTAGTCGCCGATCCAGATGCCGGTGTTGCCGATCTCGGTCCCACCGAACAGGACGTCGACCGGGCCGTTGTCACCCTCGACCTCCGGGCCGGTCAGGCCGAAGTCGTTCGGGTTGACGAACCAGCGGTGCGACCAGATGGCGTCCTCGCCCTGGGCGCCGCCGCCTGCGTCCTCGCCCTCACCGGCGTGGACGGCCTGGAAGTGGTCGATGTAGCCGTCGGGCTCGTCGAAATCGCCGTCGTTGTCATAGTCGTTGCGATCCCAGACGTCGAACTGGGCGAGGTATGCCTTGATGTCGGCGAGGCTCATGCCATCGGCGACCATCTGGTCGTACCACGCGTTACCCGTGTCCGCGATGAAGCGCCACGCGCCGCCGAAGTCCTCGACGGTGTTGTCGCCGTAGATCGACGCGTTGCCGGGCACGGTCACCCAATCGCTGACGTCGCCTTCGAGGTGGTACCGGTTGCCGGACTGCGCTTCGTAGAAGTCGCGGAACGACGGGGCGTCCCCGAAGAACATGTCGAGGTAGGACGCCCGGTTGAAGTCTTCCTGCCACGCCGTCGAGTTGTCGATCGGCGCGGCGGGGTTGAAGTCTGTGTTCGGCTGCCCGTCGACGGTCGCGCGGTTCGGCTTCGGGATCTCGTTGTGGACGGGGCCCGGGATGCGCCCGAGCTTGCCGCTGCCCTGGTCGCCAAACTCGGCGAGGATCGTGAAGACGTGGGCATCACCCTCGAGGGCCAGCTGGTAGTACTTGTCCGTGTCGAGCGCGACGACACCGTCCTCGTTGGGCGATGCCTTGCCCGAGAGGACCAGGTCCATCGCCGCCTTTCGGCGGGCCTCCTGACGCTGGGTCAGCGGACCGGGCCGATTGTCCGATCGGACGGCCTTGCTGCCGTCCACGCCGCGAATCGGCGCTGCTCCCATCACGGGCGCTGTCAGGCTGGTGACCATCGCGCCAATGGCGATGCCGCCCAGCGCTGTACGCGCGAGCTTCCGCATGCTGCTGTCTCCTCCGGGTTGGGTTGGTTCCCGTGCCGTTGGCGGCCTCCCAGCCGCCATCCGGCGTGTCGGGGGAGGCTACCGGCCCGCGGGAGATCGTGCGTTGCGGCCGTCGCTCGGCTGTTATGCGGGCTGGATGGTTCCGCGAGCCGGAATGCAGGCCCTCAGGCGAGTCGGCGCATCCGGCTGTGAGCGGCCGGAGCGCACAGTCCGCACAGTCCGATCTCAGAAGGAGGTACCGAATGCTTCCACTGTTGCTCTGGATCCTCGGCGTGCCGGGGCTGATCATCCTGCTGCTGCTCGTGCTCGGCATCCTGCACCTCTAGGCAGCCCGCGCGCCGTGGTACGGTTCGCGCAACGCATCGATCGGGACACGCGACCGACGGCTGA
>DATLCL010000154.1:0-5299 GCA_035526415.1 Aeromicrobium sp.
TAAGGGGCTAGGGGCTGGTAGGTCCGAACAAAGTGGCCAAATCTGGTGGAGGCGTCAGGGCTCCCGGCGCCAACGCGGCTTGAACGTCACCTTGATGTGGTGGATTCGGCCGTCGTCGGCCGGGATGAGGAAGTCGTCGCGGGTGCTGGCCACGAGACGGTGGCGGCCCAGCCTGACCTTGGTGACCACGGTGAACACGGCCAAGACGTGGTCACCGTCGACGGTGAATTTCCGGTCAGTCGTCGCCTTGATGATGCGGTACTGGGGTCCGCGATTCAGGCTGCGCCGCAGGTGGTTGCCGGAGAATCCGGTCTTCAGCCCGTTCTCGATGCGCACGCAGTCGTCGGTGAACGGGACGTCGTCACCCCGATGACTCACGATCGCGTCAAGGTACGCCTCGGCCGCGGCAATCCGGTCTGCGTCGCTCACCACACGCCTGAGCATAGGAGTTTTCTTCCGAAAAACTGAAACATGATCTAGTTTCAGGATCCATGCGGTTGATTCGCTGGACGCTTCCGGCCTTGGTCTTCGTGCTGGTTCCCTTCGTGGGCCCAGCCCAGGCCGCGCCTGCGCCGTCCCCGCTCGGGTCGGACTTCCTCTGGGGCGTCGCCTCGTCCGGCTTCCAGGCCGAGGGCTACTCGCCGGACAGCAACTGGCGACGGTATGCCGAGTCCGACCAGGCCGCCGACCGCATCGGCAACTCCGTCGACTTCCTGCACCGGTACAAGAGCGACATCAAGCTTGCGCGCAAGATGGGCGTCGAGGTGTACCGGGTGGGCGTGGAGTGGGCGCGGATCGAGCCACAACCGGGCGTACGCAGCGCGGAGGGCATCGCCTTCTGCGACGACCTGATCGCCAGCATCGTCGAGGCCGGCATGCGGCCGATGATCACGATCGACCACTGGGTCTATCCGGGATGGGAAGCCGATCTCGGCGGCTGGAAGCGGGCCGGGATGCTGCAGGACTGGCTCAGCAACGCGCACTTCGTGGTCGACCGCTACGCGAAGTACGACCCCATCTGGATCACCATCAACGAGCCCACCGCGTACTTCCTGCGCCAGCTGAAGATCGGCGCCCTGACTCCGCTGGACCTCCCCAACTTCGCGTCCCAGCTGGTCGCGGCGCACAAGGCCGCGTACGCGTACATCCACTCGCGCCAGCCTGGCGCGATGGTGTCGTCGAACGTCGCGTTCATCCCGGGCGTGGAGCCGGTCCTGGACGCCCTGTTCCTGACGCCCATGGGCGACACGCTCGACTTCGTCGGCATCGACTACTACTACTCGGCCGGGCCTACGCAGGCGCGCACGCTCTATTCGGCGATCGACCAGTTCTGGAAGGCGGACGCGGCCGCCGACGGCATCTACTTCGCCCTGCAGTACTACGCCGAGAAGTATCCGAAGCTGCCGCTGTACATCGTGGAGAACTCCCTGCCGATCGAGGACCACAAGCCGCGCTCGGACGGCTACCTGCGCGAAGACCACCTGCGGGACATCGTCTACTGGCTGGAGAAGGCGAAGGCCGACGGATACAACGTCATCGGCTACAACTACTGGAGCCTGACCGACAACTACGAGTGGGGCAGCTACACCCCGCGCTTCGGCCTCTACACCGTCGACGTGAAGACCGATCCGACGCTGACTCGCCAGCCGACCGCGGCGGTGGACGCCTATCGGCGGATCATCGCCGGCAACGGCGTGCCGGCGACGTACAAGCCGAGCCGGCCGCCGACGTTCTGTTCGTTCGTGAACGGGGTCAGCAGCTGCGCACAGACCCTGCAGAACATCGGCGGCCTGTCCCTGCCGCCCCTCGGCTGACGCTCCCTACGCGAGCACGCTCTCCAGCCGGGCGTAGCTGGACTCCATGCCGTCCGTCATGCCGGTGGCCAGCACCGTGTCGCGGACCTCGGCGCTCGGGTAGGTGATGACGACGCTCAGCAGCGTGCCTGACTCCTGCGCCGTGAGCGTGAGCTCGTTCGTCGTGGTCTCAGGAGAGTGGAATCCCTCGGGCCCGACGAAGCGCTCGGTGGTCACGCTCCTGTGGGGCTGGTCGATCTCCAGCACCTCGCCCTCGAACCCGAAGCGCGTCTGTCCGTCCTCGGAGACCCACTCGTAGCGGTACTTGCCGCCGACCTCGGTCGAGACCTCGCACACCGGCATCGTCCAGCCGTCCGGGCCGAGCATCCACTGCTGCAGCAGCTCGGGCTCGTGGTGAGCCCGCCACACGTCCTCGACCGAGCCGCGAATGACCCGGCTGATGCGGACGGTGGTGTCGCTCAGGATGTCGGTCTTGGTGCCCACGCCGTGCGCGAAGGACGTCAGGTCGGCAAGCACGGCGTCGATCTGGCCCATGGCCTCGGTCATGCCTTCCTGCATGCCCATATCGAGCATCTGCTGCAGCTGTTCGGGCGAGGCGAAGAAGGTCGTGGTGGTCACGCGCGAGCCGCTCGGAGTCGACTCGAAATGGAACACCATCCGCATGTCGTCGCTGCTGGGCGCGCCGTTCTCATCCGTGAAGTAGTCCTTGACCTCGAAGGACGCGAGCTCGCCCTCGGGGGGCTTGACGTCGATCCACTCCCAGCCGCCGCCGTGGCTCACGCCGTCCGGGCCGGTCATGAAGTAGTAGGAGAGGCCACCGGGGAAGACGTCGTGCCGGGTGAAGGTGGCCGGGTGTGACGGCGGGCCCCAGAACTTCTCGATCTGGCGCGGGTCGGTGTAGGCGTCCCAGAGCCGCTGCACGGGGGCGGTGAAGTCGGCGACGACGGTCATCGTCAGGTTCTCGGGATCTTTGGTGACGTTCGTGACGGGCATGGTCTCTTCCTTCGGTTAGTGGGTTGTGGTGTCTTCGGCGAGCAGCGCATCGAGCCGTTCGACTCGCGCGCGCCAGATCTGCTCGTACGAATCCAGCAGGGCCTGTGCCCGCTGGATCTGGGTCGGGTTGCCGCGCACGATGCGCTCGCGCCCCCGGGCTTCCTTGGTCACCAGCTCGGCTCCTTCCAGGACGGCGACGTGCTTCTGCACCGCCGCCCACGACATGTCGTAGGCGGCGGCCAGCTCGGACACCGAGGCCTCGCCGGACAGCGTCCGGCGAACGATGTCGCGGCGTGTGGCGTCGGCCAGGGCCCGGAACAATCGGTCGACCTCGGCGTCTGAGAGGGGGGCATCGGAGCGAGCAGTATCTACAACCATTTGGTTGTACGTTAGGTCACGCAGCGATTGTCGTCAAGCCCGTGTAGAAACATTGGCGTGAATGCCGAACTTCGCATCGGAGCCGACGGAGTCGCGCGGTGCTGGTGGCCCGGTGACGATCCGCTGTACGTCGCGTATCACGACGACGACTGGGGACGGCCGGTCCGCGACGAGCGCGAGCTGTTCGAGAAGCTGATCCTCGACGGCGCCCAGGCCGGCCTGGCGTGGATCACCATCCTGCGCAAGCGCGACGGCTATCGCCGGGCGTTCGAGGGCTTTCATCCCGAGGTCGTGGCCGCATACGGGCCCGCTGACGTCGAGCGGTTGCTGGCCGACCCGGGCATCGTCCGCAACCGGCAGAAGATCGCGGCGGCCATCTCCAACGCCCAGGCGCTGTTGGCCATGCACGACGCGGGCGAGACGCTGGTCGATCTCGTGTGGTCGCATGTCCCGGCCACACATGGGCCGTTGAAGGCCGGTGACGCCATCCCGGTCACCTCGCCTGAGGCCGAAGCGCTGTCCAAGGCGCTGCGCGAGCGCGGGTTCAAGTTCGTCGGGCCGACGATCATCTACGCCTTCATGCAGGCGGTGGGCGTCGTGAACGATCACGTCGACGGATGCGCCTTTCGGCGCCGCTTCACGCCATGATGAACGACATGTCGGAAACCAACGATCGCCTTGCCGTGCTCATCGACGCGGACAACACCCAGCCGAAGCGCGCCCGAGCGATCCTCGATGAGCTCGCCAAGTACGGCGTCACCACGATCAAGCGCGCCTACGGCGACTGGACCACGACGCAGCTGAGCGGATGGAAGAACGCCTGCAACGAGCACGCGATCCAGCCCGTCCAGCAGTTCGCGTACACCACTGGCAAGAACTCCACCGATTCGGCGTTGATCATCGACGCGATGGATCTGCTGCACACCGGCAACGTCGACGGTTTCGCCTTGGTGTCGAGCGACAGCGACTTCACCCGGCTGGCCACGAGGCTGCGCGAGTCCGGCAAGAAGGTGTACGGGCTGGGCATGCGCAAGACGCCGGCGTCGCTGGCGGCCGCCGTCGACCTCTTCATCTACCTGGAGGTGCTGCCCGACGCCGAGCCTGGCCTGGAGAGCGATCTCGCCACCGACCCCACTTTGGCGCCGGCCGAGCTTCCCAACCTTGAGGGCCTGTTGACCCGTGCCATCAACGCGATCTCCGACGACGCCGGCTTGGTCCGGCTCGACCGCCTGGGTCAGTATCTGCAGGCGGCCGACTCGTCGTTCGATTCGCGCCGGTATGGACACGCGAAGCTCTCGACCCTCGTCCAGGCGCAGGCGTACCTCACGATGACCGGCACCGGCAACGGCAGGCAGGTGGCCCTCAAGACGGCCAGGAAGCCCGCCAGGAAGGCGCCGGCCAAGAAGGCGAATTGAGGCTCAGGGCAGGTCGTTCTTGCTCCACGTGACGCCTTCGCGGATCACGCGGGCGGGCATGCCGGCGACGGCGGTGTTCGGCGGGATCTTCTGGCCGCGCACCATGCTGCGTGCGCCGACGATGCTGCCGTCACCGATGTCGACGTGGCCGGTGAGGGTCACGTCGCGACCCAGCCAAACGTGCCTGCCCAAGGTGATGGTCGCGCCGAAGGGATTGACGCGAGCGCCCGTCTCGACGTCCTCCAGGCGGTGCATGTCGTCGGTGGCGATGTAGACATTCGCCGCCCACAGCTGGTCGGGTTCGGCGACGATCGCGCCGCCGTTGCGGGCGTCGAGCATCGGACGGTGGGTGCCGATCGCCTTGCCGTTGAGGATGACGCGTGAGGCCTCGCCGCAGTGGACCTCGCCGGCCATGAGGTCGCTGTCCGGACCGACGAAGACGGTGGCCGCATTCTCGACCGACAGCGAGACCAGATGGGGCAGGGGACTGGCCAGGACGATGAGGGCATCACTGCACTCGTAGGTGGCCAGCCGCTCGAGCAGGCGCGCGGGTGGCGTCGCATCGGGGAGTGCGTAGAGTGCGTTGCCCTTCTCCGTCCACCAGTCGGGAAGCGGTGCGGTGACCTCCTGCAGCTCCGTCGCATCGATGGCCGCCGGGTCGGCGCCCGCGTCGATGAGGCGAGCGCGGTGGGCGGGAGA
>DATLCL010000155.1:0-6861 GCA_035526415.1 Aeromicrobium sp.
CCGCGAAGTCCTCGCCGAGACCGGCTACCACGTGGCCCACACCGAGTCGGTCCAAAAGGGACGCAATGGTGTGGCTGTTCTGACCAAGGCTGAACCCAAGGACGTCCGCCCCCACTGCGCAGACGCATATTTCGACGCCTCCGGCCGGTGGATCGAAGTGGACGTCCCGCTCGACGACGGCAACCTGCTCACGGTGGTCTCGACGTACATTCACTCCGGCGCCGTCGGCACACCTCAGCACGTCGACAAACTGCGGCTGCTCGGCCGGATGCTCGAGCGCATGGCCGCCATTCGGTCCGACGCCGACCACGGCATCGTCACCGGCGACCTCAACATCGGCCACACCGAACGCGACATCCGCAACTGGAAGGGCAACGTCGGCAAAGCCGGCTTCCTGCCCGAGGAACGGGCGTTCCTCGACCGGGCCGCGGCAGAGGCGGGCTGGATAGACGTCCACCGCGCGCTCAGTGGCGATGTCGACGGTCCCTACACCTGGTGGTCGATGCGGGGCCAGGCCTTCGACAACGACGCCGGGTGGCGGATCGACTACCAGCTCGCCACTCCGGAACTCGCCGCGGCCGCCACGTCCGCGCGCGTCGACCGCGCGGCCAGCTGGGGTGGACGCTGGTCCGACCACGCGCCCCTAGTAATCGATTATCTGCTGTGACGCGTGTGAAACGGGCACGTTGCGCGGGCCAGATGTGATCCACGCCACCTGTCCGGCAGGTGAAATGCTCGTTACGCGGTCACTGAACCACCCACTCGTCCCGTAGGCTGGTCAAGCAAATAGCAAGTTGAGTTTGGCCGTTTGATCTCGGGTTCCGTCAGGAACTGCAGTCCTTCGGGTGAACGAAGCACATCAATGAAGGAGCAGTACATGGCAACCGGAACCGTCAAGTGGTTCAACGCAGACAAGGGCTTTGGATTCATCGCCCCGGACGATGGTGGCGAGGACGTTTTCGCGCACTTCACCGCGATCAACTCGAGCGGCTACCGCTCGCTGAACGAGAACCAGAAGGTCGAGTTCGACATCGAGCAGGGCCAAAAGGGCCTGCAGGCAGCGAACATTCGCCCGCTCTGATCAGCTGATCAGTACGAAACCCCCGGCTTCGGCTGGGGGTTTCGTCATTCCAGGACTATGCGCAAGAGGCGATCGTCGCCGGGGCGTGGTTTTCCGTTTCCGTCGGTATTGCTGGTGCCGAGCCAGAGGCTTCCGTCGGGCGCGGTGGCGACCGTGCGCAAGCGCCCGTACTTCCCAACGAAGTAGTCCCGCGGCTTCCCGACCTTCTCCGCGTGCAGCGGAATCGCCCACAGCCGTCCCCCGCGCAGGCCCGCGACGAACGCCGTCGACCGTGCGATCGCGATGCCGGCCGGCGAGCAGTCCGCAACAGGCCAGGTCACCTTGGGCGCAACATACTTCGGGTCGTCTGACGCGCCCTCGTAAAGTGGCCAGCCGTAGTTGCCGCCCTTCTCGATGAGGTTCAGCTCGTCGGCCTTGTCGGCGCCGAACTCCGTCGACCACAGCCGACCGTCGGCGTCGAACGCAATGCCCTCAATGTTGCGGTGGCCCCACGACCAGACCTCGGAGTCGAACGGGTTGCCCTTCACCGGCTTGCCATCCTTGGTGATCCGGAGGATCTTTCCGGCGAGCGAATCGCGGTCCTGGGCCGGGGATGGCACGCGCTGGTTGTCACCGGCGCTCGCGTAGAGGAAGCCGTCCGGCCCGAACGCGATACGTCCGCCGTAGTGCCCTTTACCGGTGGGGATGCCGGTGAGGATCGGCTCGATCTCGCCGAGTTTTCCGTTCTTGACATCGATGCGGACGATGCGCTGGTCGCTGACGGTGGTGAAGAAGACGTAGAGCTGTGTCGCATCGTCCGGATCGAGTGCCATGCCGAGCAGCCCGCGCGATGCGCTCACCTCGGCGAACACGCCTGGCACCGTGCCTACCTCCCTGATCCTCTCGGACTCCTTGGCCTTCGGGTCGACCAGCACGATCACGCCGCGATCTCGCTGCCCGACGAGCGCGCGACCGTCCGGCAGGAACGCGATCCCCCAGGGCACGTTGAGCCCCGTCGCGATCGTGCCGGCCACCCGCGGCACGACCGGGCCGGTTCGCGCTTGGGACGGTGAAGCCGAGGGCGCAACTCTCGGGCCACCGCTCCGACATCCGACAAGCGCAAGCGCGCCTGCCCCGGCCACGCCGGCAAGAAAGCTGCGTCGATCGGTCACGGGCCGAGGTTACTCAAGAACCACGCGGAGGATGCGGTCGTCTCCATCGCGCTCGCGGCCACGGCCGTCGGTGTTGCTCGTCGTGACCCACAGGCTCTGATCGGGAGCGACGACGACGGTCCGCAGCCGCCCGTACTCGCCGACGAAATGGTCCTGCGGCTCCCCCACGTCCGCGCCGTCCAGCGGGACCGACCACAGTCGCTCCCCGCGCAGGGCCGCAACGAACGCGGTGGATTGGGCGATGGCCATGCCGGACGGCGAGCAGTCCGCGACCGGCCACGTCACCTTCGGAGTGACGTACTTGGCGTCGTCGGACTCCCCCTCGAACTTGGGCCAGCCGTAGTTGCCGCCCTTCTCGATGAGGTTCAGCTCGTCGACCTTTCGGTCGCCGAACTCGCAGGCCCACAGGCGGTCGTCAGTGTCGAAGGCCAGCCCCTCGACGTTGCGATGCCCCCACGACCAGACCTCGGAGTCGAACGGGTTCCCATCCGCGGGCTTGCCGTCCGGCGTGATCCGCAGGATCTTGCCGCCGAGCGAATCACGATCCTGGGCGAGTTCGGGCTGGCCCGCCTCGCCGGTGCCGGCATAGAGATGTCCGTCCGGGCCGAAAAGCATACGCCCGCCGTGATGCCGCCCGCCCGTGGGTAATCCGGTGAGGATCGGTTCGAAGTCGCCAAGTCGGTCCTCCTTTAGGGCGATGCGCACGATGCGCTCGTCCTCGGACGTGGTGACGAACGCAAACAGCTGTCCGTCGTCATCGGGGTGGAGCGCCAGTCCGAGCAACCCGCCTTCGCCGCCGGGCCGGCCCACGGATCCGCGGACGTCGCCAAATTCGCGAACTCTCCCCTTGCCCTTCCCGTCGGGGTCGACGACCACGATCGAACCGGCGTCCCGCTGAGCCACCAGGGCCCTGCCGTCCGCCAGGAAGACGATGCCCCAGGGGACATTGAGGCCGTCGGCCATCGTGCCGGCCACGCGAGGCGCGCCACCGGCGGCACGGACCTTTGGACGCGTGGACATCGACGTCACGACCTTGGGTCGATCGGTGCCGCCGCAGCCGGCAAGGGCCACGAAGCCGAGCCCGGCCATGCCGGCAAGGAACGTCCGTCGATCCGTCACGCCTCCATCTTGCGGAATGAAGGGTCCCTTCGGCTGGTTGACTGAAAGGACTCCAACGGAAGGCAATTGCATGAGCACGGTCGAATTGACCGACGAGAACTTTGAAAGCGCTGTCGCAGCCGACGGGATCGTCCTCATCGACTGGTGGGCGTCGTGGTGTGGCCCGTGCCGCCAATTCGCCCCGATCTTCGAAGAGGCCAGCAAGACGCACCCGGACATCACATTCGGCAAAATCGACACCGATGCCCAGCAGCAGCTGTCGGCAATGGCGAACATCCGGTCGATCCCGACGTTGATGGCTTTCCGCGACGGAATCCTGGTGTTCAACCAGGCCGGCGCGCTGCCCGCGCCCGCGCTTGAGCAGGTCGTTGAGGCTGTGCGCGCCCTGGACATGGACGACGTCCGTCGGCAGATCGCCGAGGCCGAGGCCGCCGAAGTCTCGCCGAACTAAGTCTTTAGAGCTGCGCCTCGAGGACCTCAACGAGGCGATCCATGTCGGCCGGCGTGTTGAACACGTGAGCCGAAACCCGAACGGCTGTGCCGCGGATGCTGACGTTCACCTGAGCTGCGGCCAGGGCGTTCGCCAGCGCGGCCGGTTCGGGGGCGTCCGCGGGCAGGTGGAGCCCGACGAGGTGCGGCGATCGCTCCGTGGGCGCTGGCGGTGTCAGCCCGAGCGCACTCACTCGCGTGATGAGGTCGGCGGTCAGGGCATCGGCGTGCGCGCTGATCGCCGCTGGGCTCCATTGGCTCAAGACCTCCAGGCCAGCCACCGTCGCGGCGATGTTGATGTGACTTGCGCTCTGGCCGACGTCGTAGCGCACCGCACCCGTGCGGAACGTCTCTGTGTAGTGGGCGAGCTGTGAGAAGTCGCGGCTGCCGGCGCGCGGCATCCAGCACTGCTCGAGTGGCCGACCCTCGCGGTGTTGCGGCGCGGCCCACAGGAACGCGTTGCCATAGGCACCCAGCAGCCACTTGTAGACGACGCCGACGACGAAGTCAGGCTGGATGTCCGTGATCGGGAACGGTACGGCCCCGAGCGTTTGGCTCACGTCAACGATCAGGGTGGCTTCGACCGCGCGGGCCGCCTTGCCCACGGCAATGAGGTCGACGAGCGTCCCATCCGACCAATGCGCTGGCTCGATCGCGACGACCGCGGTCCGTCCATCGATCGCTTCGAGCACCCGCGGCGTCCAGCCGTCCGGACCAGGATGGACGGTCAGGACCTCCGCCCCGACCCTTTCGGACACCGCGTGCCACTCGTACACATTGGACGGGAACTGCTCGGCGAGAACCACGATCGTCGATCCGGGTGGGATGTCGATGTTCGCGGCCGCGGTCGCGATTCCGTAGCTCACCGCCGGGATGACCGCCACGCCGTCGGCGTCTCCGTCGAGGTAGCCGGCGAGGAGCGTCCGCAGGCGGTCGACCGGGTCGAAGAACGACTCAGTCGTCACCGTCCATGGCCGCGCCTTTGCGGTCAGCGCCGCGCGCCCGGCCTCCACCGCGGCAGTCGGCAGTGGCCCCAAGAACGCCGAGTTCAGGTATGCCCGATCCTCCGGGATATCGAACTGGTCACGCGCTTCGATTAGGGCCACGAATGAAACGTACCGACCCTGTCGATTCACCCCGACCTCGTTCGTGGAGAAGATGAAGGCAGCCGACCGAAGCTGCCACCAACGAAAGGGTCAGTCATGACTCAGTACATGTTCTCCGTCATCCACGGCGAGCTCGACTACAGCGGGGACGATATGCAGCAGATCGTTGCCGCCGTCGATGCCTTCAACGAGAAGTACAAGGACATCACCGTGTTCGCCGGCGGGCTCGAGGCTCCCGAGACGGCCACGACGGTCGACGGCACCGGCGACAGCGTCGTCGTCACCGACGGCCCGTTCCTGGAGACCAAGGAACACCTCGGCGGCTTCTGGATCCTTGAGATCTCCGATCTCGACGCGGCGCTGAAGCTGGCCGGCGAGGCATCGAAGGCCTGCGCTCTCCCGCTCGAGGTCAGGCCCTTTCAAGCTGAACCGCCTGCATGAGTCTTGGAAGGGAGCGTAGCGACCGGGAGGAGCCCGAAGGGGCTCCGACCATCGAGGCGATCTACCGCGAGGAGTACGGCCGCGTCGTCGCCTCGCTCGCCCGCCGATTCGGTGATCTGGATATCGCCGAAGACGCGGCGAGCGAGGCCTTGGTGGTCGCTCTGGAACGGTGGCCGGCTGACGGCATCCCGCCCAACCCCGGCGGCTGGCTGACGACCACCGCCGGCAACCGGGCCATCGATCGCATTCGCCGCGAGAAGCTGCGCCACGCCAAGCACGAAGCCGCCGACATGATCCGCGACGACACCCCCCACGAGCCGATCGGCATCGTCGAAGACGACCGACTCCGGCTCATCTTCACCTGCTGTCACCCGGCCCTGGCCCCCGAGGCGCGGGTCGCGCTGACACTGCGCCTGCTCGGCGGCCTGACCGTCCCGGAGATCGCCCGCGCGTTCCTCGTTCAGGAGACGACGATGGCCCAGCGCATCACCCGCGCCAAAGCCAAGATCAAGGCGGCCAACATCCCCTTCCAGGTACCGGACGCCGCCGACCTCACCGCGCGGCTGAGCGCGGTCTTGGCCGTGCTGTACCTCGTCTTCAACGAGGGGTACCTGGCCGGGTCCGGCGACGACCCGATCCGGGCGGACCTCACCGACGAGGCGATCCGGCTGGCGCGCATCGTCCGGGGGCTGCTCCCTGACGAACCGGAGGCGGCGGGCCTGCTTGCCCTCATGCTGCTGACCGACGCTCGCCGCGCCACCCGCGTCTCCGATGGCGAACTGGTGACGCTCGGCGAACAGGACCGCAGCCAATGGGATCGCGTCCTCATCGCCGAAGGTCAGCAGCTGGCCCGCCAGGCACTCGACTCCCGCCTGCCGGGGCCCTACGCGCTGATGGCGGCCATCAACGTCATCCACACGTCGGCACCCGACGTCAGGGACACCGACTGGGCACGCATCGCGTCGCTGTACGACCACCTGTACGCGTTGACGCCGTCGCCCATCGTCGCCCTCAACCGGGCGGTGGCCGTCGCCGAGATCGACGGGCCCCAAGTCGCACTGGCCATCATCGAGGAGCTTCCCCTGGACGGATACCACGCCTGGCACGCCACCCGAGCGGACCTGCTGCGCCGCATCGGCCGCAGCGAGGATGCCGCCGCCGCGTATGACGCCGCCATCGCGGCCACCGAGAACGAGGCGGAGCGGGCCTATCTGTCCCGCCGTCGGGCTCAGCTTCGGGGCTAGTCTGCCCCTATGCAGACGCTCCTGTTCACCACCGGCCTGGCCTTGTTCCTCTTGGGCATGTTCACCGGATTTGCCGTGCCGGCCTTGAAGAACCCGCGCATGGGCCTGACCAGCCACGTGGAAGCCCACATGAACGGGCTCTTCCTCATCGTCCTGGGCCTGCTGTGGCCGTACGTCGAACTCACTCAAGTGTGGGAGGGCGTAACCGTCGCACTCTTGATCTACGGCGC
>DATLCL010000168.1:0-11279 GCA_035526415.1 Aeromicrobium sp.
CACTGAAGCCCGGCTCAAATGTCCATTCACCAGTCTGGGCGTTGCCCCCGAGGCGGCCTCGAGCTTCCTGCTGCCCCGGCTGGTCGGCCGCCAGAACGCGGCGTGGGTGCTGCTGTCGTCGGAGTGGATCTCGGCGCAGGAGGCGCACGAGATGGGACTGGTTTGGCGGGTATGCGAGCCGGAGGCGGTCGTGCCAACGGCCACCGAATATGCCGCTCGGCTGGCCACGCTCCCGATCTCCAGCCTGCGCGCGGTCAAGCGCACGATGATCGCGCCGCTGGCCGACGAGGTGGCCGCCGCACGCTCCCGGGAGAATCAGTGCTTCGCCGACCTAATGGGCGGGCCGGCGAACGCCGAGGCGCTCACCGCCTTCGCCGAGGGCAGGCAACCTGACTTCACCCGGCTGCCGGCGGGGTGGTGACCCAAATGGTGAGCACAGTCACCTTGCGCACGTCGATCGAGCTCGTCTAGATTGGACAGGTGTCCAGTCAGGTGTTTGAGGCGCCGCGGCAAGGCCTGAACGTGCGTCAGGCCGAGACCGTCGAGAAACTGATGACGGCTGGGCTGAAGGAGCTGCGTGAAGTCGGGCACGAGGCCCTGACCATCCGCAGCGTCGCGCACCGGGCCAACGTTTCGCCGGCGACCGCCTACACGTACCTCGCATCGAAGAACCACCTGTTCGCCGAACTCTTCTGGCGGCACCTGGCGTCCGACGAGTCCACCGCATCCTCCAAGGACCGCAAGCCGGTCGCCCGGGTGCAGGCGGCAGTTCGAGCGCTCACCGCCCGCATCACCGAGGAGCCCGAACTGGCCGCCGCTGTGACGCCGGCCCTGCTCGGCAGCAGCCTCGACGTCGAACGGCTGCGGCTGCGGATCGGTCGGGAGTTCCTGCGCCGATTCGAGGCCGCGCTCGCGGACCCGAAGCAGCCCGACGAGCCGGTCGACCCGGGCATCCTCGAAGTCCTGCTGCTCACCTTCTCCGGCGGTCTGCTGCAGGCCGGCATGGGCCTCATGACGTACGAGCAGCTCACCGAGCGGCTCGATTCGGCCGTCGACGTGATCATGCGAGGGAACTGATGACCACCGCCACTGAGCCCTTGACCCTCGACCCGTACGACTACGCGTTCCACGAGGACCCGTATCCGCTGTACGCGCGGTTGCGGGACGAGGCGCCGCTGTTCCACAGCGCGACCGACGACTTCTGGGCGCTTTCCCGGCATGCCGATGTCTTCGCCGCCTTTCGCGACGATGAAACGTTCTCCAACCGGATGGGCGTCACGCTCGACGCCAGCGCGTGGAATCCGCAAGCGCATCAGGTGATGTCCTTCCTGGCACTCGATGGCGCAGCGCAGACGCGCATCCGCCGGCTGGTATCGGCGGGGTTCACGCCCAGGCGAGTACGCGACCTCGAGCCGCAGGTCCGGCGACTGACAGAGCACTACCTCGATCGGACGCTTGCCGCGAACGCCGAGCGCGGCGAGGCCGACTGGATCGCCGACCTCGCTGGACGCCTGCCCATGGATGTCATCTCGGAGATGATGGGTGTGCCAGCGTCCGACCGCGACGAGGTCCGACGACTGGCTGACCTGCTCGTCCACCGTGAGCCGGGAGTGCGTGATGTACCCGAGGCCGGCATGGAAGCGGCACTTGAACTGTTCGACTACTACGGGGCGATGGTCCAGCAGCGGCGCTCGGCGCCGACCGATGACCTGACATCCGCGTTGGTGGCAGCGGAGGTCGACGGCGACCGACTCACCGACGCCGAGATCATCGCGTTCCTCTTCCTCATGGTGGTCGCCGGCAACGAGACAACCACCAAGCTGCTCGGCAACGCCCTCTTCCACCTCTCCGCACACCCGAGCCAGCGGGACGAGGTGTTCGCAGTTACTGCCGGTGTCGAGCTGGTTGCGCCTTGGATCGAAGAGACGCTCCGGTTCGACACCTCCAGCCAGATGCTCGCTCGTTACGTCACGCGTGACGTTGAGATGCATGGCCAGACCATGCCGGCCGGGTCGAAGCTGCTGCTTTTCCTCGGCTCTGCCAATCGTGACGAGCGGGTCTTCGCCCATCCGACCGAGTACGACATTCATCGGTCGAAGGAGGAGCTCGCGCAGGGCCTCAGTTTCGGCACCGGCCGCCACTTCTGTCTGGGCGCAAACCTCGCTCGGCTCGAGGCGAGCGTCGTGCTGGCCGAGCTGGTCCGACGCGTCGCGTCGTTCGAGGTCCATGCTGAGCGCGCCGAGCGGGTGCACTCGGTCAACGTGCGCGGGTTCGCCGCGTTGCCGGTCACCTTCACGAGACGGCAGGGCTGAGATGTTCGGCGAGCATCCCGAGCGTCGGCCGGCCATCGTGGCCGGCGCCTCATCCGGCATCGGTGCCGAGACGGCCAAGGCCTTGGCTGCAGCAGGCTTTCCGGTGGCGCTCGGCGGCCGTCGGCTTGAGCTGTGTGAGGAGCTGGCCACGTCCATCCGGGCCGACGGCGGCGAGGCAGTTGCCCACCGGCTCGACGTGACTGATTCCGATTCGGTTGCCGAGTTCGCCGCCAAGGCCGCGGCGGATCTCGGCGATCCTGAGATCGTCATCTCGAACGCCGGCCTCGTCGGTCCCGGCACCCTGTACGAGATCGAGACCGAGCGATTCGTGCGGGAGCTCGACGTCAACCTGGTCGGCGCACATCGCCTGGTGCGGGCCTTCGTGCCCGGCCTGGTCGAGCGGCGCCGCGGCGACATCGTCTTCGTCTCGTCCGACGTGGCCGTCCGTCCCCGTCCGCATATGGCCGCCTACAGCGCCAGCAAATGGGGCCTCGAGGGTATGGCCAATGCATTAAGGATGGAGCTTGAAGAAACCGGCGTGCGGGCGTCGATCGTCCGGCCCGGTCCGACCTGGAGCGAGATGGGCTCGGACTGGGGCGCCGATGAGGGCGCGTTCGTCCTCAACCAATGGGTGAAGTGGGGCCTGGCGCGGCACGGCCATTTCCTCCACGCGTCCGCTATCGCGCAGGCCATCACGACGATCGTCAGCGCGCCGCGCGGCGTCCACCTGAGCCCCGTAGATGTCAACCCCGAGGCGCCGGTCCAAGGAGGGGCGTCATGAGCATTGAGCAGCAGCTCACCGATATCGCCTCGGTCTCGATGGTTCTGGACGATCACGATCCATCCGTGCCCGAGATCATTCGTGGAACCGGCCACCTGCCGGAGATGCGGCTCGATCCGATCTCCCTGTTCCACCGGGTGCGGGAAGAGTGCGGCGACGTCGGCCGCTTTCGTCTCGCCGACAAGGACGTCGTCCTGGTCACCGGCTCCGCTGCCAACGAGGCGTTCTTTCGGGCGTCCGACGAGGTCTTGGACCAAGCCGCTGCTTATCCGTTCATGACGCCGATTTTCGGCAAGGGCGTGGTCTTCGACGCGTCGCCGGAGGAGCGGCAGCAGATGCTGAAGAACCAGGCGCTGCGCGGCGACATGATGCGCGGCCACGCACAGACCATCGAGGCGGAGATCCGTCGCATGGTCGCTGACTGGGGCGACGAAGGTGAGATCGACCTGCTCGACTTCTTCGCAGAGCTGACGATCTACACGACGTCGTCGTGCTTGATCGGCCGACCGTTCCGGGAGCAGCTCGACGGTTCGTTCGCCGCGCTCTACCACCAGCTCGAGCACGGCACCGATGCCATCGCGTACGTCGACCCCTACGCCGACATCGAGAGCTTCCGGCTGCGTGACGAGGCCCGCGAGCAGCTGGTGGCCAAGGTGCAGGCGATCATCGACGCCCGCAAGGAGCATGAGATCCCGCGTGAGGATCGCGACCTGTTGGACGTCCTGATCAGCATCGACACGGACGCCGACACCATCACCGGCATCTTCATCTCGATGATGTTCGCCGGGCATCACACGTCGTCCGGGACCGCATCCTGGGCGATGATCGAGCTGCTGCGACACCCCGACGTGATGGCGGACGTCGTCCGCGAGCTCGACGAGCTCTACGCGGACGGCTCGGAGGTGTCCTTCCAGGCGCTGCGCTCGATTCCGGTGCTGGAGTCTGCAC
Organism: Aeromicrobium sp.; assembly: GCA_035526415.1. Classification (GTDB taxonomy): domain Bacteria; phylum Actinomycetota; class Actinomycetes; order Propionibacteriales; family Nocardioidaceae; genus Aeromicrobium. Next base: position 4,042 of record DATLCL010000168.1, read on the forward strand.
TCAAGGAGACCCTTCGGCTGCATCCGCCGCTGATCATCCTCCTGCGAATGGTGCGCGAGGACTTCGACCTGCTCGGCCAGACCATCCCTGTCGGCACGCTCATCGCCGCCTCGCCGCGCGTTTCCAACCGGATCGAGGACGACTTCCCGAAGGCAAACGAGTTCGACCCCAGCCGCTACATCGACCCGCGCCAAGAGGATCTCCAGAACCGCTGGACGTGGATCCCGTTTGGCGCCGGGAAGCATCGCTGCGTCGGCAACGCCTTCGCGATGATGCAGCTGAAGGCGATCTTCTCGGTCATCCTGCGCGACTTCGAGTTCGAGCCGGTCCAGCCGCTCGACTCGTACCGCGACGACTTCAGCAAGATGGTCATCCAGCTGGCCCAGCCGGCGAAGGTCCGGTACCGGCGACGTTCTTCGGAGCCGTCCTCATGAGCTTCCGCGTTCTCGCCGACACCGACGTCTGCCAGGGTCATCAGCTCTGTCAAGGCGAAGCGCCGACCGTCTTCGGGTTCGACAAGGACGCCGATGTGGTCGTGGTGCTCGACGAGACACCGAACGAGTCCCTGCGCGCCGAAGTGAGCCAGGCGGTCAAGTACTGCCCGGCGTTTGCGCTGTCGATGGAGGAGATGGCCGATGAGTGACTTGACGCGCGCCGAGATCGAGGCGTTCTGGGAGACCTGGCTCGACGTTAACCGCGCCGTTGAGGCGACGGGCGACTGGCGGCCGATGGCCGACTGGTACGCCGAAGACGCGACCTACGGCTGGATGTACGCGCCGGACGAGCACTTCATGGCCGTCGGGCGGGACCAGATCCGCGACTGGGCCATCGGCATCGAGATGGACGGGCTCGACGGCTGGCACTACGACTACGTCTGCACCGTCATCGATGAGCAGAAGGCGATGATCGTCGGTTTCTGGAAGCAGCGCTCCGGCATTCTCGACGACAGCGGTAAGGAGTACGAGATCCTCGGCCTCGGCGGCTCCTGGTTCGGCCTCAAGCGGGTGACCGAGGGTACTGACGCCGGCCAGATCAAGATCGAGTGGCAGCGCGACTGGTTCGACATGCCCTCGACGGCGCACACCTTCCTGGAGATCGTGAGCGCCGGCAAGGCCCCCGACACGCTGCTGAAGCGCATGTCGGTCGCCGGTCACGGCGTGCCCGGTCACTACCACCACGACGACCTGCCCTCGACCGTCTGGCCCCCGCCGGTCGAGCGCGGTGACTACATCACCCAAACGCCCGCACCCACCGAGAAGGTCACCTCATGAGCAACCGATTCCCTACCAACCCGGCGCCGCAGCAGTACGTCAACGGCGAGTTGACCGACGCGAGCGGCGGCGGCACCTACGAGATTCTGAACCCGGCCACGGGCGCCGTCATCGGGCACGCCCCGGACAGCACCGCCGACGACGTCAACGATGCCATCGCAGCCGCCCGCCGAGCATTCGACGAGACGGACTGGTCGACGAACCTGCCGCTGCGGCTTCGCGTCCTGCGCCAGTTCCACCAGGCCCTGCTCGACAACGCCGACCAGTTGCGCGAGCTGACCATCGCCGAAGTCGGCGCGCCGGCCTTCCTCATCGCCGGGCCGCAGTTCGACATGCCCGTCGAGACGGTGGAATGGACGATCGGGCTGGCTGATTCCTACGCGTGGGAGACCGACCTCGGCGTGGGCGTGACCATGGGCATCGAGTCCCGCCGCACCGTCCGGCGCGAGGCGGTGGGAGTAGTCGCGGCGATCACCCCGTGGAACTTCCCGAACCAGATCAACCTGTCCAAGGTTGCGCCCGCATTGGCCGCCGGCAACACCGTCGTCCTGAAGCCGGCCCCTGACACGCCGTGGCTGGCGGCGGAGTTGGGACGCCTGTTCGCTGAGGGCACCGACGCCCCGCCCGGGGTCTTCAACGTGGTGATGCCACAGGACAATGCCGTGGCCGGGCTGCTGACCACGGATCCGCGCGTCGATCTGGTGTCCTTCACCGGATCGACGGCCACCGGCCGCGCCATCGCGGCGGCCGCCGCGCCGACCTTGAAGAAGGTCTTCCTGGAGCTCGGCGGCAAGTCCGCCGCGATCGTGCTCGACGACGCCGACCTGGCGTCCGCGGTGGGCACGGCCGCTTTTGCCGTCAGCGTCCATGCCGGTCAGGGCTGTGCGCTGACGACGCGCCTGCTCGTCCCTCGGGAGCGGTACGACGAGGCCGTCGACATCGCGGCGGCCACCATGGCATCTCTCGGCGCGCAGGACCCGGCGGATCCCGGGACCGTCTGTGGGCCGGTCATCTCGGCGACGCAGCGAGACCGGGTGGCCGGATACCTGAAGGTCGCTGAGCAGGAGGGCGGACGGTTCGCCGCCGGTGGCAAGGTGGTTGAGCCGGAAGGTGAGCTCGCCGGCGGCTTCTGGATCGAGCCGACCGTCATAGCCGGGCTCGACAACACCGCGCGGGTCGCCCAGGAGGAGATCTTCGGCCCAGTGCTCACCGTCATCCCGCACGACGGCGACGACGACGCAGTGCGCATCGCCAACGAGTCGCCCTACGGCCTGTCCGGCTCGGTCGAGTCGGGCGATCTGGAGCGGGCCAAGTCCGTCGCCCGCCGCATCCGAACCGGGACGATCGGGGTAAATGGCGGTCAGTGGTTCGGCGCCGACTCGCCGTTCGGCGGCTACAAGCAGTCGGGTGTGGGACGTGAGATGGGCGTCGCGGGCTTCGAGGAGTACCTCGAGGTTAAGACCATCGCCGAGCCGGTCTGAGAGTGGGAAACGACATGCGACTGCAGGACAAGGTCATCGTCGTCACGGGCGCGGCCCAAGGCATCGGCGAGGCGTACGCCAGGGGACTCGTGGCCGAGGGCGCGAAGGTGGTCGTCGCCGACATCAACGAGGACGCCGGTCGGCAAGTTGCCAAGCAGATTGAGGCCGACGGGGGGGCGGCGATGTTCGTCTCATGCGACGTCTCGTCGGCCGAGTCGGCGGCGGCTCTCGTCGCGACGGTCGAGGCGCAGTGGGGCGGTATCGACGGCCTCATCAACAACGCCGCGATCTACGGCGCGATGCAGTTCGACCTACTCATCACGGTCGACTGGGACTACTACCGCAAGTTCATGGGCGTGAACATGGACGGTGCACTGGTCATGACGCGGGCGGTCTACGCATCGATGCAGGGGCGCGGTGGTGGTTCGATCGTCAACCAGTCCAGTACGGCGGCCTACCTCTACTCGGGTTTCTACGGACTGGCGAAGGTCGGGATCAATGGGCTCACCCAGCAGCTCGCGCACGAGCTCGGGGGTATGAACATCCGGGTCAACGCCATCGCGCCCGGGCCGACCGACACCGAGGCCACCCGCACGCAGGCGGGCGACGTCGCCAAGGAGATGGTCAAGGGGCTCGCGTTGAAGCGTCTCGGGCAGCCGGAGGACATGGTCGGGGCAGCTGTCTTCCTACTGTCCGACGAGTCAGCCTGGGTGACCGGCCAGATCCTGGCGGTCGACGGCGGACAGACGTTCCGGTCATGACTACTACACGCGTGGGGTTCGTCGGCCTCGGCAATATCGGCAAACCCATGGCGCTACGGCTGGCGGCGAGTGACTCAATCGAGCTGCTGGTCTTCGACGTGGCCGACGGGCCGGTCGCCGAGCTGGTCGATGCAGGTGCCGCCGCGGCCGAGTCGGTGGCCGCCATCGGCAACTGGGCCGACGTCATCTGTGTCATGGTGCGCGACGACGACCAGGTACGTGCGGTGCTGCAGGAGGTGCTGGCTGACTTGAAGCCGCGCGACTCTTTCCTGCCGGTGCAGTTCGTCGTCCACTCCACGGTCGCCCCGGAGACACCGGCCGAGCTTGAGGCTCTGGTCGCCACGAGGTGCCCGTTCGCGATCGAGCTGCTCGATGCACCGGTTTCGGGCGGCCCCATGGGGGCTGCCGACGGCTCCTTGGCGATCATGGTCGGCGGGACCGAGGAGGCCTTCAAGGCAGCGGAACCGGTGCTGTCGGTGATGGGCTCGAAGGTTGTGCACGCCGGACCATTGGGCCGCGGCACCCAGTTCAAACTGGCGCGGAATCTGTTGCAGTTCGTGTCGTTCACCGCTGCGACGGAGGCAGCTCGGGTGGCCGAGGCGGCGGGGATCGACCTGGTGGCTCTAGGCGATGTCGTGCGGCATACCGACGCGATCACCGGTGGGCCGGGCGCGATTCTGCACCGCGACACCACCGCCCCGATCGAACCCGGGGACTTCTGGCTCGACGTCTTCGACCACGTGCGGGCGCTAGGTGAGAAGGACCTGCGCTTCGCGATTGAATTGGCGGAGCGGCTCGGGGTCGATGTGCCGCTGTCCCGAATCGCCTTGGAGAAGTTGGCACCTGGGCTCGGCCTGCAAGGAGCGCACGATGACTGACGGCGTCGACAGTGCTGACGGCGGGGGGCCGGACAAGTTCGCCGACCTGCCCGCGCTGCGGGCCCGCGGCCTTCGCAAGATGGAGGAGGTCTACGGCTTTGACATGACCGACGGCGACGGTGACTTCTTCCGTTACACCGCGGACCACCTGTTCGCCGACATCTGGAACCGGCCCGGCCTGTCCGATCGGGACCGACGGTTGCTGCTCATCGGCATGCTGGCCGGACAAGGCGCTGCCGACGTGCTTGGCCTTCAGATCCCGGCTGCGTATGCAGCGGGCGAACTCGACGAGGCGGCCCTCCGTGAGATCGTCGTTTTCCTGAGTCATTATGCTGGCTGGCCCCAGGGTGCCCGGCTCAACTCCATCGTGGAGGAAGCCATCGCCGCCGCCCGACGCAAGCAAGGGTGATGCCCGGTGACCTACGTCATCACCCAGTCGTGTTGCAACGATGCATCCTGCGTCGATGTGTGCCCGGTCGACTGCATCCACCCGGCACCTGACGAGCCGGAGTTCGCCACCGCCGAGATGCTCTACATCCATCCGGACGAGTGCATCGACTGCGGCGCGTGTGTCGACGCCTGCCCTGTCGGCGCGGTGCACGTGGACCTGGATGTCCCCGACCACCTGAGCGACTACCTGCAGATCAACGCCGACTACTTCGCGTGGGTGGGCGACATCCCGGCCCCGATGCCGCACCCGTCGGCGGGCCCCAAGCGGGAGGATCAAGCCGAGCCGCTCCGGGTGGCCATCGTCGGCTCCGGCCCGGCCGGTTGGTTCCTTGCCGACGAACTCGCCGGCACCCGGCGCGCCAAGGTCGAGGTCACACTGTTCGACCGGCTGGCGACGCCCCATGGCCTGATCCGGCACGGGGTCGCCCCGGACCACCTCGACACCAAGCGGGTGGCGAGCATGTTCGAGGACTTCACCCGTCGCCAGCCCATTTCGTTGCGGCTCAACCTCGAGGTCGGGCGCGACCTCACCCATGACGACCTGCTCGTGCACCATCACTGCGTGGTCTACGCCACCGGCGCCTCCGAGGGTCGCCCGCTAGAGATTCCGGGCGAGGCGCTGCGCGGCAGCAACGCCGCCGCCGACTTCGTCAACTGGTATAACGGCCACCCCGACTGGGTCGATCTGAACCCGCCGCTGCGCCACGAGCGGGCCATCGTGATCGGTAACGGCAACGTGGCGCTCGACGTGGCGCGGCTGCTCCTCGTCGGACTCGATGAGCTCACCGCATTGTCGGACATGGTTCCCCACGCCGTCGATGCGCTCTCGACGTCGGGCATCGAGGAGGTCGTGGTGATCGGGCGACGTGGTCCCGAACACGCCGCCTTCACCTCGGCCGAGCTGCTGGCTCTGATCAACCATCCGGACATCAACGTCGTGGTCGACCCGGTTGAGTTGTCGTCGCTGTCCGACGGCGAACCGGACGATCGGACGGCCGCCAGTTTCGCCGCACGGAGCAAGGCTGACCTGCTGCGGCGTGCGGCCGAAGGCCCCAATGGCGGTCCGAAACGGCTCGTCCTCCGGTTCGGGCTCCCGCCGGCAGAGGTCGTCGGTGACGATCAGGTCGAAGGACTCACGGTGTCGCGGACGGGTGCCGCGGACCAGATCGAGACGATCCCTGCCGGGCTCGTCCTGCGAGCCACCGGCTACCGCACCGTGCCCACCGCGGGCGTCCCGTTCGATCAGGGCGCGGGTCGCTTTGCCCACCAGGATGGGCGCGTGACGGACCCGGAATCGGGCGACGTCGTGCCGCGCACCTACGTGGTGGGCTGGGCCAAGCGCGGTGCCACCGGCGTCATCGGGACAAACCGGGCGTGTGCCGTCGAGACGGCCACAGCCATCCTCGATGACTATGTCGACGGCCGGCTTCCGGAGAAGGTTGACACAGCGTCCGCCCTGGACGCGCTGCTGACCGAACGTGGACTGACGGTCGTCGAGCTGGCCAGCTGGCAGCGGCTCGACGAACACGAGCAGGCGATGGGCAAGGACATCGGCCGGCCGCGGCTGAAGGTGGCCGACCGCGACCAGCAGGTCAAGATCGCGTCAGGCGTCTAACTGCGGAACTTGCGTTCGTACCGGACGCGGATCGCGCGTCGAACCGCGTCGTACTGATCGGGCGTGCGGGGGAACGACTGCACATCGGGCCCTGGGATGCTGAACCGCTTGCGGACGATGCTCTTGGCGTAGGTGAACTCGCGCAGCCCGGCCGCCCCGTGGAAGCGGCCGAAGCCGGAGTCGCCGACTCCGCCGAATGGCACCGAGGGCATGCCGACGAAGGACAACACGGCGTTAATCGTCACTCCGCCGGCCCGCAGTCGCCGCGCGATCTCGTCGCCGTGCCGCGCGGAGAACACCGACGAGCCGAGGCCGAAGGACGTCCCGTTGGCTCGGCGGACTGCGTCGTCCACGTCGTCGGCAGTGTTGACGACGAGGGTGGGGCCGAAGGTCTCTTCGGCGACCGCGGGGTTGCTCTCGGGCACGTCGACGAGTACGACCGGGTCGATGAAAGGCGGCCGGACGGCTTCGGAACCCCCGACGAGAGCCGTCGCGCCCCCGTCCAGCGCCGCGTCGATGTGCCGGCGGACGATCTCGACCTGCCCGGGCGTGATCATCGGCCCGTAGCTCGCGCCGTCGTCGAGCCCCGCGGTGACCAGCTCGGTGTATCGCTTCACGTGAGCCAGGAACTCATCGCGTACCTCGCGCACGACGTACACCCGCTCCACGCCGACGCACGCCTGGCCTGCGTTGAAGAACGCTCCCCACACGACGGCCTTCGCGGCAGCGTCGAGGTCCGCGTCCGGGGCGACCACCGTCGGGTCCTTGCCGCCGAGTTCCAG
>DATLCL010000222.1:0-5275 GCA_035526415.1 Aeromicrobium sp.
CTTCGGGCGGGTGGCCATTGCCGATCGTCGGCACGCGGCGACGAATCCCGACGCGTTCTTCTACGAGCGCCCGATCACCCTCGAGGAGCATCAGGCCTCGCGGATGATCGTCGATCCGCTGCACCTGCTGGACTGCTGCCAGGAGTCAGATGGTGCCGTCGCGCTCGTCATCACCAGTTCCGAGCGGGCGCGTGACCTGGCGCAGAAGCCCGCTGTGATTACTGCGGCGGCGCAGGGGAGTGGCACCGACCAGTTCGTCATGACGTCCTACTACCGCGATGACATCGGCATCCCTGAGATCGGTGTGGTCGGGCGCGAGTTGTGGCGGCAGTCCGGGCTTGGGCCCGGCGACCTGCCGATGGCGATTCTCTACGACCACTTCACGCCGTACGTGCTCATGCAGCTCGAGGAGCTCGGCTTCTGTGGCCGGGGCGAGGCGCCGGACTTCATTCGCGACGGCGCCATCGAAATCGGCGGCCGGCTGCCGATCAACACACACGGCGGACAACTCGGTGAGGCCTACATTCACGGCATGAACGGCATTGCCGAGGCGGTGCGCCAGGTGCGCGGAACCTCGGTTAACCCGGTGTCCGACGTGGATCACGTGCTGGTGACCGCGGGAACAGGAGTCCCCACCAGCGGCCTGATCCTGTCGAGGCTTGGTGACGGCTAGCGGCGCGATACGACCAGCCTGGTTCCGCGGTGTGGTGCATTGATGATGCTGTGCGGCCGGAGCTTGTCTTCGTCGGCATCGCGTGGCGCGAGGTCGTAGCGAGTCAGGATCTCGCGCAGGATCTCCACCGACTCCATCAGCGAGAACGTCGCCCCGATGCAGCGCCGCGGGCCGCCGCCGAACGGGATCCACGTGTTCGGCGCGGGGCTCGTTTCGAGGAATCGCTCCGGGCGGAAGGCCAGCGGATCGTCGTGATGCTCCGTGTGGGTGCCCATCAGGCCGAGCGCCGGTGAAACCACGACCCCGGCCGGCAGGGCGTATCCGGCGATCTCGACCGGCTGGGTGAGTGTGCGTGTGGCCTGGAAGATGACGGGCCGCAGCCGCATGGTCTCCTTGACGATCGCCTCCAGGAACGCATCGCCCTCGCTGTCGTTTCGCTCCGATGCGACGCACGCTCTCGCCAACATCTCTGGCCGATGCGCGAGCTCGTGCAACACCCACGACAGCGTCGTCGCCGTCGTCTCGTGACCGGCCAGGAGGAAGGTGACCAACTGGTCGCGCAACTCAGCGTCCGTCAACGACTCGCCATGCTCATCTGGTCGCATCATGCGAGAGAGCAAATCGGCCCGTTCGCCGGCCTCACCGTCGGCGCGACGCTCAGCAATTTCGGCATAGAGCAGTTCGTCGAGTCGCTTCAAGGCAGCCGCGAACCGCGACCACGGCGGGACACGTTGCAGCACCGGATTCGTCCAACCCAGCATGTCGACGATCCCGGCCCCGGCAACCCGGGCCACCAAAGGCCGTAGCTCAGCCAACCGCTCTCCATCTCGGATGCCGAAGATCACCCGGATGATGATCTCCAACGTGATGGCCTGCATACGCTCGGCAGCGACGATGTTGCCCTGTTCGGGCCACTGATCGATGCCCTCGACTGCCAGGTCGGCGACCATCGCGCGGTAGCCATCCATGGCCCGGCCCGTGAAGGCCGGCATCAGCAGCCGCTTGGCCCGGACATGCCCGCCCTCGTCGAGCAACAACAACGAATGCTCACCCATGACGTCCAGCAATGCCGCGTTTCCTTCGCCTGCGTGGAAGACGTCGGTGGGTCCGGCGAAGATCTCGCGAATGTGTTCCGGATCGGCAAACAGGACCACCGTGACCATGGAGCCGTGCGGGCCGTAGGGCATCCGAACGCTGAATATGTCCCCGTATCGCTTGTGCAGCCGACGCATCACCGTCGGCCGGAACTGAATTGTCGCGATGGCCTGAACGAAGTCCGGCCATTTCAGACCGGGAGGCAGTTCGGTTCCCACGCTCGCGATCTTAGGGGCGCGAATTAGCGCGATGCGGCGTGGCGTCCGGCTCGGCGGCCGAAGTAGGAGCCGTCGCCCAGCTGCAGGCCGGACGCATAGCCCTTCGCGTCCTGCGCGATGTTGGCCGCGCAGGCCCCGGCCGCGTACAGACCAGGAACAACCGAGCCGTCCTCGCGGCGGACTTCCCCGTCGACCGTGGTCGCCAGGCCGCCCATGGTGAAGCCGGCGTAGAGGGCCTTGCCCAACGTTAGGTTGTAGGCGCCCCACGGCCCGTGGTCCTGCGGGGCAAGCCACTCGGCAGCCTTGTGGAAATCCGAATCCTCGCCGTTTCGAGCGAACTCGTTGTAGCGGTCGAGCGTCGCGTGAAGCTTCTCGGCCGGGATCCCCAAGCCAGCGGCCATTTCATCCACCGTCTCCCAGCCGTCGACGAACGGGCAGAGCGGGAAGGACGGATGTTCGATGTGGGCCGAGTCGACAATGAGGTAGGCCGCTGAATCCGGCTGTTCCAGCACGAAGGCAGACGTCCGCGAGTGGTAGGAGTCCTCGGCGACGAACCTGTCGCCCAGCTTGTTGACGATGAGGCCCTTCACCAGGTTCGACGGCGGGTAGAAGGGCGCCGTCTGGAACGGCTCGTCCATAAACTTCCACGCGCCACCGACGGATGCGCCCAGCCGCAGTCCCAGGCCGTCGTCGTAGGTCGACGCCAGCGGGAACAGTTTCTCGCCCAGCGATGGTGCGTACTGGGCCACCATGTCGGCGTTACCCACAAAGCCGCCGGCTGCGATCACCACCGCCTTCGAGCGGATGAAGCCGGTCTCCTTGAACTTGCGCCAGGCGACACCGACCACGGCATCGCCGTCGATGACGAGTGCCGAGGCTCCGGTCTCGTAACGAATCTCGATGCCTGCCTCAAGCAGGCGGTCGTTGAGGCAGTCGAGTACGAGCTTCGCGCCTCCGGTGTCGCCAGGAACAGGGACCTTGTGCCCCCGGGGTGCCGGCTTGGCAATCTCGCAGAACGGCCACACCTTCTCGTTGCCCGTGTACATGAGGCCTTCGGTGCCGGGCTGAATGACCGCCTTGCCGGGGAAGTACGAGCGCTCGAATTCGAAGCCGAGCGCCTCCAGCCAGTCGAAGTGCTCGACCGAGTCGTGTGCGTAGGCCTCGATCTTGTCGAGTTCAGGCTCCTGGCTGACTGCGCCCAGGTACTTGGCCATCTCCTCGGCTGAATCCTCAATACCGGTGGCTTTCTGCACGGCGGTTCCGCCGCCGAGGTAGAAGTGGCCGCCGGCCATGGCGCTGGTGCCGCCGTAGACCGCGGCTCGCTCCAGCAGGAGGACTCGCGCGCCGGAGCGGGCCGCCTCCAGCGCCGCCGAACCGCCTGCCATGCCGAACCCGACCACGACAACGTCGACCTCGTCGGACCATTCCGTCACATCGCCGACGCTGATCGGCGTCGGCAGCGCGGTGCCGTCCTTGGGGCTCATCCGGCCTTCACCAACACCGCATCGGACAGGACGGGACGGTCGCCGACGCTCGACTGAATCACGATGTGATCGCCTTCGTCCCAGAGCGCGATGTCGAGCCGGTCGCCTGGAAACACAACTCCTGCAAAGCGAGCACTGAACTCGCGCACAGCAGACGCATCCCCGTCGAGCAGCGCGTCGGTCGCCTCGCGCAGCGTGATGCCCCAGGTGCACAGGCCATGCAGGATCGGCGCCGGGAAGCCGGCCTTCGCTGCGAATTCCGGGTCGGCGTGCAGCGGATTGCGGTCGCCGCAGAGTCGGTAGAGCAGCGCCTGCTGCGGCGTCACCTGGTACGCAGTGGTCGTCGTCGGAGCGCGGTTCGGGATGTCTACGGATGTCGAGGGCCCGCGGTCGCCGCCCCAGCCGCCCTCACCACGGACGAAGATCGTCGAGGTCACCGTCCAGATCGCATCACCCGACGCGTCGACTGCGTCGCCCTGCTGGACGATGACGGCCGCCTTGCCCTTGTCCCACACGTCGGTGATGCGCGTGCGGAGCGTCGCGCCGCCGGACGTCGGGATGGGGCGGTGCATCTTGATGGCCTGGGAGCCATGCAGCACCTGCGCGAGGTTGATGTCGCAGCCGGGCAGGTCAAGGCCGGGCGGGTCCGTCTCGTGGAATGTCGGTGCCACGACGCCGAACGACGGCAAGACCTGCAGCGCGTCGTTGTCGAGCGTGTACCTCAGGGCGCCGGGGTCCGTTTGGGAGCCGGGCACGGTGCCGGCACCGATCGCCAAGTGATAGAGCAGGACATCGGATGACGTCCAGGCGAACGAAACCTCGGGTAGTTCGGCTCCGATCGCCTTGGCTGGATCAATGGGCATCTGCGTTTCCTAGGGGTCGAGGCGAGTGGTCGGCCATTCAGCGGCCGTGGACGCGATGGCTTCCGCAGCCAGATATCCAAAGACGATGGCCGGGCCGATGGTGCCGCCGGGTCCGGGGTAAGTGTTGCCCATGATCGAGGCCGACACGTTGCCCGCGGCGTACAGCCCGGGGATGACTGAGCCGTCCTCGCGCAGCACACGTGCGTGTTCGTCGGTGACCAGCCCGCCCTTGGTGCCCAGGTCGCCGGGGACGATGGTCACCGCGTAGAACGGGCCCTTCGCGATGGGTGCCAGCGAGCAGTTCGGCTTGACGGTCGGGTCGGAGTAGTACTTGTCGTAGGCGCTCTCACCGCGGTGGAAGTCTTCATCGACGCCAGTCTTCGCAAAGCCGTTGAACCGCTCCACGGTGGCCGTCAGGGCCCCGGCCGGCACGCCGAGCTTCTCGGCCAGCTGCTCGAGCGTGTCCGCACGCTTGACCACACCGGCCTTGTACCAGCTGCCGGGGAATGGCTGGCGGCCCGGAATCCCGGCGAACAGGTAGCGATTGCGGTAGGTCGTGTCGAAGATCATCTGCGAGGGCACGTGGCCGACCCCGGTCGCCTCGCCCTTGTAGATCTCATGCGTCGCCTCGACGTAGGGGAGTGCCTCGTTCATGTAGCGCTTACCGGCGGCGTTGACGATGATCGATCCGGGAAGATTGCGCTCGGCGAGACAGAACCACGCGCGTCCCGGCAGGGGGATCGTCGGACCCCACCACGCGTCATCCAGGAGGTCGGTCGCCGCGCCGGCAGCGGTGCCGGCCAGCAAGCCGCCGCCGGTGTTGGACGGAGCGCCGGTTGTCCACTCGTGCGAGGTCGGCTGTGGGAGGAACTTCTCGCGCAGTTCCTGGCTGTACTCGAAGCCGCCCGAACCGAGGATCACACCGCGTTTTGCCCGGAATTC
>DATLCL010000199.1:0-4288 GCA_035526415.1 Aeromicrobium sp.
GTCGAACTGCTGGGCGCGCTGGCGTACGGCGAGATCAGCGCGTGCGAGCGCATCGTCGGCGACGCCCGGATGGCGCCAGACCTGGCCACCAGGGTCGAGATCGCGATGATGGCCGCTGCCGAGTTCGACCACTTCATCGGGCTGCGGGACCGCCTGCAAAGCCTCGGCGTCGATCCCTACGGAGCCATGGAGCCGTTCGCGAAGACGTTCGAGAACTTTCACCGCCGTACTGCGCCGTCGGACTACCTCGAGGGCCTGGTCAAGATGTACGTCGGTGACGGGCTGGCCGCCGATTTCTACCGCGAGATCGCCGCGTACCTCGACCCGGACACCCGCCAGCTCATCATCGAGACGATGAGCGGCACCAGTCACTCCGAGTTCGTGATCGACCAGGTCCGCAAGGCCATCGACGCCGAACCGCGCATCGCCGGACGCCTGGCGCTGTGGGGACGCCGGCTGATGGGTGAAGCGCTCAGCCAGGCGCAGACGCTGGTGGCCGAGCGCGACTCCTTGAGCGCAGTCCTCGTCGGTGGCGGCGACGCGCCCGGCATGGACCTGACGGCGATCGGGCGCATGTTCACCCGCATCACGGAGGCTCACACCGAGCGCATGGCCGCTCTCGGCCTGGAAGCGTAGGCCGACGTTCAGCTGGTCAGGCGGCGGGCGATGACCTTCAGGCAGAGTGTCTCGTCGGCGCCTTCGAAGATCGAAAGCACGCGCGCGTCGACGAAGTAGCGGCTGACCGGGTACTCCTCGGCGTACCCGAAGCCACCGTGGATCTGCAGTGCCTCGCGGGTGACCCACTCGGCCGCCTTGCAGACGTAAGCCTTGACCATGGCTGCCTCGAGCGTGCCCTCGCCGTTGGCCATCATCTTGGCGACGGTGTACGAGAACTGCCGGGCAGCCTGGATGATCACTGCCATGCGCGCCAACTTGGCCTTGGTCAACTGGTAGTCGGCGATCGGCTTGCCGAAAACGTGGCGCTGATTGGCGTACTTGACGGCCTCCTCGTACGCCGCCTGCATGACCCCTACGGCGCGGGCCGCGGTCTGCAGGCGACCGTTTTCGAAGCCTGCCATCTGGTAGTAGAAGCCGTTGCCCAGGCCGTCCTCGCCGCCGACGAGCGCGTCGGCGCTGACCCGCCAGTTCTCGAAGCTGACCTCGTAGCTGTGCATGCCGCGGTAGCCGATGGTGTCGATGGCGCGACCGGACAGCTTTGCACCGCCATCCTGTTCGAAGTCGAAGCCGTGACCGTCGCCGCGCTCCTTGGGAACGATGAACAGCGACAGCCCACGGTGCGTCTTGGAGCGATCCGGATCGGTGCGCGCAAGCACGAGGAGGACATCGGCGCGGGCGGCCATGGTGCACCACGTCTTGACTCCGTTGATGACCCAGTCGTCACCGTCGCGGGTGGCCGTGACCTTGATGTTGGCGACGTCGGAGCCGAAGTCAGGTTCGGTGACCGCGATGGCGTTCATGACCTCGGTGGTGGCGAGCTTGGGCAACCAGTCGTTCTTCTGCTCCTCGGTACCGCCCTTGAGCAGCGCACGAGCCATGATCTCGGGTCGCGTGATGAGCGAGCCACCGGCGCCGAGCGAGCCGCGGGAGAACTCCTCGGTCGCAACGACCATGCCGATGTACTCGGACTCACCGCCGGCACCGAATCCGCCGTACTCCTCCGGGATGGACAGTCCGAAGGCGCCGATCTCGGCGAGTCCGGCGATAAGGTCCTCGGGGATGTCGGCGTTGTCCCGGTGGATCTTCTCCGCGCGCGGAGCGATCTGCTCCTCGGTGAAGTCGCGGAAGGCGTCCTGCACGGGGACAAAGTCCTCGTCGAGGTGCCGCGGTCCCGGGCCGGCGTCGGCCAGTTCGGCCAGGAACTCGGGGGAGCGGTAGGTCTGCAGGAACTCCTTGGCCCCATCGAGGGCGCCGGCGTCGACGCCCCACAGTCCCTCGCGGCCGAACAGCTTGCTGGCGAGCTCAGCCACGGCGTCGGCGACGAACGCATTCGTGATCCGGGCCTCGAGTTCGCCCTTGGCGCCGTACTCCAGCAGCGAGTGGGCCGTCCCGACGGCCGCGGCGGCGTGCGCGAGGTCGTACGCGAGCACCTGGTTGGCGTCGGCTCCGCCGGGCAGCGATCCCAGCGTCTTCGCGCCGGCCTGGACAACGCCCTCAGCGAGTTCGACGACGGACGTCGCGGCGGTCAGGTCTGCAGTCATGGGGCAAAAGCCTAGACCGCCCTTTCCGCAGGCCGCTAACCTCCCAAGCCGAAGCCGACTTTGCGGCCGACCTCGGAGGTGAAGTAGAGGTAGGCGATCTTCTGGGCCGGCACGGCGACGGTGTGACCTTTCGCGTCGGTCAGGCTGTACACCGCGTCGTCGGCAAGGGCCTTGCTCAGGCCCTCGAGCACGGCGTCGGGCGACTCCTCGGTCTCAACCGACAGTTCGCGCCCGACGTGCTGGACACCGATCTTGACCTCCATGGTCATTCCTCTCCTTCTGCATGAATCGGGAAGCCGCCGATGCCTCGCCAAGCGAGGCCCGCGGCCAGTTGGATGGCCTCGTCGCGGCTCAGCTCTGAGTCCGACGACATCCAGCTGCGCGCGCTCACATGGCCGATGCCGACAAGTCCGGCGGCGAGGAGGTGCGAGGCTGCCGGCGAGAGGTTGGTGTCCTCGCGAATGACTTCCGCGACGGCGCGGGCCGACTCCTCGGTCACGCGCTCGACGAGTTCTCGCACACGTGGGTCGCTGGTTAGGTCGGCCTCGAAGACGAGGCGGAACGCGGCGCGTCGGTCGGCGACGTAGTCGTACCAGAGCTCCATCGTGGCTTGGACGCGGCGACGGTTGTCCTGCGTCGAGTCCAGCGCCGACTTGACGCCGTTGATGACGGTGTCAACTGACGCCTCCAGCAGCGCGAGGTAGAGATCCAGCTTTCCCGGGAAGTGTTGGTAGAGCACCGGCTTGGAGACCCCGGCCCGATCGGCGATCTCGTCCATGGACGCCGCGTGATAGCCGGACTCGGCGAACACGTCCAGCGCGACGTGGAGCAGCTGGGCTCGGCGAGCGGTCCGCGGCAGTCGGCCGTTAGGCGTCTTCAGCGGCGCGGAATTGGTCACGCGCCCAATCTAGTAGGTCCGTCCAGAAGGTCTCCGCCTGCGGACTCTGCATGCAATGCTGGGCCGGGTGAAGGTACAGATCGATGCCGAAAAGCCGGTCCTCGTCACCGGCGCCAGTGGCTATGTGGCCAGTTGGATCATCCGGTACCTCTTGGAGGACGGATACACCGTGCGCGGGACGGTACGGAATCCGGACAAGACGAGCGGACTGGAGCACCTGCACGAGCTGGCCGAAGCCCACCCCGGCCGTCTCACGCTTCACCAAGCGGACCTGCTCGACGAGGGAAGCTACGCCGCGGCGATGCAGGGGTGCGAACTCGTCATCCACACTGCATCGCCGTTCCTGCTGGGCCGGGTGAAGGATCCGGAAGCTCAGTTGGTTCGGCCGGCCCTGGAGGGGACGCGCAACGTGCTCGGCAGTGTCAACGCGACGCCGTCGGTCAAGCGGGTCGTCCTCACGAGCAGTGTTGTGGCCATTCACGGCGACAACATCGACATGAAGGGCCGCGGTCCCTTCACCGAAGCCGACTGGAACACCACCAGCCGACCCGACCACCAGCCCTACCCCTACTCGAAGACGGTGGCGGAGAAAGCCGCGTGGGAGATCGCCAAAGCGCAAGACCGATGGGACATGGTCACGATCCATCCCGGTCTGGTTCTGGGCCCGGCCCTGACCACGGCGAGTAAGTCCGGCTCCATGACGACGATGAAGTCGTTCATCGACTACTCGTTGGCCACCGGTGCGCCGGACATCGCGCTCGGCCTGGTCGATGTGCGCGATGTCGCGCGCGCCCACATCCTGGCCGGATTCACGCCAGCTGCTCATGGGCGCTACATCACGAATGCGCGAACCATCACCATGCTTGAGATCGGTCGGATCCTGCGCAAGCAGTTCGGACTCACTTACCCGTTCCCCTACACCACGATCCCGAAGCCGATGTTCCGCTTAGTTGCTCCCGTTGCCGGATTCACGCGCGAGTTCGTGGACAAGAACGCCGGGTACCCGTTGGAGTTCGACAACTCCCGCAGCATCGCCGAGCTGGGCCTGGTCTACCGCGCGCCGGAGGACACCATCGCCGATCACTTCCAGCAGATGATCGACGATGGGCTGACGCACAAGCCTTTGGGCCGGCGTGGATGATGGACGCATGACCGACCTCAGCGGACGCCA
>DATLCL010000244.1:0-2880 GCA_035526415.1 Aeromicrobium sp.
GCGCCTCGAAGCTCTCTATGGCGGATTCGCCGGGGAACCGCTCGACGACGACAGCCGTGAGTACATCTTCGTGGCCCGTCGGTAAGCGCTCAGCCTGGCCGTCACGACAGCGCCAGGGGACATTCCCGCACACTGGCGCACCCCTGTACACCGCTATTGCCGGTGGCTAAGTGGGTGAGCACGACCGTTCGGCCCGCGCGAGGACGCGCCGATTCCTGGGTTGCTAGGTTGTCGGCGACCGATCGTGCGCGTCGCAGGGATCGAAGAATTCGGTGACGGTGTGACGGTGCTGGAGGTGCCTGACCCTCGCGCGCCGCGCACCGGCGAAGTTCTGATCGAGGTCAAGGCCGCCGGTGTCGGCAATTGGGATGAGTTCGCCCGGACTGGACGTTGGGATCTGGGACGCGGGCCGCCGATGGCGCTCGGCGTCGCGGCGGCAGGGGTGGTTGCGGCCTTGGGTGCCGGGTTCGAGGGGTGGTCGGTCGGGGATCCGGTGTTCACCCATCCGCTCCCACTCGCGGAGCAAGGATGCTGGGCGCCGTGGCTCGTTGCCGAGGCCGCCTTGCTCGCCCCCAAACCGGCGGAGCTTTCGTGGACGCATGCCGCTTCGTTCCCGGTCCCGGCACTGACCGCGGTTCAGGTGCTGGACGAAGGCCTGCGCGTGAACCGCGGCGAGCGGCTGCTCGTGAACGGAGCGGGCGGAGCCACCGGAGCGTTGATCGTCTCGATGGCAGCTCTCCGCGGCGTTGAGGTGATCGCGACGGCGGGACCGAGGAGTCGCGAGCGGGTAATCGGTTCCGGAGCCGCGACGGTGATCGACTACCACGACCCGGACTGGACGGCTCAGGTCGTGGCGGCGACGGCCGGCCATGGTGTCGATGCCGCTGCCAACGCGGCGCCCGACGGTGCCGCGGTCGCGCTCGCGGCGGTTCGAGACGGCGGTCGTCTGGTCACGATCACTTCCGACCCGCCCGAGAGCGAGCGAGGAATCGAAGTCGTCTCGCTGTATGTGCGCGCCGACGGGGAGCAGCTCGCGGGCGCCGGTCAAGATTTGGCCGCCGGACGGCTCGACTTCGAGCTCGGCGCGTCTTTCCCCCTCGCGGAGGCCGACGCGGCACTCGCTCGCGCCGTTGCAGGAGGCGGAGCCGCTGCGCTCGAGGTCTAGCTCCCTCTGCGCCTTCGGGAAACACGCGACGAGCGCCTCTCGCCCGCAACGCACGGTCGCGGTCACGTAGCCCTTCGCCCCCTTCGGGTGACATTTCCGAACACTGGCCCAGGCCACGCCCTCCTATCTCGGTCGGCGACGCGAGACACCAGCGGGTTGGAATTCAGCCTACGGGTGGTATTGCTGGTCGAGCGAGACGGCCGGGTTTGGGTACTTGTTGCCGACGCGAATCCAGAAACCTGAGCTATTCGAGGGGTCGAAAAGCGAGCGGTGGCGCGGGTTCTTACCCCTGATGATCTGCGCTAACTCCGAAACCGGGATCGTCGTCGGACGGAGCCCTTTGCTTAGGACGGTGACACGCGCGTCCGGAAAAACCACGAAGGTAAGCAGCCGGTGACCCGCCTCGACTGTGTAGCTGTCGTTCGGAACCGCTTGACCCGGCTGAAGCACCTTGTCTTGGACGGCCGCGCGCTCCGCCGTCACCCCCAACAGAAGCCAAGCGGGATCGAACCCGAGTTCGAAGCGGCTTCCTTTGCGGAGTAGCGACTTGATGTGGCCGTAGAACACCATCTCTCGGGGCGCTCCGAGCCCAGTCGTCGTTGCGCCCGAAACAGTCACAGTCTTCGTGACAGTTCGTGTACCGCCGCATCCAGCCGCGATCACCGCAATCCAGATGGCGAGCATCCCGCCGAAGGCGATGACACGGCGCTCCATTGGCCGATTCTACGCCTTGGCCTTCAAGCGACATTCCTGAAGCCTGGCCCAGGCAGGGGTGGCTCCTCGTCAGTGAAAGCACTCGTTGAGGATGATTCGGAGGAAGTGAACGCGAGCCGAGGAGCCGCCTGAGATTCAGACGAATCGTCCCCATCATTAGTTGGGACCGGCTGGACGAGAGCCGTGACCTCGACACCCCAGGTCCTTGGCCTCGGCGTTGGAATGAATCTCGGTTGGATCATCGGGCTCGGGTCGGCGAGCAACGAAACCGCTCAGCTCGGCCTCATGGGCAGGGACGACACGGCTCTGATTAATCCCGGTATCACGATCGAGGTCGATGACCTGACGCCGTTCCTGCGAGAGCTGTCTACTGCGGCGCTGAAAGTCGTTCATGCGTTGATCGTCGAATCGTGGCGCGCGCTAGGTGCGTAGGATCCCGCTCTAGTGGCGATCGTCGGCGCGCACATGCTCCTCTACACGCCGCAGGCAGAAGAGGTGCGGGTGGTTTTGCGCGACGTGCTTGGCTGGGAATACGTCGAGGACGTCGCGTCGAGCCCAGGCTGGCTGATCTTCAAGCTACCGCCGGCCGAGCTCGGCGTACACCCGACCGAGGGCTCGACGTCGCACGAGATCTGCCTGATGTGCGACGACCTCGATTCCACGATGAGTGAGCTGCGTGACAAGAGCGTGGAGTTTCGCGGCGACCCGACGAAGGAGGGCTTCGGAATCGTTACGACAATGCTGCTCCCTGGCGGGCTGGAGATGCTTCTCTACCAGCCCACCCACGAGTCGCCGCTCGATCTCTAGACGAACCGCCCTCCGCATCGCAGTGCGTCCTCGCTCAGGGGACATTCCCGAACACTGGCGCAGCGGAGCGTTCTGTCTAACGGCGTTCTCCTAAAGCCGCGCCGGGTCTGTCCGGATCTCCTCTGGCAGGAGCCGTCGGGCGGTTCGTCATCGACTAAAGAAAAGACTCATCCTCCGCGTCAATGAGGAAGTCT
>DATLCL010000247.1:0-6277 GCA_035526415.1 Aeromicrobium sp.
AACTCCACACGCGTGATGGTGGCGCGCTGAGCCCCCAAGCGTGCGCCAAGCGATACACCCGATTGTCCGACCAGATCAGCTCGGCCATCATCGGCGAGTCGGCGCGATGGGGCGACTACAGCCGCGATGTCTACCGCGCCCGCAGGCCGGAACGGCTGGCGAAATCGGGGCCGAGTTACTTGCACTCCAAGGACCTGCCGGACGAAGTCGCCGACCCGACCGGGCAGGTGCCGCCGAAGTCCCAGGTCACGTGGGACGAGGTCCGACAGGCGCACCTGTCGACGTACTGCCCGCAGCGAACGGGTGTGCTGCTTGACCAGTACCGAGCCAACGGATGGTATTCCTGACACCGCGCCGATCCGCTCGCACCGTAATCGAGAACACGCCGGGATGATGACACGAACGATCCGCCACCCTCGGGCTAACTTCGGCAAGATACGCCGGATGTTGCGGGCCAAGATTTGGCTGCGTCCGTGTCGTACGCGGCGCAGAGTGATTGTCAGTGGTGGCTTCTAGGTTGGATGCAATGAAGCCGACGACCACCAATAACCCAACCCATGCCGCATTGGCTGATGCGGTCCGGGCGCGTGCTCGGGCAGAGTGGGCGGAGTGGTCGGCGATGTTGGAGCTGGCTGAGGCGGACGAGGCAGCGGTGCGGGATGGCGGTTCCACTGGGCCCTTGCGTCAGGCGGAGCTTTCGTTTATCTCCGTTGATATCGCGCAGGCGATTCATTGGTCTGAGGGGCAAGTGCATCATCGGGTGGCGCAGGCCCGCCGCCTTCGTGATGCGACGCCGACAGTGTGGACGGCATTCGCCGAAGGCCGGATCGACGGCGCAAAGGCCCGGGAAGTCTCGGGTGCGATCGACAAGTTGCGGCGTTCGGCATCCATTGAGAGGCTCGATCGGCAGATCGTCGCCTATGCCGAACGGCACACTCTCGCCGAGGTGCGACGCTGGTTGAAACTGTTCGTCGCTCGCGTTGAGTCCGACCTGTTCGCCGAGCGGGCAAACGAGGAGCGCGCCAACCGCGCCATCGACGTCTTCCATGGCGACGATGGCATGGGCTGGATGACGATCTACCACCAGTCGCACGTCTTGGCCGCCGTCGACAAGAGATTGACGAAGGAAGCCAAAGCCTTCGGGTCGGACGACGAACGCACGATGCGGCAGCGTCGCGCTGACCTGTTCGCTGCGTGGATGACCACCAACGAGGCAGGCCAGCCGGCACTCAACGCCGACATCGCGGTGACGCTGCCTGGTTCGGCGCTCGCTGGCGTCGACCAGTTGCCGGCCACGGCCGCCGACGGCAGTTGGGTGGTGCCGGCTGAGTGGATCCTTGAGCTAGCGAAGTACGACGGCAACAACCTCTTCTGGCACCGCATGATCCTCGATCCGGTCACCGACGACGTGCTCGCCCACGAGTACAAGGGGCGATTCGTGCCGGCCGTTTTGGCCAAGGCGCTCGAGTTCCGCGACGGCGTCTGCCAAGCCCCCGGCTGCTGCAAGCCCGCATCGCAGTGCGACATCGATCACCGCATCCCACACGACGACGGCGGGCCGACGGCTGGATGGAATCTCGGCCCGTACTGCCGCCGCAATCACATCCAAAAGGGCTTCGGCCTGCTCGACACCGGACCGACAGCTAAATCACCGCCGGGCCGATCTCGGAATTCCCCGCTCCACAGCGTCGGAATGCCCGAACAATTGACATCCGGCACGCTGCGCGGAATGGGAATCGACTTCGTCTACGTGGCCGCGGCGGCGTGACCTACGCGGCCTAGCCAGACCTCAGAGGAAGACCAGCAGCCCGATCGCGGCGGGAATGTCCCACACCAGGCACGTCTGGATGTACCAGAGTGGGATGCCGCGCAGCCCGACGACGTGATGATCGCGGTGATGCAGCGCGTCCCAGATGCCGTGCGCGGCCCAGCCGAGCGCCAGCCACCGAGCGTCGACCGTGACGGCCAGCACGATGCTGGCGATGCCGACCAGCAGGAACGCCCACTCGATCAGCCGCTCGCCCGCCGTTCCCCAGCCAAGCGAGAACACCGGGTAGACGCTGTACAAGACGGCGACCGACCCGCACCCGAGAACCAGTCCGATGCCCGGTTGCTTCGCGACGACGACGGTGAGGATCGCTCCGGCGACGCCGAGTAGCGCAGCGGTGCGGGCCGAGATGAGTGTCTGGAACTTCGAATCCGGTCGACCGAGGGTGGCGAGTGCGTTGACTGCATGGGACATGCGGCCACCCTTGCATGGCTGGAGGCTCGACGGGCTGCCGATCGCGGACGTACCCTCAGCCATGGCGGCATTGACGGAGTCGTACTGGCCGGCCGATCAGTCGGTACCTGTCCTTGAGACGACCGTGGGTGGCGTCCTCCGGGAAGCGGCGGCCCGTTATGGCGGTTCGGACGCGCTGGTTGAGGGGACGCCGGACCTCCCCGAGGACCGGCGACGATGGACGTTCGACGAGCTGCTGGCGGATGCCGAGCGCGTGGCCGGCACTCTGCTCGAGCGGTTCGAGCCGGGGGAGCGGGTCGCGGTCTGGGCGCCCAACATCCCTGAGTGGGTGCTCCTCGAATTCGGCGCGGCCCTGGCCGGGGTCGTGGTCGTCACCGTGAACCCGGCGTACCAGCCGAAGGAGCTCGAGTACGTCTTGCGCCAGTCGAGTTCGTCGGGGATCTTCCTCGTCCCCGAATTCCGGGGCAATCCGATGGCGGCGTCTCTGGCACAGGTTCAGCCCGGATTGCCAGCACTGCGGGAGTCGATCCTGTTCACCGAATGGGACGCCTTCATCGCGACGGCTCCGGCGTCGCCGCGGCTCCCGGACGTGAAGCCTAGCGACCCCGTTCAGATCCAATACACGTCCGGAACGACCGGCTTTCCGAAGGGCGCATTGCTCACCCATCGGGGCCTCACGAACAACTCGCGGTACTTCGCAATGATGACCGACATCCACGCGGGCGACACCGTCGTCAATCCGTTCCCGATGTTCCATACCGCCGGGTGCGCGCTCGGAGTTCTTGGGGCGGTGCAGGCCGGAGCGTGTCTGGTCCCGGTCTACGCTTTCGAGCCCGGACTGATGCTCGAACTGATCGAGGTGGAGCGGGCCGAGATTGCTCTCGGCGTCCCCACGGCACTGCTCGCTGTGCTCGAGTGTCCCGACCTGGCAAAGCGAGACACCTCGAGTCTCCGTGTCGTTCTGTCAGGGGGAGCGACGGTGCCGGCCGATCTCGTCAAGCGCATCGAGCGCGAACTGGCCGTGCAGTTCTCCATCATCTACGGGTCGACGGAATGTTCGCCGCTCATCACACAGGTCCGTCTCGACGACGAATTCGCTGACAAGACCGAGACCCTGGGGCGCCCGGCTCCGCAGACGGACGTCAAGATCATCGATCCGGACACCGGCGAGACGTTGCCGTGCGGTGCCACCGGAGAGCTGTGTGCCCGCGGGTACAACGTCATGCTCGGCTACTACGACATGCCGGAGCAGACCGCGGAGGCCATCGATGCGGACGGCTGGTATCACACCGGTGATCTCGCTTCGATGGACCAGCGCGGCTTCCTGCGCATCGAAGGCCGGCTCAAGGACATGATCATCCGCGGCGGCGAGAACATCTATCCGCGTGAGATCGAGGACCTGTTGTTCGAACATCCGAGTGTTGCGGAGGTCGCTGTCGTCGGTGTTCCCGATGAGCGGTGGGGGGAGGCAGTGGCCGCCTTCGTACGCGTCGCCGCGGGTGAGACCGTGACGGGCGATGCTCTGTTCGCCTATTGCCGCGAGCATCTCGCGCCACACAAGACACCTCGCCACTGGACGTTCGTCGATGCGTTCCCGATGACCGCCTCGGGGAAGATCCAGAAGTTCGTCCTGCGCGATGGCTTCAAGCCATCACAGGGCGGCTAGCTTCCGCCTACAGCACGTCGGCGCGGAGCTGGTGCGGTTGGCCGGCCAGCTGGGTCAGCGCGTGCGCGCGCTTGAAGACCAGGTGTGCGTCGTGCTCCCAGGTGATGGCGATGCCGCCGTGCAGCTGGATGGTCTCGGCGGCCACCTTCTGGAGGGCGTCGAGGCAGTACGAAGCGGCAGTGGCCGGATCGAGTTCGCCGCCAGCCGCGGCCCAGGACGCAGATCGGGCCATCTCGACCAGCACGAGCATGTCGGACATGCGGTGCTTGAGCGCCTGGAAGGAGCCGATCAGCCGTCCGAACTGGACCCGCTCCTTCGAGTAGGCGACGGTCATGTCGAGGCCGCGCTGAGCAGTTCCCACTGCCAAGGCTGAAATGCCGATGAGCAGCGCCTCGCGAGCCCGCGCCGCGGCTGCCTCGCCGTCGGCGCTGATCTTCCGCGTCGATGCGTTCGTCAGATCAACCGTGGCGAACCGGAGGGTGGGATCGAGCCCGGGCTGGTCGCGCACATCGGCCGAGTCGACCTGGACGAGTCCCTCGTCGGTCAAGGCCAGCAGGATTGCCGCTTGCGCGCCGTAGAGGACGGGAGACTCAGTAACGAGGGCGGCGACCTCGCCGGCCTCGATGCGTTCGATCAGGTCAGACTCTCCGGTGCCGGCCAAGGCCTCATTCGCGACGAGCGAATTCAGCAGTGGCGTCGGCGCCAGCGAGTATCCGAGTTCCTCAAGTACCGGCGCGGTGTCGGCGACGCTGAGACCGGTGACTCCGATCTGTGCGCACAACGTCGACCAGAGGGCTGGGTCATAGCCCGTCTCCGATGCCATCGCTGCGCGAACGGCTGCACTGTCAGCCTGTTTGGTGAGCAGGGAGCGCACCGCTGCGGCGAGGTCGTTCTGTTCGGATGTGCGCATCAGCGGTCCTTCGTCAGCAGATCGAGAAGTCGGGCGCGGTGCCAGGCGGCCGTGCCCCAGGTGGACAGCAGGCCGCGGACCCGCAGTAGCCACAGCGAAAGGTCGTGCTCCCGCGTGTAGCCGATGGCGCCGTGGACCTGCAGCGCCGTTCGCGATGCCAGATACGCAGCGTCACCAGCCGCGACCTTCGCCGCCGACACATCGCGCTGGCGCTCGTCGGTCGTCTCGATGGGGTGAAGTGCCGCGGCATAGACGAGCGGCCGGACGAAGTCGAGCGCGATGCGAACGTCGGCGAGTGCGTGCTTGATGGCTTGGTATGAGCCGATGGGACGGCCGAACTGGGTGCGTTGCTTCGCGTAGGCGACCGAGTCGGCCAGCATCCGTTCACCGGCGCCAAGTAGTTGAGCGGACGCGGCGAGTGCGGCCGTGTCGAAGGCTGGCGTGGTTTCGAGGGCCCGTGGCGGGGCCACCTCAACCGCCGCCAGGCGGAAGAGGCGACGGACCGGATCGATCGAGGTGACCCGCTCGCCGACCTCGGCGGGCGCGAGGGACGCGTCCACGACGAACTCAGCGACGTCGGCGTCGAGCGCATAGGGCGTGTGCGGCGGCACGGCGATGGTGGCCACTGCGCCCTTGGCAATCGTCCCGGCCATGTCCGGGCACGCAGCGAGGTAGGCGGCCGATTCGATCCACGGACCAGGCACCGCGTGGCGACCGAGCGCCTCCATCGCGATGACGTGCTCGACCCGGTAGTCGTCGGCGAGCAATCCGGACACGCCGGCGTCGGCGAGCTTCCGCCATAGAGCTAGGCCCGGACCGTGGTCTCCGGACGCCCACGCGCGAGCGGCGGCTGGCGCATCCGCGCTGGTCAGCAGCCCGTCAAGCATCGTGGCGAAGTCGCGCTGTTCGCTGGTCAGTTCGAACTTCATCCGCGGACCTCCCGCGGTAGCCCGAGAATGCGCTCGGCGATGATGTTGCGCTGGATCTCGTTGGTGCCGGCGTAGATCGGCCCGGAGAGCGAGAACAGGTGGCCGTCGGTCCACAGCGACTCGACTTCGGCTTCGGTGCCGAGCAGGTCGAGCGCTGTTTCGTGCAGGGCGATGTCGAGTTCGGACCAGAAAACCTTGTTGACCGAGCCGGCGGCGCCCATCTCGCCACCGTCGGAAAGCCGGGTCACGGTTCCCCAGGTGTAGAGCCGGTATGCCTGGGCGCGGATCCAGGCGTCGACGACAGCGGTCGCGGCGCCGTCGGGAACACACTCGGTCTCGTTCCACAGATCGACGAGTCGATCAGCGGCGGCGCAGAACCGGCCGGGGGAGCGCAGCGACAGTCCGCGTTCGTTGCCAGCCGTGCTCATCGCCACCCGCCAACCGTCGCCGGGTTCCCCGAGAACGTCGGAGTCGGGCACGAACACGTCATCGAAGAAGAGCTCGGCGAACCCGGCTTCGCCGTCCAGCTG
>DATLCL010000007.1:0-3483 GCA_035526415.1 Aeromicrobium sp.
GTCGGCCACACGGCGCCGAGGAACTCGACGGTGAACTCGGTGGTGCCGAAGGTGACGGTGGAGCCGAGTCGCCTGCGGCTACGGTGCAGGCTGTCGGTCCACGACGCCAGGGTCTGGATCGCCAGCTCGACCACCTCCTCGCCCGACGGAGTGAATAGGAAGTCCTTGCCGCGGCCCTGTTTCAGGACCAGTGCTTCACCCACAAGACGGGTCGCGGTCCGGTTGAGGTTGTCGAGCTGCTTCTGCACGCTGGACTGCTCGCGGCCCAGGACACGAGCCGCACGTTGCGCCGTGCCGGTGGTGTGCACGACGGCGAGGGTGCGGAGCTGGTCCAGGCTGACGTCGAGCATTTCCGGCGGGCAACCCAGCAAGGTCGCGAGCAGCTCCTGCGCGTCGACCTCGTCCGCGATGTCGGGCACTGTCGTCTCCTGATTCCTGGCGGCTGCAGGACCGCATCTCAAGCGCTTGTTGTCCGTGCAGACAGTTGAGTTGTCGCTGATCGCAGTTGTACTCGTAATGTCCCAAAGATGTCCACTTGGACATCTAAAGGCGCGCTACTGTTCGTCCGAACATCTATCCGGAGGCCTGATCTGGCACTCGATCACCGACGGCAACGGGGAACCGCGGCTGTGGATGGGGGAGATTGACGATGACTGGCGCTCGGAGCATTGCCGGAGAGGCGTTCGCCACGACCTGCTACTTCCGGACCACAGTGGACACTCCGTACCGAAAGGCTCTCGTCCAGATCAACGAGGACTGCAACCTGCGCTGCGCGCACTGCTTCGTGTCGGCGACCCGTGTCGGCAAGCAGATGCGCCTGGTCGACATCGTCGACAAGGTGATCCCGCAACTGAGTGAGGCGCGGGTCAGGCGGGTCACGCTGACCGGTGGAGAGCCCACCATCCACCCCGATTTCATGGCGATCGTGCGGGAGTTTCGCGCGGCAGGCATGGACGTCGGAGTGTGCACGAACGCGACCGTCCTGAGCGATGAGCAGATCACCGAGCTCGCGCGTCTCGGAGTGCACTGCAACGTCTCGCTCGACGGCTTCGCCGCAGACTCCCACGGCAAGTTCCGCGGTGACCGCTCCAGCTTCGACGTCACCGTTCAGACCGTGCAGAAGCTTGGCGCCGCAGGAATTCTGCAGGGCTTGCTGTGCACGCCGAACTCGTTGGCGCAGAACGAGGAATACGTTGAGCTGTGCGAGTTCGCCCGTACTCACGGCGCGCGTTACGTGCTGCTCAACCCGCTGGGGAGCATGGGACGTGGCGTCAAGTCGCAGGGCAGGCTCGCGAAGACCAACTTGCACATGCAGCAAATCCAGGCCTTGACCGAACCTTTCGACGGTCCGGAACTCGACATCGCGCACATCCGCTTCCCTAACACCGCTGGGAAGCCACTGTCGGGCTGTGAAGCAGGCACGATCATCTACGTGTTCACGCCCGGCGAGGTCACCGTGTGCCCGTACCTGGTGTTCGCCGCGAGAACTCCAGCCTCTCAGCACGCCGACACGGAGTTCATCGTCGGGAACATCCTCACCGACGCGGACATCGCACAACGGCTGGACAGCTACCGGTTCCATGACCGCCATCAGGTCGGCACCAACAACACCTGCGCGTCGTGCGCGATGAGCTCCGGATGCGGCAAGGGCTGCCCGGCAGCCGTGGTCGCCTCCGGCGGCCGGATCGGCGACGTGGATGCCGAGCAGTGCCCGATCACCTCCGACCACACCGCGGGGGAGCGCCGGCTGCTGCCGTTGTTGCCGGTATGACCACCGTCTTCGACGAGCCGCGGCGTCTCCCGGGAACGCTGATCACCCTGGACGGTCCCGGTGGTGTTGGGAAGTCCACCGCCGCGAAACTGGTGGCCGACATGTTGATCGAGGTCGGGATACCGGTGTACGTGACAGCGCAGCCGTCTCGCGCGCCATTGGGGGAGCTGGCTCGGCACGGCACCGACACCTACCGGGGAATGGCCTTGGCGTGCCTGTGCGCCGCCGACCGGCACCACCAGCTCGACTCCGAGATCAAACCCGCGCTCCGCGAAGGCCACGTGGTCGTCTGCGACCGCTATGTCGCCTCGTCGCTCGTGCTTCAGGGACTTGACGGCCTGTCCGCCGAGATGGTGTGGCAGCTCAACCACGGCGTCTACCGCCCGGACCTCTCGATCATCCTCAACGGCGACCCGGCCGTGATCGACCACCGGCTGCGCACGCGCGGCGGGCACAGCCGCTTCGAGCGGGCCGAGGACAACAGCGACATGGAGTCCGGGCTCTACGTCCACGCGGTCGTAGACCTGCAGAGCAAGGGCTGGCTGGTCGAGACGCTGGACTGCACCACCGACGAAGCGACCACGATCGCTGCGAGGATCGTGTCGCTGATCCACCGAGTGATCGAGGAGAAGATCGCGGTATGCCGCTGAGTCTGCTGACCGTCAACGTCGGAGCGCCGTCCGTGGACCGTGCACAACGCCAACTCCGGTGGCTTGCGGCTCGACCCGAGGAAGTCCTGGTCCTGACCGAGACCAAAGCCACGGCCGGCAGCGAGCTCCTGGCCGAGGCGTTCTCGTCGGCGGGGTACTCGGTCACGTTCCCGGAACACTCCAAGGGCGAGCTCGGCGTGATGATCGTCAGCAAGCTCGCCGCGGAGGTGGACGCCCTCGGGACTGCCCTCGACTACCTGCCTGCGCGGGCCGCCGGGATCGTCGTCGACACCGACGACGGCCCACTGCGTGTCGTCGGTGCTTATGTGCCGTCTCGAGATGCCACCTTGGAGAAGACCGAACGCAAGAAGACGTGGATCGACCGGTTTCATGCCGCATTGGACACGACGTCATCCGACACGCCGGTCTTGTTGCTGGGCGACCTGAACGTGCTCGAGCCAGGTCATCAACCAGCCCACCGCGGCCAGTTCGCGCAGTTCGAGTACGCCTTCTACGAGGCGCTGACAGAACGGCATCGCCTGACGGACTTGTTTAGGAACCTGCACCCCGATCGGGTCGAACACAGCTGGGCACGTCGTCCGGAGCTGGGCTACCGCTATGACCACGCCCACGCTTCGTCAGCGGTCGTCGAACGACTCTTGAGCTGCGAATACGTGCATGAGACCAGAGAGGCTGCTGCGGATGGCTCGCGTCTGACCGATCACTCGGGACTCGCCGTCCGGGTATCGCTTTGCGCAAAGCGCACGCTGCTAACGTCTGACCCCGCAATGGCGGTCGACGCGCTCAACGAGCCGGAGCCAACTCTGTTCTGAACTCCGGCATCACCCGCGCCGGCTGCTGCCCAGTCAGCCGACCGCGAGGAACGCCCGCCGGATGTCCACCACCGCCACCACCCCACGCATCGGCGCTCGGGTGCTGCTGCTCGACGCTCACGACCGCGTGCTGCTCATTCACGCCTGCGATCCGCACGACCGCGGCCACCACTGGTGGGAGCTGCCCGGCGGGGGCCTCGACGAGGGTGAGAAGCCGGAGGACGCCGCT
>DATLCL010000011.1:0-10844 GCA_035526415.1 Aeromicrobium sp.
AGTCGCGATCGGCGCGCTCGCCCTCGGCGACGTCGTCCTGGTGCGGCCCGGCGCCCGCGTCCCTGTGGACGGCGTGGTGGTCGAGGGAAGCGCGGACGTCGACGAGTCGATGATCACGGGCGAGTCCAAGGCGGTCGGCAAACACCCCGGGGACTCGGTGGTGGCCGGTACCGTCACGGCTGGTGGTTCGCTGCGAGTCCGGGTCACCGCGACGGGCGACTCGACCGCGATGTCGGGGATCATGCGGATGGTCGCAGCGGCACAGGCCTCGGCCTCGCGGGCGCAGGCACTCGCAGACAGGGCCGCTGCGATCCTGTTCTACGTCGCTCTCGCCGCAGGCACGATCACGCTCGTGTTCTGGTGGCTGCAGGGCGACCCGGAAGGCGCCCTGGTGCGGACCGCAACGGTCCTGGTCATCGCCTGCCCGCACGCGCTCGGCCTGGCGATCCCGCTGGTCATCGCGATCTCGACGTCGCTTGGCGCTCGAAACGGGCTCCTCGTCAAGGACCGCCTGGCGCTCGAGCGGGCCCGAACCCTTGACACCGTCATCTTCGACAAGACCGGCACGCTGACCAAGGGCGAGCCCGTCCTCATCGACACGAGCAACCCCGACGCGCTCCGTCTTGCCGCCGCCGTCGAGGGTGACTCCGAGCACCCCCTCGCTCGGGCCATCGTTCACGGCGCGAAGACGCGCAACCTGGCCATCCCGGCCGCCACCGCATTCGATGCGCTCCCCGGCCGCGGCGCGCAGGCGACCGTCGAAGGTGGGAGGGTCAGCGTCGGCGGACCGCGACTGCTCGCAGACCTCTCTCTTGATGCGTTGCCGGTCGCGGCAGAGTGGGACCGCGAAGGGCGGACGGTGCTGCACGTCATCGTCGATGGTCGCGTCGCCGGCGTCATTGCGGTCGAGGACGAAATCCGCCCCGAGTCCAAGGAAGCCATCGACGCCCTGCACGCGCTCGGGGTGCGAGTGGCCATGATCACGGGCGACAGCCAGGCGGTCGCCGATTCGGTGGCCCGGCGGCTCGGTATTGATGAGGTGGCGGCGCAGGTGCTGCCGGCGGACAAGGCCGACGCGGTCAAGCGCTTTCAGCAGGGCGGCCGGAAGGTCGCCATGGTCGGCGACGGCGTCAACGATGCGCCGGCCCTGGCCACCGCCGACGTCGGGATCGCCATCGGTGCGGGCACCGACGTTGCCGTCGAGTCGGCGGGGATCGTCCTGGTCCGAAGTGACCCGCGCGACGTCGTGGGCGCGATCGAACTCTCGCGCGCGACCTACTCCAAGATGATCCAGAACCTGGTGTGGGCCACCGGCTACAACCTCGTGGCCATTCCCGTGGCCGCTGGCCTCCTTGTCCCGTGGGGCATCGATCTACCCATGGCCGTCGGTGCGATCGCGATGAGCGTCTCGACCATCGTCGTGGCCGCCAATGCCCAGCTCCTGCGACGCCTGAAACTGCGGCGTGACCCGCCCAATGCGCAACTCCGGCCCGTGGCCGCCTGACCGAAGGAGAACAGCGTGAGTGGATCTCAACCCGAGCACGTGCTCGACCCTGTTTGCGGGATGACCGTGGCTGTCGCCCAGGCTGAAGCCGATGGCCTCACCGTCGAGCGCGACGGCCGAACCTACGCCTTCTGCCGCTCCGGGTGCCTGCGGGCCTTCCAGGAGGAGCCCGCGCTGTACGCGGCCAAGGCGGACCAGGCCCACGTTATCAGCGCGCCCCAGACCAAGGGCCTGCCGGTCATCGACGAGGGGATGCGGCTCTGGTACGAGTCCTGCTCGTGCTGCCTGTCCGATGCGTTCCCGGACGTCAAGGCCGCGCTGGACGCCGAGCGAGCCGCCAAGGATGACGCCCCGGCCAACGCCGGCATGTCCGATGGCCCCGAAGCGCATGAGGTTGCAACGCCATGACCGAACAGCGAACGATCGCGCCGACCGAGGATCCGGTGTGCGGGATGACCGTGGATCCGGCGCAGGCCCGCGAGACCGGGCTAACCCTCATCCACGACGCCATCGAGTACGCCTTCTGCGGCAAGGGTTGCCTGCTCGAGTTCCGCGATGACCCGGGGCGGTACCTCGATCAGCGTCACCTCCCGATGATGTAGCCGCCGATCGTCCCCGGGGAAACGGTGAGGGTCTAGGCGCAGTCCGGAGCTGGAAGAGGAGGCGGCCCTGGCTGACGGCTCTCAGCGAACGGCTGACCGAGTAGGCCGCGGAGGGTAGCGTCCATTGCCGCATCAGTCCCGACGTAGAGGATGATGATCTGGTCTCTGAGCCAGAAGCGGGGACGTCCGGTCCAATTTACGATTGAGGTGCCAACTTTCGACGGGTCGTTGCGATCGATCATCTGGGACACAGCCAGGGCTGCCTCGTGGTCCTTCTGGACGTAGACCTGGACCGCCTCGGTCCCGATACAGATGAGCCTGCCTTCGCCGCGAAGGGGCTCAGCCAGGAAGAACGACCCAAGCTTTGCCGTCGCTCCGCCACCGATTAGGTCTGCGACGAGGGCCTCGGCGCCATCTATTGGTGTTGGTTCGGCAGTACCGAAGATGACCCGAGGGGGGCTGGCTGAAGGTTCCAGCGATTGCGTGGACGTCGGCTGGGGCGGTAGAGCGGGCGTGCATGCGGACACCGCCATGAGGAGCAAGGCGGCGGCGATCCCTTTCATCCGTGCACGGACGCAGTGATGTTTCGTCTGGTTCCCTCGATCTTGCTTTCAGAAGCTGCTGCTGCGCCGGGCCAACTAGACTGGGGCGAGTCGATGTCTGGAACCTTCACTGAACGTCCATCCGTCGCGAAGGCCGGATGTGGAACGCGGGCACCGCGGTGGCGCCGCCCTCCGTTCCCCGCCCTGCTGGCGGCAGTCGTTGTCGCGAGCATCGCTGCCGCCATCTGGTTCAGCTCAAGGCCATCGGGGCAGCCGGCGTGGTCGACACTCGGAACGACGGACGTCCATTCGTTGGCCTTTGTTGACGGAAGTGCTGATCACCTTCTGTTTGGGCACCATGAGGGCGTCCTCGAGTCACTGGACGGTGGTCGCACCTGGGAGCCTCTCGCCATGAAGGTCGACGCCATGGCGCTGACTGCCGGATCGGACCGCTCTGTTGTGGTCGCAGGCCACGACGTCCTGACAGCGAGCGTCGACGGCGGTGCGACCTGGCAGCCCATCAGTGCAGATCTGCCGAGCCTCGACATCCATGGATTTACCCGCGATCCCGCCGACCCAACCCAGATGTGGGCGTATCTGGCAACTGGCGGCCTTTGGGAGAGCACCGATGGGGGCCTCCGTTGGAGCCGAGTCCGTGAGGACAACGTCGCCTTCCCGTTGGCCGTGCCGACCCAGACCGGGACGCGGTTACTGGGAGTCGATGCCAGCGGCCTTGTGGCGAGCGGCGACGGGGGCCGCACCTGGACGGCCGTCGGCAGCCCGCCGACGTACCCAATGACCGCGCTCGCTGCCTCGGCGGACGGCGCGGTCCTGTTTGCCGGCGCGCCGGACGGCCTCTTTCGCAGCAGTGACGGCGGACGAACGTGGTCGACGACCGGGTACAGCGGCTCGGCTTTTGCCGTCGCGACTACGCCCGACGGGCTGTCGGTCGGCGTCGTGAGCCAGGCGACCGAGTTCTTTCGATCATCCGACGGGGGAGCCACCTGGATGGGCCAGTAGTAGTTCGCGATCAGGCGCCCCGAAGACGCGGTCTCAAACAGTGCGAAATTGCTTGGCGTGGCTCCAAGCTCGGCACGAGGAGCCATCCGCGGCCCGTCCCGCGTACATCAGCTGCTCGATAGTAGGGCCCGACCGCGCACGCAGCTCGATGAGGGGTCCAAACCCCGGCTGAGGGGACGGGCTTGCACTGCGACCGACGAGCCCGCTGCCCTGCAATCGATAT
The DNA here is from genome assembly GCA_035526415.1 of Aeromicrobium sp. Taxonomy (GTDB): domain Bacteria; phylum Actinomycetota; class Actinomycetes; order Propionibacteriales; family Nocardioidaceae; genus Aeromicrobium. The sequence continues at coordinate 3,892 of DATLCL010000011.1, forward strand.
CGTGGTGTCGGTGACTACTCCAGAGCCGCTTCCTGATGCCGCACGGCCGCTGAGTGGCCAGCCATGGCTGACCCCTGGGGTCCGCGGGATCGGGGTGGCCAGCCTCCTATCGGATCTTGGGCATGAGATTCCGACGGCTCTGCTGCCCTCGTTCCTGACGACCGTACTGGGGGCGCCGGCCGCGGCGCTTGGACTGATCGAGGGCATCGCCGATGCGCTCAGCGGGGTCGCAAAGGTGTTCGGCGGAGCGCTCGCCGACGACCGCGGAAGGCGGCGTTCGATCGCTGTCGGCGGCTACACCCTGACGGCGATCCTGTCGGCCCTGATCGGGATCTCCACGGCCGTGTGGCAGGTAGCGATCTTCCGGACAGCCGCCTGGACGGCCCGGGGGATCCGAGGTCCATCGCGCAATGCCCTTCTGGCGGACGCCGTGGATCCCACCGCCTACGGTCGCGCCTACGGCTTTGAGCGGGCGATGGACAACGCGGGTGCCGTCATAGGGCCGATCGTCGCACTCGGCCTGGTCGCGCTCATCGGGATCCGCGAGGCCATCTTCCTTTCGGTCATCCCGGGCTTGCTGGCGGCGGTCGCGATCGTCTACGCCGTGCGCCACCTCCAGCGTCCAAAGGAGCGGCACACGACGCCCGTTCGGATCGTGGTCCGGCCACTCCTCCGTGGCCCTCTCGGGCGGCTCCTCGTGTCAGTCTCGCTGTTCGAGGCCGGCAACGTCGCGGCGACCCTGCTCATCCTGCGCACGACTGAGCTCCTCACGCCGAGCCAGGGGACGAGCGGCGCCACAACGATCGCGATCGCGCTGTACGTGGGCTACAACGTGGCGGGGACGCTCGCCGCGCTGCCCGCGGGGCGGCTGGCCGACGCGCACGGTGCGCGGCTCGTCTTCGCCGTTGGAGTGGCCTGTTTCGCGCTCGCCTACCTCGCGTTCGCGACCGGATCGGGCATCGTCATCCTGGGGCTGGCGTTCGTGCTGGCCGGGGTCGGGATCGGAGCGGCTGAGACGGCGGAGAACGCAGCGGTCGCGGCGCTTGCCCCCAGCGCGCTACGTGGCTCGGCCTTCGGGCTTCTGGCCGGAATCCAGTCGGCCGGTGACTTCATCGCCTCGGCTGTCGTTGGCTTGGTCTGGACGCTCGTCAGCCCCGCGCTTGCCTTCGGTCTTGCCGCCACGCTGATGGTCGGGTCGCTCGTCACGATGGCGGTAGGTCGCCGCAGTCGCCCATCAGAGCCATCTGAGGCACCTGGGTAGACCATCGCGGGAGTGCACCATCAGAGTGCCTCCAAGATGGGGATCACCAGCTATCCGTCAGCTCGTCCGGAGTAGATTACCTGCTCAGTGGAGAGACCCGATCTTGCGCGCAGGTCGGGCGAGGTGGCGTTTGACAATACTCGGCCGAATGCCCATCAGCTTGGCCGCACCCGGGACCGACCCGCCGCGGCAGCGTAGGCAGCGAGCGCGTCGATCGCCGCCGGGTCGCGAGTCGTGAGCGTGCGCCCCGCAAGCGCTGGTCACTCATGACAATCGCCTGGCCGCGGCGATCCACTCATCCCGGCCCTCGATGGGCATTCGATAAGCTGTTAGCGCGCGTCCAACACCTGTCAGGCGCGCCACGGCGACCGTTTCGGGTAGCGCCAGCGCCAATCGGAGATTACCGGCCCTTCCACGCGCGGGCCGAACAACCGCTCACGGGATGTACCGCCAGCGTCCTCCACGCCTGACACCAGGAGCGACCCACCGACGCAGCGGCGATCGTTCGGAGCTGCGAACGTGGGGCGCGTGACGCTGGTGACGGTCGAATGCAAGCCCGCGTTGTTTCGGGACGGCCTCGATGCCATGAACTTGTGGCTTGCAACCGGCCGCGCGTGGCCCACGATCGTCGTGGACCCCTGTTCCTCTTATCGCTTTCGCGACCTTCGGCCGCGGGATGGGCAGTCGCAGGTGTTCCCCGCGCCGCGTGATTGGCAGGCGCCGATAGGCCCCATCGTGTCCCAGCGATCGCCCGTGCTCCTCCCCTTCAGCGCCGCCTGATGGCCCGCTATCAGGCCCAAGCCGTGCTACGGCGGAAGTCGCGAGTGTCGCCGTTGAGGGTGGTTGGAGTGACCCTCGATAACGCGTTTTACCCCGGTAGTGCAGCCGAGGCCACGGGCCCGCTGAAACGTGCAAAGGGTCTGGTGGCGCTCGCGCCACCTACGGCAGTCGACGCACCCGATGCTGCCGATGCGGCCGCCGTCGCCAACGACGATGCCACCGAGGCGTGGTCGGGACTGAGCGATCCCGAACAGGAGAAGGTCACGCGCGGATGAGCCGGGTCCTCGCCGCATGCCTGCCGGCGTCCGATGCTGAATTCGGCGAACGTGTTCGGCGGGTCATCGCTCAGGATCGATGGGACCTTGACTCGCCGGAAGGCGCGGGGCTGATGCAGGCGTTCCTGCGCCAGAGCTACCCCATGGCTGCCGTCGTCGGTCATGGCGGCGTTCGAGCGGGTGGAATTCGTCGGACGGTCGTTCTCGACGTCCACCGCGATGGAACTCCCGAAGCCGCGACGCGGGCGGTGAGGTGGACCGAGGCGGTCTACGAGCTGAGTGGCACCGCCGCCTACCGTGCGGCAGCCCGCATCCTCGGCGAAGGAGCGGCCGCGGAGCTGATCGTCGAACACGCGTTTCGGGAAATCTGTCGCTCGGTGGTCGTGGACACCTCCGTCGAGGCCGGCGGGGCCGCCGTGGAGGCTGCAGCGCTCCGTCTCGCGAGCGAAGCGCGTGCGGAGGAGGCTGCCCCGAGCGACGCAATGCCTGAGGCCTCGGCCGCCGAACCACTCTTGGCAGGAGCGTCGTTGCGGATCGGCGGTGTCCGGCGCTCCGTCAGTGGCGTGGCCTTGGCCGGGATGCTTTCATCGCAGCGTGCCGCCCTCGAGCTGGCCCTCCTTGAGGACCTCAAGGTGAGCGAGATCGCAGAGCGGATGCAAACCAGGCCCTCAGTCGTGAACGGGCACCTCAAGGACGCCTTGCTGGCAGTCGGGTCCGGCGTGACACCGTCAGCCTCGACCACGCTTGCCCGCTGGCGTGAAGCCCAGCGAAGCTGGCTCCAACTGCCCGCAGGTCATGCTGCCCGTCCAGGGCGCGCGCTCGATGTCGCCCACGCATGGCTCGATTTTCAGGGCGCGACCAACGCGGTCCGATCAGGCACCGTCGTCCTGGTCACCGATCCGGATCGACGCTTCGTGGCGGCCACGGGAAACGCTGGCCGAATGCTTGCCAGACCTTCCGTCATCGGGCACCACATTGACGACATCACGGCGGAATACGCTCGGCCGCTCGTACCCGAACTCTGGACCGTGTTTCGGGAGATTGGGTCCATGGACGGTGACTACGACTGTGATCGCCCCGGCTTGGCGCCGATCCGGATCCCATTTCACGGCACCTGGGGTCGACCACTCCCGGACCTCCAGGTCGGATACCTCCAAGCCGCACCGCCACCACGAGTCTGATCCCGCGGCCATAACTGGCGTGCCCGGGGCGTTGCAAGTCGCGTTTCTGCCTGGCCCCTGTCACCCGAATGCAAGGCAGATCGGTGATCCTCTCGTCGGAGGCCCGCGCATACCCGTGTGTCCGGTGAGATTCCGTGTCTTCCTACCCGATGATTCCACACTGGAAGGAGCGTCCCGATGACCGGTCAGATGGGCACCGTCGCAGCAACGATGGATGTTTTCACGAGGTCACCGGGGGGAACAGGTCCGGAGACGCCCACCGAAAAGGTCATGATCCTGCCCAAGGCGGGCGACAACGATCCGTCCAATCATGCTTGGGCGGATGCCAGGTTCACCGCGGACATCCTGGCGGAGCACGCGCTCTTCTTCGCCCTGCTGATGCCGGAAGAGCTCGCAGCGAAGGAGCGAGCCGAGGCCCTGGCCTTCATGAGGACGTTCTCGGCATTGCACGATCGCATCGACTCCGGACCCCCGCCACCTCGATCAGAGCTGAAGCGCTTCACGGCTGACGTCAATGAGGCCATCAAGCCGTTCATCGAGTACAAGGGCCGCCTCGGCGATGCGCAGACGAGCGGCAAGTTGCGCAGCCTCGTTTGGCCATTGTTCTTCGATCACACCCGGAACGAGGCCGAGCGCTGGGAGCGCCGGCTCAACGATCTGGGGCAGGCTGAGGCGGAGTTTGATCGTGGCGAGGTGGTCGCGTTCTGGACAGGCGTCATGGACGAGCACGCCCGGTTCGTGGCGCATCTGCTCGATCCCGACGAGTACGAACTCATCGAGAAGGCATTCAGCACCGCCAACGTCTTCCGCAAGCTTCGCGACGACAATCTGGCTGGCACCGTCGAGGCTCTGGTGGAGGAGCCCGGGACGGTCCTGGATTCCCTCGCCCGGAACCCCGAGATTGACGCCGTGATGAGCGCAGCGCAGACGATCCTCGACTTCAAGACCCAGACTGTCCGTGACATCGAGGCTGGCCGCATCAAGAGCATCATCGAGCCTCGGTTGGCGGATCACGTGCGACGCGAGGCTTTGAAGTTCGTCAACGAACTCAAGCGCGCGGTCTAAGGGGAGTCCCGCGGAAACAGCTAACGAACTCTCGACCAGGCTGACGCGAGCCGAGGGCTGCGATCACCGCCCGGCCCCGTTGCGGTAAGGTCGGCGTCATGACGCGAGCACTCGTCCTGGCCGGCGGTGGGATCCTGGGGATCGCCTGGGAGTCGGGCGTGCTCGCGGGCCTTGAGGCCAGTGGGATCGACACGCAGAACTGGGATCTGGTTGTGGGGACTTCGGCTGGCGCCTACGTCGGCGCACGGCTCACCGTTGACGGTTCGCCCGCACCGCTCTTCGCCCTGGAGACGTCCGGCAACGACGCCGCCGTGGAGGCCGACCTTCGGGTGCTGTTCGGAACGGGATTGGTTCGAGCGGCTCGGATCTCCCGGCAACCGGCTCTGCGCTGGGTGAGCTCGCTTTGGTTCGCCACGTTTGTGGCGACGACCCTCACGCGCTTTGCGGCCCGTCGCGGTGTCCACGCGGCCATCGGACTGGTCGACGCCCTTCGGTCGGCTCGCAAGACGGGAGATTGGCAGGCCGTCGCCCGCCGGATGGGCGCGATGGCTGAAACGAAGCGGGGTTCGGCGACCGTCCTGATCGAACATTGGGAACAGACACTCGGTCGCGACCCGGCCTGGCCGTCGACCCGATTCATTGCCACAGCCGTCGACACGAAGGACGGCTCGCGAAAATTGTTCGACGCAGCTTCGGGGGTACCCTTGCCCGCCGCGGTCGCCGCCAGCTCATGTCTGCCAGGGCTCCTCGCACCCGTGCAGCTCCTCGGCCGACGCTACACGGATGGCGGGATCATGTCCTCGACGAACGCCGACGTCGCGGCCGGATATGGCGAGGTATGGGTCATCACGCCGGGTGCGTCGGACATCACGGACCGCGAGGTCGCCACGCTCCGGTCAACTGGCTCGATCGTTCACCTCGTCCGGCCGGGCGCGGAGTCCGCGCTAAGGCTGCCATCTGGCATGGCAGCATTCGACCCAAGCCGTCGGATGGCCGCCGCCCGTGCCGGCCGCCACGACGGACGATCGGCGGTTGCCTCGGCTCCCTGACGACGTCGCAGGCGCCGTCGCAAGAATGACGGGGAAGGTGCTGGCGGAGCCACTCTTGGGGTGGCCCCAGGACCTCAGGCCGAGCCCGACGGGAGGCTACAACCCTCCACCTCGGCGCTGGGCTCCTAGCGCATCATGTGCACTTTCTCCGGCGCGATGGTGAGGATCACTCGCACCTCGTCACGGCCGCCGTACCAGGGGTAGGGAATGCCCTGATATTTCTGGGAGAGCATCTCGATGTGCTCCGCGCCACCGTCCGTGGTCATGTCGACGACCCGGCCGCGCACCTGGTAGTAGCTCGACGGGTCGTCAGGGTCGGAGATCGCGACCGCCACGCGCGGGTCTCGTTCAATGTTCCTAACCTTCAGATGGGTTGTCACGCTGTTGATGACCACCTGCTCGCCGTCCGTGTCGAGCCAGACCTGAGTCAGCTGTGGCGAACCGTCGGTCATTGAGGTGGCGATGAAGCCGATGCTCGGCTTGCGCAACAAGGCGACGACCTCTTCCGGGAGTTTCACCTTGCCAACCCTCCACGATACTTACTGCGACGATGTCTTCGAAGCTGCGACCGTCTTGGATCACGATTCGGGCGATCGCGAGGCGGTGGGCAGCTGCCTTTCTCTGATCCGGCGACGGGGACCGCAGCAACCACCCCGGCCTCGCGGTCGGTGGCGCCCCCCGACGATCCTCGTCCCCCTGGCTGCGGGCCGTCACGCCAGCCACCTCGCGGCAGCGAGCCACTCCTCCCGAGCATGAGCGTCCTGGCGTGAGGCTGAAGCGCGACGTCCGAGTCATCGCCGGATCGTTGGCCATCGCCTCGGGTGTGGCGTACTTCGCCTACCTGCTCCCGTTCGAGGGTCGGGACCGAGCGATCACCGCCTGGAACCTGCTGATCATCCCGGCCATCGTCTACCTGGGTGGCTGGCTCGCGTCGCGGGCGCCGGTCGTCGCATCCGCCTCGACGGCGGCGGGCGTCACTGCATCGCTCCTCTGGGCACTCGCCTTTCGTTCGCCGACGTTGGAGCCGTGGTGGATCGGACTGGCGGCCGCGGGGTGGTTAGGGTTTGGCTGGTTGCTGCTGCGCGAATATCGGGCGCTGGGTCGGTTCACGTTGGTCCTTGGCGTCGCGACGATCATCGACCTCGTGGTCACGGTGATGAACGCCTCGATGCCCCTGTACCTGCTCGGTGCCTTCAAGCTTCCACTGACAACCGCATGGACCTTGTGGATCGGCCTCACGCTCGTCCGCGATTCGCGCTGGAGTGCGGAACGCAGCTTGGACGGGGACCATGTCGGGGCCGACGCCGTCGCCAACGTCGGGCTCGGCAGCGGGGCCGGTGAT
>DATLCL010000015.1:0-2009 GCA_035526415.1 Aeromicrobium sp.
CTTCGGACCGACGACCTCCGGATTGCCGTCAAGGAGGGGCACGAGTCGAATCTCGTCCTGTTCTGCGTCGATGCGTCGGGCTCCATGGCCGCTCGCAAGCGCATGAGTCAGGTCAAGACGGCGGTACTCTCGCTCCTGCTCGACGCCTACCAACGCCGGGACAAGGTCGGCCTGATCACCTTCCGCGGCCGTGAGGCGAAGCTCGCGCTCCCGCCGACGTCGTCCATTGACATCGCGGCCGCGCGACTCGATGACCTGCCGACCGGCGGTCGCACGCCGCTGGCCGATGGCCTGCTGCAGGCCGTAGAGACGCTGCGCATCGAGCACATCCGGGATCCGCGCCGCCGGCCTCTCCTCGTCGTCGTCACCGACGGCCGCGCGACAACGGGCGCTGATCCCGTGGAGCGTGCCCACGCCGTCGCGTCCCACCTCGCCGATTCGGGCGTCGCCAGCCTGGTTGTCGACTGCGAGTCCGGCGGCATGCGGCTCGGTCTCGCTCGCCGGCTGGCCGAGATCCTCGATGCCGAATACGTCCCGGTCGCCGAAGTGTCGGCCGAGGCGCTCACGTCGCTGGTCCGCACGCACCTGCCCCCCCGCAGGGACGCCGAAGGGGCCGCATGACGGCGACGCCGGCGTCGTTCTACGACGTGGTCGAACGGCGCCGCGACGTCCGCGCCGAGTTCACCGGTGAACCGCTCGCGGACGACCTGCTGACCCGCATCCTCGGTGCGGCACACCGCGCCCCCAGCGTCGGCATGTCCCAGCCCTGGGACTTCGTCGTCGTGGAGAGCCTCGAGACCCGGCAGGCGTTCCGCGATCACGTCACGACCGAGCGCGACCTGTTCCGGGAGTCACTCCCCGCCGAGCGCCAAGAGACGTTCAACCGGATCAAGATCGAGGGCATCTGCGAGTCGTCGGTCGGCGTCGTCGTGACGTATGACCACACGCGCGGCGGCCAACACGTCCTCGGTCGGCACACCATTGCCGACACCGGGCTGTACTCCACGTGCCTCGCCATCCAGAATCTGTGGCTTGCAGCCACCGCGGAGAGCCTGGGTATGGGTTGGGTGTCCTTCTACCGCGAAGATTTCCTCCGCCAACTCCTCGGCATCCCCGAGCACGTCCGCCCGATCGCGTGGCTGTGTGTCGGGCACGTCAGCCACCTCGAATCGGTCCCCGACCTGGAGCGGCACGGTTGGCGCGCACGCCGGCCGCTCGACGAGGCCGTCCATCACGAGCGATGGCAGGCCTGATGGCCAAGGGCCAGGTCGAGCAAGTCCCCGACGATGGGCTGTCGACGAAGGAACGGCGCGAGCGGCCGATCACCGCTGTGCATACTGGCGCGGGCAAGGGCAAGTCCACCGCTGCGTTCGGGCTCGCCCTGCGCGGCTGGAACCAGGGCTGGTCGATCGGCATCTTCCAGTTCGTGAAGTCGGCCAAATGGCGCATCGGCGAGCAGTCGGTCCTGGAAACCCTCGGACGGCTGCACGACGAAACCGGCGAGGGCGGGCCGGTCGAGTGGCACAAGATGGGCTCGGGCTGGTCGTGGTCGCGCAAGGCCGGAACGGAGGACGACCACGCTGCCGCCGCGGCCGAAGGCTGGGACGAGATCAAGCGCCGCCTCGCCGCCGAATCGCATGACCTCTACGTCCTGGACGAGTTCACGTACCCGGTGAAATGGGGTTGGATCGACGTCGATGACGTCGTCACGACGCTGGTCAACCGGCCCGGCCGACAACACGTCGTGATGACCGGGCGCGACGCCGATCCGAAGCTGATCGAGATCGCCAATCTCGTCACCGAGATGACCAAGGTCAAGCACCCCTTCGACGAAGGCCAGAAGGGCCAGCGGGGCATCGAGTGGTGACCCAAGGATGGTGACGCTGCCGCGCCTCGTCATTGCCGCGCCGGCATCGGGCCACGGCAAGACAACGGTCGCCACCGGGCTGATGGCCGCACTGCGTCGCGCGGGACACACCGTGTCCGGCCACAAGGTGGGACCGGACTAC
>DATLCL010000041.1:0-17249 GCA_035526415.1 Aeromicrobium sp.
AGACCAGGACCCACGGCGTGACCGTCGCCGTGGAGCTGGCGGCCCTCACCATCGTGCTGGCGGCCTTGGCGTGGCGATCCCGCGTTCGTGCCGACTGACGCGATCGGGACCCGCGAGTGGCGCAACCAGACTGGCGGCGCCCTGAGCCGGCGCGAACGGCTTGAGCATCAGGCTGCGGCGCTGGCCTTGCTCGCGGCGGACCTGTCGAGCCGCGTGCGGTTCCGGTGGGCCGGCGGCGCTCTAGGGCTCGACCTCGACGTGGTCCCGCCGCAGACGGCCTTGGTGCGCGCCGCGACCGCGTGGGCCGAAGAGGTCCACGAACCGTGGCTGTTGCGGCACAGCTTGCGCACATGGGTGTTCGGGCATCTGCTCGGCCAGCTGGACGGGATCGACTCCGATCCAGATGCTCTTTACCTAGCGTGCCTGCTGCACGATGTCGGGCTGACGGCGAGCCATCGAGTGCCACAGGGCGACGGCGGCATCGGTTGCGCCTGCTTCGCGGTGCACGGGGCGCACGTGTCGGAGCAGAAGCTGCTGGAACTCGGGGCGAGCCCGTTGCTTGCGTCGGAGGTCGCGGATGCCATCGGCCTGCATCTCAACGCCAGCGTGAGCGTCGAGTCTGGCGGCGCGGCGCACCTGGTCAACCAGGGTGCGGCCCTCGACGTCGTCGGGGTGCGAGCCTCGGACGTCGGGCGGAAGCTGATCGGCGAGGTGATCGCTCGTTACGACCGTGCTGGATTTGCCGCTGAGCTGGTGGCCGCTGTTCGCGCGGAGAACGTCGAGCGTCCGACGTCGCGGATGGCCAGCTTCTTCGGCATTGGGATGGGCCCGGCGATCCGGCTCAATCCGTTGAACCGGATGTGACCGGCACGCGCTGCGGGGCCGGGCGCCGCAGCCACCACTCGCCGATGGCCGCGTTGACGCCAAGGCCGAGCCAGAACGCGAGCCCAAAGGTGGACGCGACCGGCCCGTTGGGCGGCTCTGAGGTCATGACGTGACGCAGGGCGATGAACAACCCGACCCACAGCCGGATCGTGGCGATGCCGATCCCGACGGCGAACGCACGGATCATCCAGCGCCGGTGCTGGACGATGTCACGTCGACGTACGGCGGCGAAGGCCATGGCCAGGCAGGCCAGAAGCCACAGTCCGAAGACCACGGTGGCGGCGCCTTCAGACCACCCGCCGAAGGGATGACTGATCCCGATCAACACGGCCATGCCCACCGAGAACGCGGCGCAGCCGATCAGAATGCGGCCGAGCCGCCGGTGAAGCGCGAGGTTATGGCGGCGGAAGCGAGCGCTCAACTGAAACAGCGCGCCGAGGAGGTACACCAAGCCCGGTGCGATGTGCAGGTACGCCGGCCACGGGTAGGCGACGTAGTTGCGGGCGAATGGCTGGTCCGGAACGGTACCGGCGCGCACATTCGGGACGTCGACCATCAGGCGCGCCACGACGAACCCGACGACGATCGTCAGGGCCACACCGATCAGACCGGCCACGACGGTCACGCGGCGGGGGCACGGCTTCGCCGACGTGGTTGTCGTCACCTGCGTAGTCTGCATCAACGGCCGGCGCAAAACCGGCTGTGATGGGATGGTCTCGTGAGTACCGATTCAGCCGGCAGTCGCTCGAAACATCCACGCCCGAGCGTGGTGACGCTGGCCTGCGTATTCGTCGCGGTCACGGCATTCTTGACGCTTACTGAGCTCATCACGGCCTTGATGGACTGGGCCAGCGTCGATATGCAGGCATGGCTGCGGCCAATGCTTCGCCAGTTGGCAGCGGCCGGCGTGATCGTCACCATGGCGGAGGTACTGCGGTACCTCCGCTGGTTCTTCCTGGCGATGGTGCCGTTCTCTGTCGCCGCCATGGTGTTCGCGATCTACGCCCTCCGAGGCGATCGGGCGGCGCGTCTGATGACGACCATCCTGGCGGTCGCGGCCGGGCTTGTGTCGCTGCCCATCGGCATCTTCGGGGTCCTGCAGGCGACGATGCTGTTCCTTGCCGCCGGTGCGCTCTGGACGACAGAAGCTCGCCGTTGGTATCGGGGTGAGCCGGCTCGCGAAGTGCCCGCGGCAGCGCCCAACGTTCAGCCGTCGGATGGCGTGACGACGGAGCCGACGCCGCCGTCCGCCCGAGCCGAGCTGACCCCACGTCCGACGTCGGTTATGACCGCGGGCCTCCTGACCGTCCTTGGCTCGCTGGGCGCAGCCGGATTCGCAGCCACCTTCTTGATGGTTTACACCTTCGCGCGTGCTGCCTACATCGAAGCGGTCAAGACCGGCCCGTTCCGAGACTTGCTTACGGGCAAGGAGCTCGAGCTCGCGATGCAGGTCTCGTTCTGGGCCTCGGTGGTCATCCTGCCGCTCGCCCTCGCCGGGATTCTCGGCGGTATCGCACTTCTCGCGAGGCGCCGCATCGGCCGCACGACAACGCTGTGGTGGGCGTGGACGACGGCGTTGCTCGGCGTGGTCCTGCTGCCGGTCGGGCTGCTGGCCACGGCCGGCGCGGGTGCCGTCATTGTGCTGCTCCGGCGCGACGACGCTCGTCGGTGGACGGCGTCGCGCTGACGGTGGGCCACCGATAACGTTGGCCGCATGACGCAGACACCCGCCGTGGTCAAGAAGCGCCCTCACGTCGTCATTGTCGGCGGTGGATTCGGTGGTCTCTCCGCCGTCCGTGCTCTACGGAAGGCGGACGTCGACATCACGCTCATCGATCGGCACACCTACAACACGTTCAGTCCGCTGCTGTACCAGGTCGCCACCGCGAGCCTGAATCCCGGCGACATCACCTGGTTCCTGCGGGCGGTGCGGTCCAAGGCCAAGAACGTGCGGTTCCTCAAGGGCATCGTCGTCGGCATCGACCATGAGACGAAGACGCTGGCGCTGTACGGCGATGTCTCGGTCAGCTATGACTACCTCGTTCTGGCCAACGGCGTGACGGCCAACTTCTTCGGCACGCCGGGCGCTGAGGAGTTCGCCATCCCGCTGTACAAGCGCTCGCAGGCGTTGGCGGTGCGCGACAAGCTGTTCGCCTACCTCGAGGAGGCGGCCATCAACGGCCAGGACGAGGACCTGCGCATCATCGTGGTGGGCGGCGGCCCGACCGGGGTGGAGACAGCCGGCGCGTTCGCCGAGTTCCGCAACCACGACATGCCGACCACGTATCCCGAGCTGGACCGGGAGAAGATCCACGTCACCTTGGTCGAGGCCACCGGCGGCGTGCTCGGCCCATTCAAGGAACGGCTGCGCAATTACGCGCGGACGTCCCTCGATCAACGCAAGGTCGACCTCCGCTTCAACACCCTCGTCAAGGAAGTCCGCAAGGACGGCGTTCTCGTCGAGCACGATGGTCACCAGGAGTTCCTGCCCGCCGGGCTGACGGTGTGGGCCACCGGAGTCACTGCGCACGAGACGATCAAGGACTGGAACGTGCCGCAGGGACGCGGCGGCCGCATCGAGGTGGACGATCATCTGCGGGTGCGGGGCCTGGAGCACACCTATGCGATCGGCGACATCGCTGTCGATCCCGACGACCCGCTGCCGCAGCTCGCTCAGCCAGCCCTCCAAGGCGGCAAGTACGTCGGTGGCCTCATCAAGCGTGAGGTGTCAGGAAGGCACGCTCCGGGACCGTTCAAGTACCTGGACAAGGGCACCATGGCGACGATCGGCAAGTCCTCAGCCGTGGCCGAAGTGCAGATCCCGTTCACCAAGAGGGCCGTGCCGATCAAGGGATTCCTCGCGTGGATCACCTGGGTCGTGCTGCACATCGCCTACCTGCTGGGAAATCGCAACCGCTTGGCGACGATGATCAACCTGGGGAGCAAGTACCTGTTCCGCGGCAGCCACAACGCCATCGTGGGCGAGAGCCCGTACATCGTGGCCAAGAAGAAGATGGCCATCGGCGTCTCGCCGGCCGACTCGGTGCTGACCGAGGCCGAGATCGAGGCCGAACTCGCCGCGGAGAACGACGAGGCGAGTTCGACCTAGGCCCTCACAAGGTGGCGTTACGCAGCTCGGCCGCAGCGCGTGGGTCGTCCTCGTGCGAACGTGGCTTCCCGGCGCCTGATTCGATCCGTTCGCGCAGGCTGACGGTGATGTAGTGCGTCCAGGCGTCGTAACAGACGTCAAAGCACTCATCGCCGCTGGCAAGGCCCTCGTGGGTGAACGTGACTTCGGTTCGGCCGTCCTGTTCGCGGATGTCGAAGCGGGCGCTGGTGCCCACCCATTCCTTCTTGTCGGCGATGAACGCGAGATAGCCGTCGGTGAAGTCCCAGACGACGCGTTCGCCGGGTACCAATTCCCGGACTACCTGACGGGAGAAGTGCAGGTCGGGGACCAGGTAGTACCACTCGTCGCCCACGTGATCGGTGCTGCCGGCGATGTTGCCGGACCACCAGGAGCGGACGTCATTGATGGCGTCGTAGGCCTCGTGAGGCGTGGCGCCGGTGGTGAAGGTTGCGGTCAGGTCGGGCATGAGACTCTCCTTGGTGTATTCACACGAACTTGCATGATGCAAGTCACACTAGTTCAAGACACTTTCATGATGCAAGCGAATTCGGTAGACTTCTTCCATGCTCGGCAAAACCTATGACGGCCAGTACTGCTCGGTCGCCCGGAGCCTGGACGTCGTCGGCGAGCGCTGGAGCCTGCTGATCCTGCGCGACGCGATCCTGTCGGGGGTGACGCGCTTCGGCGACTTCCAGCACAACCTGGGCATCGCCACCAACGTGCTGACATCGCGACTCGAGGGCCTGATCGATGCCGGCCTGATGGAGCGAGCCCCAGATGGCACCTACCATCTGCTGGAGCCCGGCCGGGATCTGAAGCCGGTGATCCTGGCCTTCGTCGAGTGGGGCGACAAATGGCGTGCACCGGACGGTCCACCGGGTCTCTTCACCCACGACGGTTGCGGTGAACCAGTCGCCCTGCACGCCCACTGTGGTGCCCATGGGAGTGTGTCGCCCGAGGAGATCGTGGTCGCGCCTGGTCCGGGCGCGCCGCCGGAATGGGTGGCCAGCCGACGGCCGGCGCCGCCTACAGACTGACGGATCGCGCCTCGTGGAAGTCGGGGCTGGCCGTGATCGTGGCGAGCACGTCAGCAGGGACGGCGCGGTCGGTCGTCATCAGCAGGACTGCCTCGTCGGGGTTCTCTTCCTTGCCCACCGCCGCTGCGTCGATGTTGATGCCCGCATCACCGAGCGCCGTACCGATCCGGCCGAGCATGCCGGGCTGGTCCTTGTAGCGGAAGATCGCCAGATGCTGCTCCAACTGGACGTTGAACCGAGCTCCCCAGGCTTCGAGCAGATGTGGACGGTACTGCTGGCCGAGGACCGTGCCGACGACACGGGTCGATGATCCGCCGGCTGTGGCCGTCACCCGAACGAGGTCGGTGAAGTCGCGGGCCTTCGGCTGATTGGTCGCCGTCACCGTGAGACCGCGTTCGGCGGCGAAGGGCAGGGCGTTGACGTCGTTGATCGTGGTCTCGGTGTGCCCGGCCAAGGCTCCCTTGACTGCCGCAATGGTGAGCAGACGGGTGTCGCGCTCGGCGATGTGCCCGAGGTACTCCACCGCGATGCCGTCGAGGGCTGGCGTCGGCGCGAGTCCAGCCGCGATGCGGCCGAGGGCTGAGCACAAGAGCAGGAACGGGCCGACGGCTTCGAGGTCGTCGGCGGCGATCGCCGGCACGTTCACGGCCGTCGTGACCGCGCCTCCGGTCAGCGCCGCGACGACCTGCTCTGCGGCCTGGTAGCCGGCGCGATCCGTCGCCTCGCTCGTCGACGCGCCGAGGTGCGGCGTGACGATGACCCGCGGGTGTCCGAACAACGGATGCTCTGTGAGCGGTTCGCTGCGGAAGACGTCGAGCGCGGCGCCGGCGACCTTGCCGGAGTCGAGGGCGTCGGCGAGCGCGGCGTCGTCCAGGAGGGGTCCACGTGCCACGTTGAGGATGCGCACGCCGTCCTTCATGGCCGCAAACGCCTTCGCGTTGAGGAAGTTCTCCGTCTCCGGCGTCTTCGGCAGATGGATGGTGACGAAGTCCGCGACTGCGTAGATCTCGTCCGGCCCGGCAGCTCGCTCGACGCCCAAGTCGCCGAACCGCTCCTCGGCCAGGAACGGGTCGAAAGCAATGACGTGCATGCCGAAGCCTTTGGCCCGGGCAGCCACGAGTTGGCCGATCCGTCCGAAACCGAGGATGCCGAGTACCTTGCCGTGCAGTTCGACGCCAGTGAACTTCCCGCGTTCCCATGCGCCGCCGATAAGGGACGCATGTGCCTGCGGGACGTTGCGGGCCAGAGCGAGGAGCAGAGCCATGGTGTGCTCGGCGGCTGTCACGACGTTTGACTGAGGCGCGTTCGCGACGATCACGCCCTGCCGGGTGGCCGTGTCGACGTCGACGTTGTCGACCCCGACTCCGGCGCGGCCGACCGCCTTCAGGCGCATCGCCTTGCCGAGCAGGGCGGCGTCGACCTGCGTGGCCGAGCGGATGAGGATGCCGTCGTAGTCGCCGATCCGCGCTTCGAGGTCGTCGCGGGACCAGTCGGTGCCCAGGTCGACGTCGAACCCGGCGTCGCGCAGCAGATTTATGCCGGACTCGCCGATGTTCTCGGCGACGAGCACCTTCATCAGCTCACCCTGCGTCGCCGTCATTTGGACACCGTCGGGTCGTTCGCGATCACCCAGTCGATGCACGCGGTGAGCGCCTCGACGTCAGCCGGGTCAACGGCCGGGAACATGCCGACGCGCAACTGGTTGCGGCCGAGCTTGCGGTAGGGCTCGGTGTCGACGATGCCGTTGGCGCGCAGCGTCTTGGCGATCGCGGCGGCGTCGACGTCGTCGGTGAAGTCGATGGTGCCGACTACGAGTGAGCGGTGCGCCTCGTCGACAAATGGATCTGCCACGTCCGACTTCTCGGCCCATGTGTAGAGATGCGATGAGGACGCCGTCGTCCGATCGACGCAGAAGTCCAGACCGCCGCGGGCCAGCATCCACTCGACTTGTTCAGCCAGGAGGAAGAGCGTGGCGAGCGCCGGTGTGTTGTAAGTCTGGTTGAGCCGTGAGTTGGCGATCGCCGTCGTGAGTGAGAGCGATTCGGGAATCCACCGGCCGTCACCGGCCGCGGCGATCTCCTCCGCCCGCGCGATGGCGTCGGGGCTGAGCGCCGCCAGCCACAGGCCGCCGTCGGAGCCGAACGACTTCTGCGGCGCAAAGTAGTAGGCATCCGCCTGGCTGATGTCGACCGGTAGGCCGCCGGCGCCGGACGTCGCGTCGATCAGGACGAGTTGGCCGGCTGAACCTGCTGGGCGTTCGACGCCGAGCATGGCGCCGGTCGACGTCTCGTTGTGCGCCCAGGCAATCACGTCGACGTCCGGATCGGTCGTCGGGGTCGGAGCGGTTCCCGGGTCGGAACTGACGACCACCGGATCGTCCAGGTGCGGGGCACCCTTGGCGACGCCGGCGAACTTGGAGGTGAACTCACCGAAGGTCAGGTGCAGCGAACGGCGTCGGATGAGGCCGGCCGCGGCGGCGTCCCAGAATGCGGTGGAGCCGCCGTTGCCGAGAACGATCTCGTAGCCGTCTGGAAGATTGAAGAGCTGGCTCAGCCCGTCCCGCACGCGTCCGACGACGTCCTTGACCGGCGCCTGCCGGTGCGAAGTGCCCATCCAGTCGGTCAGCTCGGGGAACCTGGCGAGGGCCTCCGGCCGCACCTTGGACGGGCCGCAGCCGAACCGTCCATCGGCAGGTTGGAGGTCGGCGGGAATCTGGGGCGTGTCTGTCACCTGCCCCACTCTATTGAAAGGGGCACTGCGGCCTAAGGCCGATACCGGTGATTCAGTTCCCAGCCGCGTCCTTCGCCGCGGTTGATGTGCATGCGGCCTTTGATGTGTTTGTACTGCCAGCCTTCGGCATCGGCCACGTGGTGACAGGCGTTGCAGTGCAGGGTGGCGTCCTTGAGGTCGGTATTGCCGCCGAGTCTCCATGGTTTGGTGTGTTGGACTTCGCACCAACTGGGTGGCCTGTCGCAGCCGGGGGCGGTGCAGCCGCCATCCATGACGGCCAGCAGGTCGCGTTGTTCTTTGGTGAACAGGCGTTGGCTGCGGCCTAGGTCGATCGGGACGGAGTCTGAGCCGAGGACGGCCGGGATGATGCCGTGGTTGGCGGCCAGCCGGCGCAGCTGGCCGGCACTGAGCCGCTCGCCAGTGGCCAAGGTGGCCGCGGCAACCTTCGACCGCAGTTTCGACTCATCGATCGTCACCACGATCCGGATTGGCGTTCGGCCGGAGGTGGGGAGTTTGTCGGTGGGGATGTGTTCGAGCATGTCGCAGAAGGCACGGCCCTGCTTGTGCTCGGTCGTCTCGAACGGGTCCGCTGCCGGATCCACGTGTGAGCGGCGCGGTGCGGTGTAGGCGTCGACGATCGTCTTCAGGAGGCGGCCATGCAGTTCTGGTCCGGTGCCTTTCCACGACCAGGTGCCATCGTGGTTGTCCCACAGCTGGAACGACGTCTTGGCCCGAGCCATCGCCTCGCGGCGACGCAGCAGCCGGTCCTCATCGGCGTCGACCTGCTCGGAGTCGGTCTTGAACTGGTCGGTGATCCGCCGCGCCCGGGTCGCCAAATCCGACGGGGAGTAGCGCTGGGCATCGCGGATCAATGCCTTCTCAGCGAACGCTCGTTGTTCATCGGTTGCGTCGGCCGGCAGATCCTTGAGTGCTTTGCCGATCACGGTGGCGTGCCGGTGACTGATCGTGCCATCGGCGGCGGCCTGCTCGGCCAGACCGGCGGCTGCTGTGGTTTCGGCATCCTTGAGTTCGCGCTGGGCCGTCCGATGGTCGTTGCCGAACCCCCGCGCCAGTCGTTGCGAAGCCGTCTTGCCCGGGTAGGTCGTCTGCACGGCCCGCACCGCAGCACCCACATGTGCCGTCATCCGCGATGCGATCCGCCGCACGTCGGTTGCCGTGCGCTGTGCTTCCAATGCCGATTGCTGGGCGTACTGGGACAACGCGATGGCGTCGAGCTCAGCCTCAATCCGCGCCCACCGGTCAGTGAGCGCGGTCTCTTCGATGAGCTCTGCGACCATGACCCTCCTGAATGACTAACGAACTATAGTTCGATAGTACTAGCCGGGTCCGACACAAGCAAGTCCTAGCCGCGAACTTTCCAACTTTCTTCGGGCCTTCCAGAAGGCTTAGGCGAGCACTGCGAGTAGCAACTCAACGGTGGTCGCGTAGGACCCCGGGCTGGTGCTCTCCCGCGGGCCGGCGACGTTGAGCACCACGCCTGAGCCGAGCGCGGTGAGCCAAATCCTGGTCTCAGCAGCGTCCCCCGACGTCACCAACGTCGGCCGCCCAAGTTCCTGCGCGACTTCCATCGTCAGTTCCGTTCCGGGCGAGGGAGTTCGACCGTCCCAGACGATCAGAGTCGCGTCGCTGTCGCGCACGTTCAGCCGGGTGCGCACCGCCGGCTCTGGCTCGGCAGTGGCTGTCAGCTTCGGGTAGAAGGCCAGGAGCCCGGGCGGCTGCGGATAGTCGTCGGCCCAGCCGCCGGCCGGGCACCATCCGCCGTAGGTGATGCCCAGCTCGATCGCGACGTCGAGCGCTGCGCGGTCCGCGCCGGTCTGGCCGCCGGAGACGATGCGCGTGACGTTGACCGTCACACGTTCCTTCGATACTGGCCGCCGACCTCGAAGAACGCGTCGGTCACCTGGCCGAGCGTGCACACCCGGGCCGCTTCCATCAGCACGCCGAAGATGTTTTCGCCAGAGGTCGCGGCCTGTTTGAGCCGCGCGATCGCCTCGGCAGCCTCGGTCTGATGCTTGCTTCGGAACGTCGTCACGCGGTCCAGCTGTGACTGCTTTTCGGCCTCGCTGGCCCGGCGCAGCTCCACGACGTGGTCGGGCTCGCCGGCAGGGCTGACGAACGTGTTGACGCCGACGATCGGGATGGTGCCGTCGTGCTTGCCCTGTTCGTAGAGCATCGACTCATCCTGGATCCGGCCGCGCTGGTAGCCGGTCTCCATCGCGCCGAGCACGCCGCCGCGCTCGCTCATGCGGTCGAACTCGGTGAGCACGGCCGCCTCGACGAGGTCGGTCAGCTCGTCGACCAGGTACGAACCCTGCAGCGGGTTCTCGTTCATCGACCATCCGAACTCGCGATTGATGACGAGCTGGATGGCCAAGGCCCGGCGCACCGATTCGTCGGTCGGCGTGGTGATGGCCTCGTCGTAGGCGTTGGTGTGCAAGCTGTTGGCGTTGTCCTGCAGCGCGAGCAGTGCCTGCAACGTCGTGCGGATGTCGTTGAACGTCATCTCCTGAGCGTGCAGGGAACGGCCGGACGTCTGGACGTGGTACTTGAGCTTCTGGCTGCGCTCGTTGGCGCGGTACTTGTCGCGCATCGCGATCGCCCAGATGCGGCGCGCGACGCGGCCCAAGACGGTGTACTCGGGGTCCATGCCATTGCTGAAGAAGAACGACAGGTTCGGCGCGAAGTCGTCGATGTCCATGCCGCGGGCGAGGTACGTCTCGACATACGTGAACGCATTGGCCAGCGTGAATGCCAGTTGGCTGATGGGGTTCGCTCCGGCCTCAGCCATGTGATACCCGGAGATGGACACGGAGTAGAAATTCCGCATCTCGTTCTGGATGAACCATTCCTGGATGTCAGCCATGCAGCGCAGGCTGAACTCGGTCGAGAACAGGCAGGTGTTCTGGCCTTGATCCTCCTTGAGGATGTCGGCCTGGACCGTGCCGCGCAGGGTCCGAAGCGTGTTTGCGCGGAGCACTGCGCGCTCCTCCGCGTTGGGTTCGCGGTGATGCTCGCCGCGGAACCGTTCCTCAGCCTGGTCGATGGCGGTGTTGAGGAAGAACGCCAGGACGGTCGGGGCCGGCCCGTTGATCGTCATGGACACCGATGTCGATGGCGCCGACAGGTCGAAGCCGTCGTATAGGGCCTTCATGTCGTCGAGGGTCGCGACGCTCACCCCTGAGGTGCCGACCTTGCCGTATATGTCCGGCGGCGTGGCCGGGTCGCGACCGTACAGCGTCACCGAGTCGAACGCCGTCGAAAGGCGGGTGGCCGGCTGCCCTTCGGACAGCAGCTTGAAGCGCCGGTTGGTGCGGAACGGGTCGCCCTCACCGGCAAACATGCGGGCCGGGTCTTCGTCCTGGCGTCGGTGCGGGAAGACGCCGGCGGTGAACGGGAAATATCCGGGCAGGTTCTCGCGGCGCCAGTACCGCACGAGTTCGCCCGCGTCCTCCGTGCGCGGCACCGCGACTCGGGGGATCCGGGTGCCGCTGAGCGAGGTCCGGCCGGGATCAGCGTCGTACGACTTGACGACACCGGGCCAGGCGCGCAGTTCAGCCTCGAGTTCAGGCGGCAGTTCGATGTCGAGATCGGTGGCGACTCCGAGCGCCCGGACCCGTTCCACAGCCTGAGCGGACCGGGCCAACTCTGCGAGTCGGACCGTTTCGTCGTGGAAGTCGCGGACGGTCTCGGTGATCTCGGAGAGGTAGCGCACCCGGTCGGCCGGGACAATCGCGTGGATGCTCGTGGAGGCCTTCGTCTCGACCATCGGCAGCACCCCGGGCTCGAAGCCCAGCAGCCGGGCGAGCTCCTGGTACAGCGCGGTGACGCCGTCGTCGTTGAAGGTCGCCGCCGACGTCCCGAAGACCGGCATGTCCTCCGGCTTCGACGAGAACGCCTCGCGGTTGCGGATCAGTTGGCGGGCGACATCGCGCATGGCGTCGGCGGCCCCGCGGCGCTCGAACTTGTTGATGGCGACGACGTCGGCGAAGTCGAGCATGTCGATCTTCTCCAGCTGTGACGCGGCGCCGAACTCCGGCGTCATGACGTACAGCGAGGCGTCCACGAACGGTGTGATCCCGGCGTCACCTTGGCCGATGCCCGGCGTCTCGACGATGACGAGGTCGAATCCGGCAGCCTTGAGGACGCCGATGACGTCGGCGAGGTGATCCGGGATCTCGTGACTGCCGCGGGTCGCCAAGGACCGGAAAAAGGTCTTCCCGGACGCCAGCGAGTTCATCCGGATGCGGTCGCCCAGCAGGGCGCCGCCGCCGCGCCGCCGAGTCGGATCGATCGCCAGCACGGCGACGCGCAGCTCGTCGTTGTGGTCAGTCCGGATGCGTCGAACGATCTCATCTGTCAGCGAGCTCTTGCCCGAACCACCGGTACCGGTGATGCCCAAGACTGGGGTCTTGCTGGCCGCGGCGGCGGCCTGCGTGGCGTCGTCGACGCGGCCATTCTCTGCGAGCGTCACCGCGCGGGCAACGGCCGCCGCGGTGTCTAGCCCGTCGGTCCCCCGCTGGCCGGAGCCATCGTGCCAGCGGGAGGTGCCCCCAGGCTGGTCGAGCGAGAAGTCGCCGGCAGCGATGATCTGATTGACCATGGCGGCAAGTCCCAGCCGCTGGCCGTCCCCAGGCGAAAAGATGGTGACGCCGGACTGAGCCAGCCGCTCGATCTCGGCCGGGACGATGACGCCACCGCCGCCACCGAAGACACGCACGTGGCCTGCACCCTGCTCGGCGAGCAAGTTGACGAGGTACTCGAAGTACTCGACGTGGCCGCCCTGATAGGAGCTGATGGCGACGGCCTGGACGTCTTCCTCCACGGCCGCATCGACGACCTCCTGGACCGATCGGTTGTGCCCTAGGTGAATTACCTCGGCGCCCTGGGCCTGGAGTATCCGCCGCATGATGTTGATGCTCGCGTCGTGGCCGTCAAACAGGCTCGAGGCGGTGACCACGCGAACGTGGTTCTGCGGGACGTGCAGATCACTCATAGGACCTACAATAGTCGGATGTCCGAGGATTATGCACATTGGACGAGCTCGAACCCTAGGATGGCGTCATGGGCGATAGGGGGCCGTTGCCGTTCGACCCCATTGAGCGGGCGGGCATTCTCTGGGAGAAGCACGTCGGCGACTCATCGTCGATGCGTGTCGCAACGTCGATCATGCGCGTCCAACAACTGCTGCTCGGCGAGTTCGATCGTGTCCTCAAGCCGCTGGACCTCACGTTTGCCAGGTTCGAGGTGTTGCGGCTCGTCTCGTTCAGCCGCGAGGGCCGGTTGCCGCTGAGCATCATCGGCGAGCGGCTCATGGTGCACCCGACCTCGGTGACCAATGCGATCGACCGACTCGCCGCTTCCGGACTCGTCGCGCGCACGCCGGATGATCAGGACCGGCGCCGCGTGTACGCCTCGCTGACCTCGGACGGGAAGCGCGTGCTCCGGCGTGCAACGAAAGCGCTCATGGACATCGATTTCGGACTCGCGGCTCTCAATGGGGGCGATCGCGTGCAGCTGTTCGATGTCTTGCGAAGCGTGCGTGCCTCCGATTTCAGTGAGTGAGCTCGGATTCTCCGGCCAGCATCTCTACCTTGAGCGCACCCCACGCGACACCGAAGCCCTCCACCAGAGGTTCGGTGAAGGGCCGCAGCTTCTCGCATTGAGCGTTGACCAGCGGCGTGACTTCCTTGGCTTTCGCGATGGACAAGCGGTTGTGACCCATGAACCAGGCCAGATCGTCCTCGATCACGCTCAGGGCGTACAGCGTGCTGACCTCACGCAAGAGGTCAGCGGCCTCGCCCTCCTCGCTCCGTCCAATCCCGGCGGTGAAGGCTTCCAGCACGACGCGGTCGATGTGCGCCTTGGCCGCACGGATCATGTGATCCTGAGCGTTGTTGAAGATGCGGAACGCTTCGTCCTCGTCGGCCTTCGCGGCTCTGCGCATCCGTCGGGCCAAGGTCTCCAGGACATGTTCCTCGCGGTCCTCGAACATGCTCAGTTGGGTGCCGAGGTCGAGCAGATCACTGTCATCGTCCCGCCCGGGCCGGGCATCAATGAGCCGCTGGATGAGCTGACCGGCCGTTGTCCGTTCCTTGACCGTTTCGGCGAAGGAGGCAGCCGCGAACCGCGCCAAGCCGACGGGGTCGAGGCCGGCCACTTCCTTTGCGTACTTCGTGAGGAGGTCCTTGGCCAGGAGCTGAAGCAGCACGTAGTTGTCGCCCTCGAACGTTGCGAAGACGTCGACGTCGCGGCGCAGGAGAACCAGCCGGTTCGCGGTCAGGTAGCCCGCTCCGCCGCAGGCCTCACGGCACTCCTGGATGGTGTCGATGGCATGCCATGTCTGGACCGCCTTCAAGCCGGCAGCGCGAGTCTCCAGCTCGCGCTGCTCGTGCTCGTCTGGCTCGTCCGTGGTCTGGAGCCGATGCATGCGCGCCACCAGCTGGTTCTGCGCGAACCGGTAGGCGTAGGACTTGGCAATCAGCGGAAGCAGCCTGCGCTGGTGCGTCCGGTAGTCGATCAGCAGGATCTCGGAGTCAGGATTGGGCCCGAACTGTCGGCGCTGCAGCGCGTACTTGCCGGCGATGGTCAGCGCCACCTCGGCAGTCGCGCTGGCGGCTCCGCCGACGCTCACCCGTCCGCGCACCAACGTGCCCAGCATCGTGAAGAAGCGGCGATTGATGTTCTCGACGGGCGAGGTGTAGGTGCCGTCTTCGGCGACGTCGCCGTAGCGATTCAACAGGTTCTCGCGGGGGATGCGGACCTGGTCGAACATGATGCGGCCGTTGTCGACGCCGCGCAGCCCGCCCTTGTGGCCGCAGTCGGATGTGGTGACGCCCGGCAAATCGCGCCCCTTTGCATCCCGGATCGGGACAAGGAAACAGTGCACGCCCTGTGACTCTCCCTTGGCGACGAGCTGCGCGAACACCGCAGCCATCGTGGCGTGCTTCGCGGCGTTGCCGATGTAGTCCTTCCGTGAACTCGGCGTCGGTGAGTGGACGACGAACTCCTGCGTCGCTTCGTCGTATGTCGCCGTGACTTCGAGGTTCTGGACGTCACTGCCGTGCCCGGTCTCGGTCATGGCGAAGCAGCCCGGCAGGTCGACGCTGATGATGTCCGGAATCAGCTTGTGATGGCGCTCGGTCCCGAGGTTCTCGACCGCGCCACCGAACAAGCCCCACTGCACGCCGGCTTTGACCATGAGGGACAAGTCGAACTGCGCGAGCATCTCGATCCCGGTGACGGCCATGCCCGGGTCGCCGCCGCCGCCATTGGCTTCGCGGAATCCGGCGGCCGGGATTCCGGTGGGAACCAGTCCCTTGATTTGGGCGAGGGTGCGCTCACGCGCTTCGTCCATGCTCAGTTCGTGGTTGAAGGCCAGATTCATCTCGGCCAGTTGCGAGCGAGCGGCGACGCGAACGTGACGCCACTTGCCGTCGATCGCGATCCGCAAATCCTGATCCAGAGCCATGCCGCCAAACTATCGACGCTGAAGGGCCGTGGGGAGTGTTCCCGACTAACGTAAAGCCGATGACAAACGCGCTCCTGGTGGCAGGGACCACGTCCGATGCCGGGAAGAGTCTGGTGACAGCGGCGCTGTGTCGCGCCTTTCGCCGGCGTGGGGTGGTCGTGGCGCCGTTCAAGGCGCAGAACATGTCGAACAACTCGATGGTGGTCGGCAGCGGACCGGACGGAGGCTCGGTCGGCGAGATCGGGCGAGCCCAGTGGGTGCAGGCGCTCGCCGCCGATGTGACGCCGGAGACGGCCATGAACCCGGTGCTTCTCAAACCGGGCAGCGACCACCACAGCCACGTGGTCGTCAACGGCCGGCCGGCCGGGACGATCTCGGCGGAGGAGTTCATCGGCGGTAGGACTCATCTCGCCGAGTCCGCTCTGGCGGCCTTCGACGACCTGGCGTCGCGCTTTGACGTCGTCGTGTGCGAAGGCGCGGGCAGCCCAGCCGAGATCAACCTGCGGGACGGTGACTACACGAACATGGGCCTCGCTCGGCACGCAGGCATGCCGGTGGTGGTGGTGGGAGACATCGACCGCGGCGGCGTCTTTGCTTCACTTTTCGGCACCGTTGCGCTGCTTGAGGCAGACGATCAACGGCTGGTCTCCGGGTTCATCATCAACAAGTTCCGCGGCAACCACAGCCTGCTCAAGCCGGGCGTCGAGCGTCTGACTGAGTTGACCGGCCGGCCGACGTACGGCGTCCTGCCGTGGAGCCCTGACGTCTGGCTCGACTCCGAGGACGCCCTCAACCTGGCGACCCGCGGCGAGGGTCCCCCAAGCTCTCCGCTTCGCTTCGAGCAGGGAGGTACCCCCAGCGCAGGCGGACGGCATCGGCCGCTGGCCGTGGGAGTCATCCGATTCCCACGCATCAGCAACTTCACCGACATCGACGCGCTGAGCCTCGAGCCCGGCGTCGAGGTGTCGTGGATCAGCGATCCGGGCGCTATCGCCGGAGTGGACCTCATCGTTCTTCCGGGTACGCGCGCCACGATCGCGGACCTCTCGTGGCTGCGCTTTCGCGGGCTGGACCGTGCCATCGCCGCGCATGCGTCGGCCGGGCGTCCGGTGCTGGGCATTTGTGGTGGCTTCCAGATGCTCGGCCGCCGCATTCACGACCCGGCGGGTGTCGAGGGCCAGAGCACTGTCGACGTCTACGGGCTCGCGTTGCTGGATGCGACGACGACGTTCACCGAGGACAAGGTTCTGCGGGCTCATGGTGACGGTGCCTACGAGATCCATCACGGCCGGGTCGACGTCGGCGATGCCGACGCCGAAGGTGGCTGGACCAGTTCGGGCGTCGTCATGGGCACGATGCGACACGGCTCGCTGGAATCAGATGAGACGCGCACGATCCTGCTCGACCTGGTGGCGTCGGCCGTCGGCCAACGTTGGAAGCCGTCCACGGTGAGCTTCGCCGCAGCGCGCGAGGCGCGACTGGACCTGCTGGGCGACCTGGCCGAGAAGCATCTGGACGTCGATGCGCTGCTGGACCTGGCGCGGAACGGGGCACCGGAGGTCCCGCTGCTGTCCTCGGGTGCCGAAGCGCCGCGCGCATGATCCTGCTGCTCGGCGGCACCTCCGAGGCCCGCGAGCTCGCCGTGTTAATGCAGGTTGAAGGCCTCCGGTTCGTCTCGTCACTCGCCGGCCGGGTGGCGCAACCGCGTTTGCCGGTCGGTGCTGTGCAGATCGGCGGCTTCGGTGGTATCCCGGGCCTGCGCGCCTACCTAGCCGAGCAGCGGGTCGTGGCCGTCATAGATGCCACACACCCCTTCGCCGAGGGCATGAGTCGCAACGCGGCTGCGGCCTGTGCGGCCGACGGCAGCCCGTTGCTCCGGCTTGAGCGGCCGGGCTGGTCCTTCGCACCGGGCGCCGATCCCTGGCACTGGGTGGCCGACCACGATGACGCCGCGACGACCGCGGCGGCACTGGGGGAG
>DATLCL010000042.1:0-2056 GCA_035526415.1 Aeromicrobium sp.
GGCAGCTCCGGCACAGCTTCCGCCACCCGCAGGTAATGGCGCCGCACGGCGTCATCGTTCGGCCGCGCTAGCGGCGGTGCCGACAGCATCACGGAGTGCGCCCCGGCAGTCCGTGCCTCGCGTGCGTACTCGGCGGCCCGGAAACCGGACGCGGCGCTGACGGTCACGCATACGGGCACACGACCCCCTGCGTGCGACAGCGTTATGTCGATCACCGCCGACCGCTCGGCGTCGGACAGCTTGCCCCCCTCCCCGAGCACGCCCAGGATGGTCATACCGTCCACGCCCGACTCGATAACGAAGTCGGTCAGTGTCCGCAGCGATTCGAGGTCAAGCGTCTCGTCAGGGTGGAAGGGCGTCGGGACGATGTTCCATACACCCGACAGCTGATCAGTCCGTTGTGCCAGCTCGTCCGTCACGGTAGGAGTTGCCGCAGCGCGAACACCACGTTTGCAGGTCGCTCAGCCAGCCGCCGCATGTACCACGGGTACCAGTAGTCACCGTACGCGATCAGCACCCGAACCTTGTAACCGGCGGCCGCCAACTTCTTCTGCTTATCGGTCCGGATCCCGTAGAGCATCTCGACATCGAAGTCGGCCTTCGACAGCCCGACCGACTGCGCGTGATCGGCTACGAGCCTGATGAGCTCCACGTCGTGCGTCCCCAGCCCTATGAACACGTCCGTTCCGGCCTTCTTTGCTGCCAGCATCGAAGCGACCAGCGCCAGGTAGTTCGCGTCAACCTCCTTGCGCGACTGGTATGCGACATCGTCGGGTTCGGCGTATGCGCCCTTCACCAGCCGCACGCGCAGCCCAATCGGCAGCAACCGCTCGATATCCGTATACGTTCGCTTCAGGTACGCCTGCAGACAGATGCCCGAGTTGGGGTGGGTCTTCTTCAGTCGCTCGTAGAACGCGATGGTCGACTCGGTGTAGTCGGAGGCCTCCATGTCGAGCCACAGGACCTTTCCCTGGGCCGCCGCCTGGTCGGCGAGGCGTTGGCAATGCTCGAGCGTCCTCTCGAGGTCGATATCGAAACCCAGCTGAGTCAGCTTGACTGACGCCTCGGCGTCGATCCCGCGCTCGTGTGCGGCGGCCATGAGACGGAAGTAGTCCTCGGCCGTCGCGTCGGCATCTTCGATCCGTTTCAGGTTCTCGCCCAGGCGCGTGAACAGGATTCCGGTGCCCGTGGCGTTGAACTTCTGAGCCGCCTCGAGCGCCTCCTCCGGTT
This sequence comes from Aeromicrobium sp., assembly GCA_035526415.1. Lineage (GTDB taxonomy): Bacteria > Actinomycetota > Actinomycetes > Propionibacteriales > Nocardioidaceae > Aeromicrobium. The sequence goes on from DATLCL010000042.1 coordinate 1,231, forward strand.
TCTCACCGGGCATGAAACGCCGAACGGCACGGCGCGCGAACCATAACCGCGGCAGGTTTCGCCGCAGCCACTCGTTGCGCGCCATCCAGAGCAGCAGTCGTCTCATCGGTGCCGCTAACGTAACGGAATGGACCTTGGATTGGATCGTGCGCGGGCACTGGTCACAGGCGGATCCTCCGGCTTGGGCGCCGCCGTGGCGATGGCCCTGGCAGCCGAGGGCACGCGTGTCGCCATCGTGGCACGCCAATCCGACCGATTGACCTCTTTGGCAGCCGACTTGGACGCGGTCGCCATCCCAGCCGACCTATCAACGGCGGAGGGACCCGGGATGGCGGTGGAGTCAGCTGTTGCGCAGCTCGGCGGGCTGGACGTTCTGCTCGTCAACTCTGGAGGACCGCCGCCAGGGACGTTCGAGTCGCTCGACGACGCCGCCTGGCAGAAGGCCATCGACGGTACCCTCTGGTCGACGTTGCGCGTGATTCGCGCAGCCCTGCCGCATCTGCGCGAAAGCGAGCGGCCTGCGATCTGCGTGATCCTCTCGTCATCGGTGCGCGAGCCGCTCGCGGCTCTGACCACGTCCAACTTGCTCCGTCCGGGCTTGGCGGGACTCATCAAGTCGCTGACGAGTGAGATCGCGCCGATACGCATCAACGGGATAGCGCCCGGGCGCGTCTCAACGGGCAGGATCAAGACGTTGGACGAAGGACGCGCCCGGTCCGCGAGCATCTCCGTCGAGGAGGTGCAGCAGCAGACCATCGTGCGGATCCCGATGGGACGCTACGGCGACCCGCTGGAGGTCGGCCGAGTCGCGGCATTTCTGCTGTCA
>DATLCL010000049.1:0-9596 GCA_035526415.1 Aeromicrobium sp.
GCGCCGTCGCGCAGTAACCGCAGGGCTATGTACATCCCAATTTTTGCCCGGCCCCCAGTCAACAGAGCCCGACGCCCAACCAAGTCCGTGCGGGCGTCCCGCTTGGCGTGGCTCATCGTGGCGCAGTCCGGGCACAGCTGGTGATAGAAGGCGTCGACCTGGACGTACTTGGCCTTGCAGATGTAGCAACCCCGGGGCACGGTCAGTGTTCCCGCGGCTGCCCCCTTGGCCGTCGACGTCAAGGGGAGGCCCGCGGTCTCGTCATCGATGCGCGACGCCGATCCGGTGGCCGTCAATTCAACGATGGCACGATCCGCCGCCGCCTCGGTCTCGCGCTTACTGCGGCGACGCTCCCGCTTGGCGTCCTTGAAGAACGTGGCGGTCGCGCGCCGCAATGCGATGAAGTCCGGGTCGTCGTTGTCATACGATCCGGCCTCCTTGAGAACCCGGAGCGCAGTCTCGAGATCCTCCGGGTCGATGCCCGACATCAGCCGGTGACAGCGCCTTCGGCTGCGGACGAGACCAGCTTGCGGTACTTCGCGAGCACACCGGAGGTGTACTTCGGCGGCAGTGGCTCCCAACCGACCTTGCGCGCTTCGAGCTCGTCGTCGTCGATCTCGACCTCGAGGGTGCGGTTGGCCACATCGAGGATGATCGGGTCGCCGGTCTTGACGAACGCGATCGGGCCGGCATCGACGGCCTCCGGCGCGATGTGGCCGACACACAGCCCGGTGGTGCCGCCGGAGAACCGGCCGTCGGTGACCAAAAGCACGTCCTTGCCGAGCCCCGCGCCCTTGATGGCACCGGTGATGGCGAGCATCTCGCGCATGCCCGGTCCGCCCTTGGGGCCCTCGTTGCGGATGACGACGACGTCGCCGGCGACGATCGTGCCGTCTTCAAGGGCATCGAGCGCGGCACGCTCGCCGTCGAAGACGCGGGCGGTGCCGCGGAAGACGTCATTGTCAAACCCCGCGCTCTTAACGACCGCACCTTCCGGTGCGAGCGAGCCGTGCAGGATCGTGATGCCACCAGTTTTGTGGATTGGCGCGTCGAGCGGACGGATGATGTCACCGTCCAAGCCGAGATCGATGTCGGCAAGGTTCTCAGCCATGGTCTTGCCCGTGACGGTCATGACGTCGCCGTGCATGAGGCCGGCATCGAGCAGGGCTTTCATGACGACCGGGATGCCACCGACTTTGTCGACGTCGTTCATGACGTAGCGGCCGAACGGCTTGAGGTCGCCCAGATGAGGGACCTTGTCGCCGATCCGGTTGAAGTCGGCCAGCGTCAACGGGACACCGGCTTCGCGCGCGATGGCCAGCAGGTGCAGGACGGCGTTCGTCGAACCACCGAGCGCCATCACGACGGTGATCGCGTTCTCGAACGCCTCGAGCGTCATGATGTCGCGCGCCGTGATGCCCTTGCGGAGCAGGTTGACGACGGCTTCGCCGGACTGGCGGGCGTAGTCGTCGCGGCGACGGTCCGGCGCCGGCGGCGCGGCCGAGCCGGGCAAGCTCATGCCAAGTGCCTCGGCGGCCGACGCCATGGTGTTGGCGGTGTACATGCCGCCGCAGGCGCCCTCTCCTGGGCAGATGGCCCGTTCGATCTTGTCGACTTCCTCACGGGTGATCAGGCCCTTGATGCAGGCACCGACCGCTTCGAAGGCGTCGATGATGGTGACGTCCTTGCCGTCGACGTTGCCCGGCATGGTCGAACCGGCGTAGAGGAAAACACTGGCCAGGTCGAGCCGCGCAGCCGCCATCAGCATTCCGGGCAGGCTCTTGTCGCAGCCGGCGAGCAGGACCGATCCGTCCAGCCGCTCGGCCATCATGACCGTCTCGACCGAGTCAGCGATGACCTCGCGGCTGACCAGTGAGAAGTGCATGCCCTCGTGGCCCATGCTGATGCCGTCGGAAACGCTGATCGTGCCGAACTCCAGCGGGTACCCGCCGGCGGAGTGGACACCTTCCTTGGCAGCCTTGGCCAGCCGGTCGAGCGACAGGTTGCACGGCGTGATCTCGTTCCAGCTGGACGCGACGCCGATCTGCGGCTTCTCCCAGTCGTCGTCACCCATACCTACCGCGCGCAGCATCCCGCGGGCGGCGGTCTTCTCCAACCCGTCGGTGACGTCGCGGCTGCGCGGTTTGATGTCGATGTCTGGCTTCTCTGGCACGAGCCAAGATTAGTCGGCGCGGACATACAGCCCTAACCTTGGGCAGTGCCATCGCATTCTGGGACCGAAGAGCCGACGCCGCCCCGCTTTGACGAGCTCGGTCTCGACCCCAAGGTGCTCAAGGCCCTCACGGATGTCGGCTACGAGACGCCGTCACCGATTCAGGCCGAGACCATCCCGCTGCTGCTGGAGAACCGCCACGTCGTCGGGCTCGCCCAGACCGGAACCGGTAAGACGGCTGCGTTTGCGCTGCCGATTCTCTCCCGGATCGACATCTCCGATGCGACCCCGCAGGCCCTCGTCCTGGCGCCGACGCGCGAACTCGCATTGCAGGTCTCCGAGGCATTCGAACGCTATGCCGCGCATCTCAAGGGTCTCCATGTCCTGCCGGTCTATGGCGGCCAGGGCTATGGCGTGCAGCTGTCCGCGCTGCGCCGCGGCGTCCACGTCATCGTCGGAACGCCAGGCCGGATCATGGACCACCTGGACAAGGGGACGCTCGATCTCAGCGCGATCCGATTCGTCGTCCTCGACGAGGCCGACGAGATGCTCACGATGGGCTTCGCCGAGGACGTCGAGCAGATCCTGTCGACGACGCCGCACGACAAGCAGGTTGCGATGTTCTCCGCGACGATGCCGCGGCAAATCCGCCGCATCGCCGAGCAACACGCGCCGGGCGCGGCCGAAGTCAGCGTCAAGTCCAAGACGACGACCTCGGCGAACGTTACCCAGCGCTACCTCAAGGTGTCGCACGGGCAGAAGCTCGACGTGCTGACGCGCGTCCTCGAGGTCGAGAACTTCGACGGGATGATCGTGTTCGTCCGGACGAAGCAGGCGACCGAGGAGCTCGCCGAGCGCCTGCGGGCCCGCGGCTATTCGGCCGCAGCCATCAACGGGGACATGGTCCAGGCCCAGCGCGAGCGCACCATCGACCAGCTGCGCAAAGGCAAGCTGGACATCCTCGTCGCCACCGACGTGGCTGCGCGCGGCCTCGACGTCGAGCGCATCAGCCACGTCGTGAACCACGACATCCCGACCGACACCGAGTCCTACGTCCACCGCATCGGCCGCACCGCCCGTGCCGGCCGCAGCGGCGCGGCGATCTCCTTCGTGACGCCCCGCGAATCGCACCTGCTGCGCGCCATTGAGAAGGCGACACGGTCGACGCTGGAGCACATCCCGGTTCCGCGGGTCGAGGACGTCAACGCCAGTCGCGTGGCCAAGTTCACCGACGCGATCACCCAGGCCTTGGGTGATGCCCAGATGGACACGTTCCGTGAGCTGGTCGCCTCTTACGAGGAGGCGCACGACGTCCCTGCCACGGACATAGCTGCCGCCATCGCCGTGTTGGCTCAGGACGGCGAGCCGCTTCTGATGGAGGCATTCCCCGAACCGCAAGAGCGCCCGCAGCGTGCCCGTGGCGAGCGCACGCCGGGCGGCAAGCCCCTGACGACCTACCGGATCTCGGTCGGTCACCGGCACAAGATCGGGCCTCGACAGATCGTCGGCGCGCTCGCGAACGAAGGCGGATTCACGCGCGACGACTTCGGCCGGATTGAGATCAAGTCGACGTTCTCACTTGTCGAGCTTCCGCCGGACATCCCGGCCGACAAGCTGCGCGCTTTGGGGAAGACCCGGATCTCCGGCGTCCTCATCGATCTCCAGCCCGACTCCGGTCGCCCGGCGGACGTCCGCGCCAAGAAGAAGTACCAAGGCAAGAGCAAGCAGGAGGCGGGCCGGCCGCAGGCTCCGGGAAATCCCCGCAAGCCGCGGCATCAGAAGCCCGGACGCTAGGCGCTCAGTGCATCGCCCAGCTCCGGCAGCGAAGCAAACTCTGGCGCGGCCTCCGCGATGACCGTGGATTCGCGCTTCTTGAGCTTCTTCGCCTTACGCCGCCATTTCGCGGCGTCTTCCTCGGCCCGCTCGACGGCTCGGGCGAGCCGCCTGATTTCGGCCTTGTAGGCCTCAATGGTCGCCTCGAGACGAGCAACTTCCTTGGCGTGCTTCTTGGCCAGTCTTGCCTGCTCATCGTCCTTCGGCTTGCCCATGGCGCGATCATTGCCGGCCAGGATGAACGACCGAAAAACGCCGTCCCAACGCAACGCGCCGGTCAGGTGACGTTGCACCGGTCGTCGTGCGGCAGAATGCAGGCTTGTGACTCCCACGACCACGCGGGTCCGCTTCTACGACGTGCACAGCGCCGACGGCACGCGCCTGCGGGCTTGGACTAATGACGCCGAGGGCCCGACAGTCCTGCTGTGCAACGGACTGGGCACGAACCCGCATGCATGGCCTTCGCTCACCCGGCCGGACTGCGGCGTGCGGATCATCTCGTGGAACCACCGCGGCACCGGCGGATCCGACCGGCCAAAGGACCGCCGCCGCGTGGACCTGGACGCCTTCGTCGAGGATGCGCTCGCCGTCATGAACGATGCCGGAGTTGAGCAGTGCGTCGTGATGGGGTGGTCGGCCGGCGTGACAGTGGCCTTCGAGTTGGGCGGGCGGCATCCCGAGCGCGTTGCCGGGATATTCGCGGTCAATGGCGTCCCGGGGAACACGCTGGGCACATCGCTGCGGACGCTGCACCTGCCCGGCCCCCTCGCCAAGGCACTCATGGTGTCGGGGGCTCATGTGGCACGGGCCACCGGCCGCTACCTCTCATCGATCACGACGGGCATCCCGGTCACGGCCACCACCGCCAACCTGCTGCGGTGGGCGCGCCTCGTCGACCCGAGCTCCGACCCCTACGTCGTGCGGGAAACCGTCCAGGAAATGCTGTCCACCGACCCGGACTGGTACGCCAATCTCGCGCTGGGGATTGCCACCCATCGTCGCGTCCCGCTGTCGTCCATCAAGGTGCCGGTGACGATGCTGGCCGGCACGCGCGACCACCTCACCAGCGCTCGTGAGATGCGCTCCGCGTCCGAGCGCCTGCACGACGTCGTCTTCATCGAGATCGACGCCAGCCATTTCATCCCGTTCGGTCAACCTGAACTGGTTCTTGCCGAACTGAAGAACGTCCTCAAACGCGTGGATCAGGAGTAACGCCAGACGTTGGCCCGCTCTTCACCGACCTGTTTCAGGAAGTTCGGCCTCTGGGCAAAGAGGCGTGGTGGCCTGTTGCCATGAACCTGAATCGCATTGCCCACATTGTTGCTGCTGTCGCTTTGGCCGGCTCGCTGAGCGCGTGCGGCCCGAATGACACCGACTCAGAGTCCACCCCGACCGACGACGTCGCCACCTCGGAGGCCCCGGCCGAAGAGAGCGACGCTCCCTTGGAAGAAGACACCGACGCCGACACGGATGCCGACACCGACGCACCCGCTGACGCAGAGGACACCGACGCCCCGGCCGAAGACGAAGGGACTCCGGCGGAGGAAGACGTTCAGTAAGTCCAGCCCGCAATCAGTGGCGCCAGTCGATCCGGCTGGCGCCACTGCCGTTTCCTGATTACGCAAGCCTTTCGAGGATCAGCTCGCGCACGCGCTCGGCGTCGGCTTGGCCGCGCATCTCCTTCATGACCGCACCGATGAGGGCACCGGCCGCGGCGACCTTGCCGTCGCGGACCTTGTCGGCAACGTCCGGATTGGCCTCGATGGCACGATCGACAGCTTCCGACAGGGCACCATCGTCGGAGACGACCGCGAGGCCGCGTGCCGCAACGACCTCCTCCGGAGAGCCTTCGCCGGCCAGCACGCCGTCGAACACGCCGCGGGCGAGCTTGTCGTTGATCTTTCCCTCGTCGATCAGCGCCTGGATGCCGGCGACCTGCTCCGGCGTGATCGCGAGGGCAGACAATTCGACGTCGGCCTCATTCGCTCGGCGAGCAAGCTCGCCGAGCCACCATTTGCGCGCCGCCTGTGGGGCGGCTCCGGCGTCGATCGTCGCCGCGACGAGGTCAAGCGCACCGGCGCCGACGGTGTCACGCATGTCGAGGTCGCTGAACTCCCACTCTGCCTGCAGCCGACGCCGGCGGGCGGCGGGCGGCTCGGGCAACGTCGCCCGCAGCTCCTCGACCCACTCACGTGAGGCCGCGATGGGCGCAAGGTCCGGCTCGGGGAAGTAGCGGTAGTCGTCGGCGTCGGACTTCACCCGACCTGGCGAGGTCGAGCCGTCCTTCTCGTGGAAGTGGCGGGTCTCCTGCACGATCTTCTCGCCAGCATCGAGCAGTGCGGCCTGGCGCTGAATCTCGAACCGGACCGCCTGCTCGACCGACTTGAACGAGTTGACGTTCTTCGTCTCGGTGCGGGTGCCGAGGGCCTCCTGGCCGATCGGGCGCAGCGACAGGTTGACATCGCAACGGAGCGAGCCCTGGTCCATCCGGACGTCGGAGACGCCGAGTCCGCCGATCAGGTCATGCAGGTGGGTGACATAGGCGCGGGCGACCGCCGGCGCCTTGTGGCCGGGGACGACGATCGTCTTGGTCACGATCTCGATGAGCGGGATACCGGCCCGGTTGAAGTCGACCAGCGAGTAGTCGGCGCCGTGGATGCGCCCGGTGGCGCCGCCGACATGCAGCGACTTGCCGGTGTCCTCCTCCATGTGGGCGCGCTCGATCTCGACCCGGTAGGTCTCGTCGTCGCCCTCTGGAGCTGGGACCGTGATGTCCGTCCAGCCATTGAACGCGATGGGCTCGTCGTACTGCGAGGTCTGGAAGTTCTTCGGCATGTCCGGGTAGAAGTAGTTCTTTCGCGCGAACCGGCACCACGATGCGATCTGGCAGTTCAGGGCCAGGCCGATGCGGATCGCCGACTCGACCGCCTTCTCGTTGACGACCGGCAGCGCGCCCGGCAGGCCGAGACAGACCGGGCAGACGTTCGAGTTCGGCTCGGCGCCGAACCTCGTCGCGCAGCCGCAGAACATCTTCGACTCGGTGTTCAGCTCGATGTGGACCTCAAGGCCCATGACCGGCTGGTACCGGGACAGGGCTTCGTCGAAGTCCACCAACTGGGTCTGGAGGGTCATCGGGCGGCCTCCAGCTCTGGAGCGTTGCTGAGGATGGGCGCGCCCCATTGGTCCAGCAACATGCGCTCCAAGGCGGCGCCGACGTTGTACAGCCGGTCGTCGGCCATCGCCGGGGCGAGGAACTGGATACCCGTCGGCAGGCCATCAGCGGCAAGACCCGACGGCAGTGACAAGCCGGGCACGCCGGCGAGGTTGGCCGGGATGGTGGCAACGTCCTGCGCGTACATCGCCAGCGGATCGTCCAGCTTGTCGCCGAACTTGAATGCCGTCGTGGGCGACGTCGGTGAGGCGAGGACGTCCGTGGCGCTGAATGCCTTGACGAAGTCCTCAGCGATGAGCGTTCGGACCTTCTGCGCCGAGCCGTAGTACGCGTCGTAGTAGCCGCTGGACAGCGCGTAGGTGCCGAGGATGATGCGTCGCTTGACCTCGGCGCCGAAGCCGGCGTCGCGGGTGGCGGCCATGACGGTCTCGGCGCTCGGGTCTCCATCCGGGGTGACGCGCAGGCCGTAGCGCATCGCGTCGAAGCGGGCCAGGTTGCTGGACGCCTCGCTCGGCAGGATCAAGTAGTAAGCGGCCAAGGCATGGACGAAGCTCGGGCACGAGACCTCGACGATCTCGGCACCGGCACCGCGCAGCAGCTCAAGCGCCTCCTGAAAGCGAGCGACGATCTCGGGATCGAAGCCCTCCCCACCGAGTTCCTTGACGACGCCGATGCGCAGGCCGCTGACGTCGGCGCGGCGTGCGGCCTCGACGACTGGCGGGACCGGTCCGTCGATGCTGGTCGAGTCGAGCGGGTCGTGGCCTGCGATCACCTCGTGCAGCAGCGCCGCGTCCAGCACGGTGCGCGTACACGGGCCTGCCTGATCGAGACTGCTGGCGAGGGCGATCAAGCCATACCGCGAGACACCTCCGTACGTCGGCTTCACGCCGACCGAGCCCGTCATCGCAGCAGGCTGGCGGATCGAGCCGCCTGTGTCGGTGCCGATGGCCAACGGGGCTTCGAAGGCGGCCACGGCTGCGGCCGAACCGCCCCCGGAGCCACCCGGGATGCGGTCGGTGTCCCATGGGTTGCGCGTGGGTCCGTAGCCGGAGTGCTCGGTTGAGGAGCCCATGGCGAACTCATCCATGTTGGTCTTCCCGAGGATGGGCATGCCGGCCGCCTTGAGCCGGGCCGTCACCGTCGCGTCGTAGGGCGCAACCCAGCCCTCGAGGATGCGCGAACCGGCCGTGGTCGGGATTCCCTTCGTCGTGAGGACGTCCTTGACGGCGATGGGGACGCCGGCCAGCACGGGCAGGTCTTCGCCGGCTGCGCGTCGGTCGTCGATGTCGCGTGCCGTGGCGAGTGCTCCCGCGGCATCGATGTGCAGGAACGCGTGAATGGTCGCGTCGACGTCCTCAATCCGATCAAGATGCGCTTGCACGATCTCGACCGATGATGCCGCCCGACCGTCGAGAAGCTCGGCGAGCTCGCCTGCCGACTTGCGAATCAACTCACTCACTCTTCCTCCAGGATCTTGGGCACGAGGAAGCGATCCTGCAGACGGGCCGGCGCGCCGGCAAGAGCGTCGTCGGTCGGCAATCCGGGCCGCGACGCATCGGGGCGGAAGACGTTGCTGATCGGCAAGGGATGGCTCATGGGGAGGACATCGTCGCCCGCCGCGCTCTGGACCACGCGAACGTGCTCGAGGATGGCGGGGAGTTCATCCGCCAGGAGATCCAGTTCGTGCTCGTCAAGGCTGATGCGCGCCAATCCGGCGAGGTGCTGTACCTCGGCTCGGGTGATGGCGGATTCGGGCATGCAAAGTCCTTAGAAAAGACGTCGGGCGCTGGGAAAGACCCGACTCATCCTAGTAACAGGGATTGCTGCCCGAGTTAACCCGTCAGGGTTACGCTCCGTTCATGCTGGATATCCCCTTCCCCTATCGCATTCCGAAGGGCTACACCGTCGTCGACGACGATGACGACGACCCCGTCCTCCTGGATGACGCGGGTGTCGCCCTCGACACCTGGCGTGAGGACTATCCCTACGAGACGCGCCTCGATCGCCCGACGTACGACTACGAGAAGCGACTGCTCCAAATCGAGCTGCTCAAGCTGCAGAACTGGATTCAGGAGACCGGACGCCGCGTCATTCTCGTGTTCGAGGGTCGCGATGCCGCCGGCAAGGGCGGCACGATCAAGCGCTTCACCGAGAACCTGAATCCGCGCGGCGCGCGCGTCGTCGCCCTGGTCAAGCCGACCGAGCATGAACGCGGGCAGTGGTACTTCCAGCGGTATATCGCGCACCTACCCACTGCTGGCGAAATGGTGTTCTTCGACCGCTCTTGGTACAACCGCGCCGGCGTTGAGCGGGTGATGGAGTTCTGCACGCCCGAGCAGTACACCGAGTTCCTCAAGCAGGCTCCCGCGTTCGAGAAGATGCCCATCAAGGACGACATCTACCTCGTGAAGTTCTGGT
>DATLCL010000054.1:0-7640 GCA_035526415.1 Aeromicrobium sp.
ACAGATCGGGTGACCACGAGCCCATATTCCGGTGACCAACATTTCGACCGGAAGGATTCTCCATGAGCAACCACACCGATCTCCAGCGCCGGTGCACCGAGGCGGGCATGACCACCGCGGAGTACACCGTCGGCACGCTCGGCGCATGCTCGTTCGCAGCGGTCTTGATCAAGATCGCCCAGACCGAATGGTTCGGCGACCTCGTCAAGGGCCTGCTCGGCAACATCACCGGGATCGCCGGGTTCTGACGATGCCCGAATCCGGGGCGACGACGGCCGAATACGCCGTCGGGACACTCGGAGCGGTGAGCCTGGCGTCGATTCTCATCTCTCTGGGCGTCGACCCCTGGTTCGCCCGCCTGCTCTGGGATCTGATGCGTGACGCGCTCGATCCGACCTTGCTCCTCAACCACCTGACCCGATGATGCATGGCCACGGGGAGTCCGGCATGGTGACGGCCGAGACCGCGGTGCTGGCACCGGTCGTCGCCCTGTGCCTGGCGCTCGGCGTGTGGATCATCTCGCTGGCGCACCTGCAGGTGCGGCTCGTTGATGCCTCCCGAGACGCCGCACGGCTGGTGGCTCGCGGCGAATCGCCGGCCGATGCCATCGGGGAGCTTCGCGGCACGCTGCCGCGTGACGTGAGATTCCAGGTGCGCCGAACGGACGGGGGCTACGTGACCGTTCGGGTGACCGGCCGATCCAGGTCACCGCTGCCCGGGCTGTCGTGGCCGCTGCGCGCCACCTCGACGTGCGTGGATGAGTCGTGACGGTCAGGCTCTCGAGGCGGACCGAAGCGGGCGTCGCGACGGTGGCCGCCACCGCGACGGTGGGGTTCGCCCTTCTGGTCGCCGCGGCCCTCCTCCAGGTGGGTCTGGTGATCGCCGCGAAGCATCGCGTTCAAGCCGCAGCCGACCTCGCAGCCTTGGCCGGAACCGCCGCCGGCCTCCGGGGTGACGACGGTTGCGCGACGGCTCACGCGGTCGCGCGGCGCAATGGGGCGAACCTCGTTTGGTGCCGGGTTGACCTAGCTGTCGTGACGGTTCGCGCTGAAGGCACGACGAACACTGTGGCCTGGGGTGCCCGATTTCGTACGCATGCCGAAGCTCGGGCGGCACCCGACTTCTACGTCCCCGACACCGCCGGCGCAGACTCCGGAGCGGGGGCTTCGCGCAGGAGCAGGTCGAGCAGCCGAACGGCTCCCGACTTGTCCAGCGGTTCATTGCCGTTGCCACACTTCGGCGACTGAATGCAGGACGGGCAGCCGGCGGCACATGCGCAGTCGGCGATGAGGGCCCGGGTGATGGCCAGCCAGTGCGCGGCCACGGAGTAGCCGTGCTCGGAGAAGCCGGCCCCACCGGCGTACGCGTCATGCACGAAGACGGTGAGCCGCCCGGTGTCGGGGTGCAGTGCGGTGGACACGCCGCCGAGATCCCAGCGATCGCAGGTGGCCAGCAGCGGAAGCATCCCGATGGAGGCGTGCTCGGCAGCGTGCGCTGCGCCGGGAATGTCGGTCGGCGCGAGGACGCCGTCGAGTGCCTCGGTCGGCACAGTCCACCACACGGCCGCCGTCCGTAGCGTGCGTTCTGGCAGGGCCAGCGGCTCGTCGCCGAGTGACCGCCCGGTCCGGTCCCGCAGGGTGTATCCGACCACCTGGCTCGAGACGTCGACGGTGCCGTGGCTGATCGTCGCGCCGCCCCAGGACTGCGTTTCCGCGGTCGTCACGATGGCGATCTCGGTCGTCGAGCGGGCCTGTGTCCAGTACTCGGGTGACTCTGCGTGCATCTCGGCCACGCCGGCTTCGACGTCGTAGAGGTCGCACACCCATGACTCGCCTTGGTGCACGTACACCGCGCCGTCGTGCACGGTGGCGTCCGCCGACGACGCATCCACGGTCCCGATGAGGCGACCCGTTGCTGAATCGACGATCTGGACGGGACGCCCGCCGCTGGACCGCAGGTCAGCCAGGTCGCTCGCCCGGTCACGACGGGTCCAGAACCATCCGGCCGCCCGCTTCCTCAGCCAACCGGCCTGCTCGAGTGCGGCGATGCCCTCCAGTGTGCGCGGGCCGAAGATGTCGGCGTCCGCCTCGGTGAGCGGGTGTTCGTGCGCGGCTGCGGCCAGGTGTGGTCCAAGGACGTATGGATTGTCGGTGTTGAAGACGGTCGACTCGGGCGGGGCATCAAGCAGCGCCTCGGGATGACTGACCAGATAGGCGTCGAGCGGCTCGTCCCGGGCCATGAAGACGCCCAGGGCCTCCGGGCGTTCAGTGGTGCGGCCCGCCCGGCCTGCTCGGCCGAATTGCTGCTCCAGCGCAGCTCGGGTCCCGGGGAATCCCACCGACACGACGGCGTCGAGCCCGGAGACGTCGATGCCCAGCTCCAGCGCGTTGGTGGTCGCGAGGCCGAGCAGGTCGCCCGATCGGAGCCTGGCTTCGAGTTCGCGGCGCTCCTCCGGCAGGTAGCCGCCGCGATACGTCGCAACATGGGCCGGGAGTGACGGGTCGACGTCGGTCAGTAGTCGCTGAGTGGCCCCGGCGACGAGCTCAGCCCCGCGACGCGATCGGACGAACGCGAGCGTGCGGGTGCCCTCGACGACCAGGTCGGCGAGGAGATCTGCCGCCTCGGCGGTCACCGAGCGGCGCACATCGGTTTCACCGATCAACGGGGGCTGCCACAGAACAACGCGACGCGGTGACTTCGGGGATGCGTCGTCGGAGACGGGCACCACGTCCAGCCCGGTCAGCCGCCCCGCTACGCCGGCGGGGTCGGACATCGTCGCTGAGGCGAGCACGAACTGCGGGCTCGAGCCGTAGACGGCGCAGACGCGCCGCAATCGTCGAAGGACCAGTGCGACGTGGGCGCCGAACACGCCCCGGTAGTTGTGGGCCTCGTCGACGACGACGTACCGCAGTCCACCGAAGATCCGCGTCCATCGCTCGTGCCCGGGCAGCAGGACGTGATGCAGCGTGTCCGGATTGGTCAGGATCCACGCCGCGTGGTTGCGGGCCCACTCCCGATCCTCGCGACTGTTGTCGCCGTCGACCGCCGCCGCCGCAAGACCGAGTGGAGCCAGCCTGCGCCACTGGTCGGCTGCGAGCGCCTTCGTCGGAGCGATGTAGAGAACGGTGGGCCGGCGGTTTCCTTCCAGCGCGTGCCCAACCCGTCCTTCCTGGATCGCCGCCAGTCCAGCCGCTTGGAACACGAGGGACTTGCCCGACGACGTCCCGGTCGCGAGGGCCACGTGCCGGCCGGCTGCCAGATGGTTCAGGGCCTCGGCCTGGTGAGCCCACAGAACACCGGCCGTCTCCGGAAACGCACCCCGCACCGACTCCGGAATCTGGTCCGGCCACGGCTCGACGACCGCCGGACGAGCGGGGAACTGTTCGGTGTGCGTGATGCGGTCGGCGTGTTTTTGGGTACCTCCCGCGTGCGGCGGGATCACGCCCTGATTCTTGCAGTGCGCGTGTCTTGGGCGCTCCGCATGGTTGAATCGACAAGACGATCCACCGGATGCCCGGATCCCCCGAAAGAGGAAGGCGAGGGAGATGGAGTTCACCGTTTCGACACGGAACGAAGGACCGTTCACGGTGGTCGAAGTCGGCGGCGAGGTCGACGTGTACACGGCGCCCCGCCTGCGCGAAGCCGTCGTCACGGCAATCGACAGCGGGAACACCCGGCTGGTCATCGACGTGGAGAACGTCGAGTTTCTGGACTCGACCGGCGTGGGGGTCCTCGTCGGAGCCCTCAAGAAGGTGCGTTCGGTCGGGGGAACGCTCGACATCGTCTGCACCCAGCCCCGGCTGCTCAAGATTTTCGGCATCACCGGCCTGGACAAGGTGTTCGGCCTGCACACCTCGGTTGCCGAGGCCGTGACCAACTAGTCCTGACCGACGAGTCCTCGTTAGGTATGCCTACCCCGGTGTGACGGGGGTTACGGCTGGCTGGTTTGCTACTCCGTGGCACTTACTGGCCCATAAACGGAGGAATTCATGGTCAACGCGACCTTAGTTGCCGCCGCCGGAGACATCGCCTTCTCGGATACGAGCACGTACTACGTGTCCGCGGTTGCCGGTGTCGCGGTCGTCGCTCTCATCCTGGCGCTGGTGTTCCGCGCCCAGGTCCTGAAGGCGGACGAAGGCACCGACAAGATGAAAGAGATCGGGCTCGCCGTCCAGGAAGGCGCCTCGGCGTACCTGAACCGCCAGTTCCGCACGCTCGGCTTCTTCGCGATCCTGGCCCTGGCGTTGCTGGTGGCGCTCGACTATGCCGTCGGCGACATCCCGACGAAGGTCAAGGTCGGCCGCTACCTCGCGCTGATCGCCGGCGCCGGCTTCTCATCGACCATCGGCTACGTCGGCATGCGGCTCGCAACTCGCGCGAACGTCCGGATGGCTGCGGCGGCTCAGAACGAAGGCCGCAATCAGGCGATGCGCGTCGCGTTCCGCACCGGCGGGACCGTCGGCATGCTGACCGTCGGCCTCGGCCTCCTCGGCGCGTCCGTGATCGTTCTCGTCTTCCAGGACGACGCTCCGTCGGTCCTCGAGGGCTTCGGCTTCGGCGCCGCCCTGCTCGCCATGTTCATGCGTGTCGGCGGCGGTATCTTCACCAAGGCTGCCGATGTGGGCGCTGACCTCGTCGGCAAGGTTGAGCAGGGTATTCCAGAAGACGACCCGCGCAACGCGGCCACCATCGCCGACAACGTCGGTGACAACGTGGGTGACTGCGCCGGAATGGCAGCCGACCTGTTCGAGTCCTATGCCGTCACGCTGGTCGCCGCCCTGATCCTGGGCGCTGTTGCGTTCGGCGAGAAGGGTCTCGTCTTCCCGCTCATCGTCCCGGCCATCGGTGCGGTCACGGCCATCATCGGCGTGTTCATCACCCGCCCGCGGGCCGGCGAGAACGGCCTGGTCACGATCAACCGCTCCTTCTACATCTCGGCCTTCATCTCGGCCGTGGCGTCCTCGGCAGCGGCTTGGTTCTACCTGCCGTCGTCCTTCGACAAGCTCAAGGGCATTGACCCGAACGGCCTCGTCGCGACCATTGCGCAGGCGCAGGGCATGGCTCCTCCGGGGTTGGGTGGCGGCTTCATGCAGCGTCCCGACGTGATCGCGATCGCCGCGGTCCTCATCGGCATCGTGCTGGCCGCGGTCATCCTCGCGCTGACTGGCTACTTCACCGGCACCGAGAGCCGTCCGGTCCAGGACGTCGGCCGCACGTCCCTCACCGGCCCGGCCACCGTCATCCTGTCCGGCTTCTCGGTCGGCTTCGAGTCGGCTGTCTACACCGCTGTCGTCATCAGTGCGGCCGTGTTCGGCGCGTTCCTGCTCGGCAGCGGCTCGGTCGTCATCTCGCTGTTCGCCGTCGCACTGGCCGGCTGCGGGCTGCTCACGACGGTCGGGGTCATCGTCGCCATGGACACGTTCGGTCCGGTCAGCGACAACGCGCAGGGAATCGCCGAGATGTCGGGCGACGTCGACGAAGCCGGTGCGGCGATCCTCACCGAGCTCGATGCCGTCGGCAACACGACCAAGGCCATCACCAAGGGCATCGCGATCGCGACGGCCGTGCTCGCCGCGACGGCGCTGTTCGGTGCGTTCACGGACTCGATCAAGACCGCCATCCAGAGTGCGGGCCTGAACTTCCAGAACGCCGGCGACATCAAGCTCACCGAGACGTATGCGTTCGACGGCATCCTGAACGTCGCGGATCCGGCCAACCTCGTTGGCCTGATCCTGGGCGCCTCGGTGGTGTTCCTGTTCTCGGGTCTCGCGATCAGCGCCGTCGGCCGTGCCGCCGGCGCGGTCGTCTTCGAGGTGCGCCGCCAGTTCCAGGAGATCCCCGGGATCATGGAGGGCACCGGCCGGCCGGAATACGGCAAGGTCGTCGACATCTGCACCCGTGACTCGCTCCGCGAGCTGGCCACGCCGGGCATCCTCGCCCTGTTCGCGCCAATCGCCGTGGGCTTCGGCCTGGGCATCGGCCCGCTGGGTTCGTACCTGGCCGGCGCGATCGCGGCCGGCACGTTGATGGCGATCTTCCTGGCCAACTCGGGCGGTGCCTGGGACAACGCCAAGAAGCTGGTCGAGGACGGCAACCACGGCGGCAAGGGCTCCGAAGCCCACGCGGCCACCGTCATCGGTGACACCGTCGGTGACCCGTTCAAGGACACCGCCGGCCCGGCCATCAACCCGCTGCTCATGGTCATGAACCTGGTGTCGCTGCTGGCGGCCCCGCTGATCGTGAAGTACTTCTACGGCACCGCCGAGAACGAAGTGCTGCGCTACTCGATCGCGGGTATCGCGGTGGTCGTCATCGTGGCTGCGGTCTACGTCAGCAAGCGTCGCCCGATCGCGATCGGTGCCGAGGCTGAGGCAGCAGAAGCCGCCAAGGTCTGATCGGCAAGCGCCGCACGACGCAGGGGGCGCGGATTCGGCTCTTCGGGGCCGGGTCCGCGCTCCTGTGTTTGGCACCGCCACATGCCGGCCATTGACACGAGGGGCTACGGTATGGCCCGTTCCACTGTGATCTGACGTCCATCCGACTGAGGGAGCCGCTTTGACCACGCTCGTCATCGTCGAGTCGCCGAACAAGGTCCGCAGCATTGCGGGCTACCTCGGCGACGGCTACGTCGTTGATTCGAGCGTCGGTCACATCCGGGATCTGCCGGACAAGCGCAACCCGGTGCCCGCCAAGTACAAGGGCGAGCCGTGGGTGCGCTTGGGCGTCGACATCGACGATGACTTCAAGCCTTACTACTTTGTGCCGACGGACAAGAAGCAGCAGATGTCCAAGCTCAAGAAGCTGCTTGCCTCCGCCGACGAGCTCATCCTGGCCACGGACGAAGATCGCGAGGGCGAAGCGATCGCTTGGCACCTGTTCGACGAGCTCAAACCCAAAGTGCCGGTCAAGCGCATCGTCTTCAACGAGATCACCAAGGGCGCGATCCTCGCGGCGATGGAGACCCCCCGCGACATCGACATGGACCTGGTCGACGCGCAGGAGACCCGCCGCATCCTGGACCGCATCTATGGCTACGAGGTCAGCCCGGTGTTGTGGCGCAAGATCAACCAGGGCACATCGGCCGGCCGCGTGCAGTCGGTGGCACTGCGGCTTGTGGTTGAACGCGAACGTGCGCGCATCGCGTTCCGGTCGGCGTCCTACTGGGATCTCACGGCAACCCTTTCGGCCGAAGATCAGGCCTTCGAAGCCGGGCTCGTGGCGGTCGACGGCCAGAAGCTCGCCACCGGCAGGAGCTTCGACGACACCGGCACGCTGACTGCCAAGAGTGTCGTCGCTCTCGACCAGACGAAGGCCGAGGCGTTGGCGGCGGCGGCCGAAGGCCAGCCCGTCACGGTGTCGTCGGTCGAAGCAAAGCCCTACACGCGTAACCCGGTCCCGCCCTTCCGCACGACGACCATGCAGCAGGACGCCTCGCGCAAATGGGGGTGGAGCGCGGCCCGCACCATGCAAGTCGCCCAGCGCCTCTACGAGGGCGGCTACATCACCTACATGCGTACCGACTCGATCACGCTGTCGCAGACCGCGCTCAAGGCAGCGGGCCGGCAGGTGCGCGAGCTCTACGGCGCCGAGTACCACCGTGAGCAGCAGTACGCCTCCAAGGTCAAGAACGCCCAGGAGGC
>DATLCL010000027.1:0-29021 GCA_035526415.1 Aeromicrobium sp.
CCAGCTGTGCCCGGACTGCGCCACGATGAGCCACGCCAAGCGGGACGCCCGCACGGACTTGGTTGGGCGTCGGGCTCTGTTGACTGGGGGCCGGGCAAAAATTGGGATGTACATAGCCCTGCGGTTACTGCGCGACGGCGCTGATCTGACCATCACCACCCGCTTTCCACGGGATGCTGTGCGTCGTTTCGCCAGCCTGCCCGACAGTTCGGACTGGCTGCACCGGCTGCGGGTCGTGGGCATCGACCTGCGAGATCCGGCCCAAGTCGTTGCCTTGGCCGATGACATCGCCAGCGGCGGGCACCTCGACATCCTGGTCAACAACGCTGCGCAAACGGTGCGCCGCCAGCCCGGCGCCTACACACCGCTTGCCGAAGCTGAGCGCACGCCCCTGCCAGAGCACCTGCGTGCCGAGAGCGGCGGCGTGCCGATGCTGACCTTCGGCCACACCTCCGACCTGCATCCGGCCGCGCTCGTCGGAGAACTCGACTCGCATCCGGTCCTCGCCGAAACCGCCGCCGCGGCCGACGAGTTGACTGCGATGGCGATGACCGCCGGCTCGGCCGACCTGACCCGCATCGACGCCGGGGGACTGGTGCCTGATGTCGTGGACACGAACAGCTGGGTCCAGGGCATCGGCGAGGTCAGCGAGCTTGAGCTGCTCGAGGTCCAGCTCTGCAACCAGACGGCGCCGTTCATTCTCATCAGCCGGCTCCGGCCGTCGCTGGCCGCGTCGCCGGCGCGGAGGACGTACGTCGTGAACGTCTCGGCGATGGAAGGCCAGTTCGGGCGCCGCTACAAGGGTCCGGGCCACCCCCACACCAACATGTCCAAGGCGGCGCTCAACATGCTGACGCGCACCAGCGCGTCCGAGATGCTGGAGACCGACGGCATCCTCATGACTGCGGTCGACACTGGCTGGATCACCGACGAGCGGCCGCACACCACAAAGGTCCGGCTCGCCGAGCAGGGCTTCAAGGCACCGCTGGATCTTGTCGACGGCGCCGCGCGTGTGTATGACCCGATCGTGCGTGGCGAAGCCGGCGAGGATATCCACGGTGTCTTCCTCAAGGACTACGTCGCCTCACCCTGGTGACAGGACGGCGAGCGCGAAGATTCCCGAAGCCTCATGATCATGCGGCAATCGTCGCGGTATCGAGCTCATCTGCACGCGGTGCGAAGACGAATCGGCGATACGTCAGGTAGCGAAACGCCGTACCGAGCGCCAGCCCCACGCCGTTGGCGGAGACGTTGTCGGCCAACGCTGTGGTCAGGCCCATCACGTCGTGGGAGAGAACGAGGCAGACGTTGGAGATGCCCAAACCGATGAAATTGAGCAACGCGAATGTTCCCATTGCGCGTACTCCACTCTCCGGGACGTGCTGCCGCCACGTCACCATGCGGTTGCCGGCGAACGTGACGGACATGGCGACGATCATTGCCAGTGTGCGGGCGACGGTCGGATCCCATAAGCGGAACGGGTCCAGCCCGCGCACCACGTTGAACAGGGCGACGTCCACCATGAGGCCGCACAGGCCGACCGCCAGGAATGCCGTCATTTCCGGTCCGCGATCGGCCATCAACTCGCGCAGCCGCCAGCGCACGACCCTGAGCAAGGCCTCGACGACGATGAGCTTGGACATCTTCGACGTACCGAGCGTGCGATCGGTGAACCTGATCGGTACCTCGGCGACGCGCAGGCCGCCTCGTTCAGCCCGCCATGCGTTTTCGATTTGGAAGCAGTAGCCGTCCGACAGCGAGTTGATGACGTCGATGTCGGACAGGGCCGAGCGGCGGAACGCCTTGTACCCGGCCGTCACATCGCGCGTGCGAAGCCCCAGAACGACGCGGGCGAAGAGGTTGCCCCACGCCGAGATCAGCCGGCGCAGCCACGTCCATGCATCGATGCCTCCACCCGCCACATAGCGCGAGCCGACTGCGACGTCGGCCTCGGACAACGCGTCGACCAAGGCGGGTAGGCGATCGGGCGGGTGAGACAAGTCGGCATCCATCTGCACGACGATCTCGTAGCCCTGCCCGATCGCCCACGCGAACCCGGCGCGGTAGGCCGCGCCGAGGCCCGACTTGTCACCCCGACGGAGCAGGTACGCCCCCCCGTGGTCGAGCACGATACGTGCCGTTCCGTCTGGGCTGTTGTCGTCGACCACCAGGACATCCATGTCCGGCGCGGACTCCTGGATGGCATCCAGAAGGGCACCGATGGTGTCGGCTTCGTTGTAGGTCGGGATGACGACGATGGCACGACCACGCCTTGCTGCGCTCACAGCGCACCTCCTCCGCAGTCGGTCGGAAGCGGGGCAAGCGCCCGCGTGACATCTGATCGGAGCCAGACCGGATGTCGACAGACGTGGGCAACCATGCGGTAGTGCTCACGCAGAGACTTCTGCAACTGTCGGTGCCGGTTGAGCTGCCAGGACTGCGGGTGATCCCACATGACGACCCACGTCGGGCCGTCGGGATCATCGAGAGTGCCCGTCAGCGTGGTCAGATGCGGGTCGAGAGTCCGGGCTGGCAGGCTCCAGAGGTAAGGGTACGCGGGGCGAAGCCCCGACGCCGCGATGACGTTGGGGTGTGTGTACGTCACCACGATGCTGTCGGTGGCTGCGGATGACTGGCGGACCCAGCTGCCGATGGTCCAAGCTTCGCCCGGGCCGTTGGCCACCGCGGCAATCGGTGAGATGACCGCGGTTGCGACGGCCATGGTCGCCACGATCCACTGGGTGCCTGCCCAGCCGCGGCGACTCCGCCGGGCTGCAAGTCCAGCGGAGAGGGCCACCACAGGGATGAAGGCCAGAGCGTAGTGCGGCCAGAAGTTGGCTCCGGCGATCAGGGAGACAAACTCGAACGTGGCAGTGGCGGCGAGCGCCCACGCCAGCGGGTTTTGGGTCCGGAGCGATGCGCGTCCCTGCCAGATCAGATGTGCGGCGAGCACTAGCAGGCCCGAGCCGAGGGACAGCGCGAGCAGTTCCCACATGCGCTTGTCCGGTGCGTCCCACGACCCCTGTTGCATCAGCTCGGCGGCCCGAGCGCGGAAGCCGAAGAGGGCGAACATGAGGGCCTTCGGGCCGCCGTGGTCTCGGGACCACAGGAGCATTGTGGTGAGGACGAGGCCCGCACCGACCGAGAATCCGGCGGCAAGGTTGGCCACGCGTCGGCGAGCCGACCGGTCGACAAGGGCCGTTCCGCCCAGGAGGACCGCCACGAACACGAACGCATCGAGGAAGTTCTGCTTCATCGCGACGGCGGCCGCGGCCGCGGCGCCTGCGCCGACCGCGACGAGGACTCGTCGGCCCCACATCGGGTCGCGCCACTGCTTGAGGGCAAGAAGGATGAGTATCATGCTCGCGCTCACACAGGTGGCGGCTGCGTATTCGCCGTTCAGCTGTTCGGCCTGCAGCAGCACGGATGAGCCAAGGGCGAAGGCCGTCCACGCGGCCCAGGGAGCCGCCGCCCGCCCGCCGACGAGTCTCGCGGTATTGGCCGCCAACGACACGAGGGTGACTGACAGGGCGACCATGGTCAGCCGCACACCCCACGGACCGAGCTGATCAGCCACCGAGAACAGGCCGATCAGGCCGGGCGGCCGATCCACCCAGGTTGGCCCGTAGAGGTACGGCCCGGCGTCGCCCCAATGCCGCGCGACAACCAGGAATCCGCCTTCGTCCGGCCCCAACGCGCGCCGCAGCATGATGAGGTGGGTCGCCGCGGTGGCCGCGTACGCGATCCGAACACTGAGTACGGACCGGTCGATGCGGCGGCTTGGCCGTGCTTGAAGCGGCGGGAGGAGCGTCGTCACACGTCGACGCTACGAACCCTTCATGAGTCTTCGATGAAGGATCGGGGATCGTCGGCTAAATCAGGGTGACGCCGAATCGGCGCAGCGCCAGCGCGTAGACACCGAAGATCGCCAGCGTGAGGACGACGCTCAGTGCGAGCGCGGGCCAGAACCCAAAGCGGTCCAGCAGCTTCGGGAACGCCAAGAACATCGGCAACGTCGGCAGCACGTACCAGAACGTGTAGTACGCGTGGTTGGCCAGCTTGATCGTCGGCTGGTCTTCGACATGCAGCCAGAACAAGGCCAGCAGCGTCACCAAGGGCAGCGACGCGATCAGCGCGCCCAGCCGGTCGCTGCGCTTCGCCGCTTCAGATACCGCCACCACGATCGCCGCGGTGACGCCGTACTTGAACAGGAGAAACAGCATGGCGCTCAGGGTAAGCCTGACTTGATCTTTCGCGGGCGAGCGGCGAAACTAGCCGGGTGCACTCGCTGCTCGTAGTTCTCGCATGACGCGCTGATCCCTTCAGACCGCGCGTCCCCCTCGCTTGCCTTCGGGCCGGGGGGATTTTTCATGTAGGACCCCGAAACATCAACCGGCACGACCAACAGGGAGAATGACCGACCATGACGGACTCACCAGCGAATCCGGTCGTCGCTGACGAGCCTGAGCAGATCACCGGTGCTCAGAGCCTCGTCAACGCGCTCGAGCACGCTGGTGTCGACGTCATCTTCGGCATCCCGGGCGGCGCGATCCTTCCGGCCTACGACCCGCTGTTCGACTCCTCGATCCGGCACATCCTCGTGCGGCACGAGCGGGGCGCCGGTCACGCGGCCCAGGGCTACGCGATGGTCACCGGTCGCGTCGGCGTCTGCATGGCCACGTCCGGTCCCGGCGCAACCAACCTGGTCACCGCCATCGCCGATGCGCACATGGACTCTGTCCCGATCGTCGCGATCACCGGCCAGGTCCCGAGTGCCGCAATCGGCACGGACGCCTTCCAGGAAGCCGACATCCGCGGCATCACCATGCCGATCACCAAGCACAGCTACCTCGTGACGAATCCTGACGAGATCCCGCGGGTCATCGCCGAGGCCTTCCACATCGCCTCCACCGGACGCCCCGGCCCGGTGCTCGTCGACATCGCTAAGGACGCGATGCAGAAGATGACAACGTTCGTCTGGCCACACGAGTTGGCGCTGCCCGGCTACCGGCCGACGACACGCCCGCACGGCAAGCAGGTGCGCGAGGCGGCCAAGCTGATCGCCGAGGCCAAGCGTCCCGTCCTGTACGTCGGCGGCGGCGTCATCAAGGCCAACGCGGCTTCTGAGCTGGCGGCACTGGTTGCGCTGACCCGTATCCCGGTCGTCACCACGCTGATGGCCCGAGGTGCATTCCCCGACTCGCACGAACTGCACCTGGGTATGCCGGGAATGCACGGGTCGGTCGCCGCGGTCGGTGCGCTGCAGAAGTCCGACCTACTTATCACGCTGGGCTCGCGGTTCGACGACCGCGTCACCGGCCACCTGCCGTCATTCGCACCGGAGGCGAAGGTCATCCACGCCGACATCGACCCGGCCGAGATCGGCAAGAACCGACAGGCCGATGTCCCGATTGTCGGCGACTGTAAGGAGGTCATCTCCGAACTGGTGATGATGCTGCACAAGCAGGCCGAGGAAGACGGCCTCGTGGTCGAGTGCGACGCCTGGCGTGCGCAGATGCTCGCCCTGAAGGCGAGGTACCCGGTCGGCTACGACAAGCCGGAAACTGGCTTGGCCCCGCAGAAGGTCATCGAGCGGATCAGCGACTTCTCCGGCCCGGAGGCCACCTACGTCGCCGGGGTCGGCCAGCACCAGATGTGGGCTGCGCACTTCGTCGACTTCGAGCGCCCGCGGCAGTGGCTCAACTCCGGCGGTGCCGGCACCATGGGCTACTGCGTGCCCGCGGCCATGGGCGCCAAGGTCGGCACACCGGACGCGGTCGTCTGGGCCATCGACGGCGACGGCTGCTTCCAGATGACGAACCAGGAGCTCGCCACCTGCGCGATCGAGGGCATCCCGATCAAGGTCGCGATCATCAACAACTCGTCGCTCGGCATGGTGCGGCAGTGGCAGACGCTGTTCTACGACAGTCGGTACTCCAGCACCGACCTCAACACAGGCCCGGAGGAGATCGGCGCGCTGCGCATCCCCGACTTCGTCAAGCTCGCCGAGGCCATGGGCTGTGTTGGCCTGCGCTGCGAAACCGAAGCCGACTTGGACGCGACGATCGAGAAGGCTATGGCCATCAACGACCGCCCGGTCGTCATCGACTTCGTGGTCGAGCGTGATGCCATGGTGTGGCCGATGGTCGCCGCCGGCACCAGCAACGACGACATCAAGATCGCGCGTGACCTCGCGCCTGAGTTCGAGGACGATGTCCTGTGAGCCAACACGTCCTGTCCGTTCTCGTCGAGAACACCCCGGGTGCTCTTGCACGCGTCTCCAGCCTGTTCATGCGGCGCGGCTTCAATATCGAGTCGCTCGCCGTCGGGCCGACCGAGATCCCCGAGGTCTCTCGCATGACGATCGTCGTCAACCTCGACACGCTTCCTCTGGAGCAGGTGACCAAGCAGCTCAACAAGCTGGTCAACGTGCTCAAGATCGTCGAACTGGATGACACCGCGGTCCAGCGCGAGCTGATGCTGATCAAGGTCAAGGTCGACAGCCAGACCCGCGGTCAGGTGCTTGAAACGGTGCAGCTGTTCCGTGCCAAGGTCGTCGACGTCGCCACCGATGCCATCACGATTGAGGCCACCGGCGACGCCGGCAAGCTCAATGCGATGCTCGCGGTGCTCCAACCGTTCGGCATCCGCGAGATCGTCCAGTCCGGGCGGGTGGCCATGGGCCGCGGCTCGCGCTCCATCACCGACCGCACCTTGCGCTCGGTTCCCGGCAATGTTGCTATCTGAGAGGGAGAAATCCTGTGGCTGAATTGTTCTACGACGACGACGCTGACCTGTCGCTGATCCAAGGCAAGAACGTGGCCGTCATCGGCTATGGCAGCCAGGGTCACGCGCACGCGCTGAACCTGCGTGACTCGGGTGTCGACGTGCGCGTCGGACTCAAGGAAGGCTCCACGAGCATCGCCAAGGCCGAAGCCGAGGGCCTGCGCGTCCTGCCGGTTGCCGAGGCGGTCGAGGAGGCCGACGTCATCGTCATCCTCGCGCCCGACCAGTTCCAGCGGATCATCTACGCCGAGTCGATCGAGCCGAACCTCGCCGAGGGCGACACCCTCGTTTTCGGCCACGGCTTCAACATCCGGTTCGGCTACATCAAGCCGCCGGCGGGCGTCGACGTCATCATGGTCGCCCCCAAGGCTCCGGGCCACACCGTGCGCCGCGAGTTCATCGCGGGCCGAGGTATCCCGGACATCATCGCCGTCGAGCAGGACGCTTCCGGGCAGGCGTGGGAAATCGCCAAGTCGTACGCGAAGGCCATCGGCGGCACCCGCGCCGGGGTCATCAAGACGACGTTCGCTGAGGAGACCGAGACCGATCTGTTCGGTGAGCAAGCCGTGCTGTGCGGTGGCATGTCGCACCTCGTTCAGGCCGGCTTCGAGACGCTGGTCGAGGCTGGCTACCAGCCGGAGATCGCTTACTTCGAGTGCCTGCACGAGCTCAAGCTGATCGTCGACCTCATGTGGGAAGGCGGCATCGCCAAGCAGCGCTGGAGCATCTCTGACACGGCCGAGTACGGCGACTATGTCTCCGGCCCGCGGCTCATCGGCCCGCCGGTCAAGGATGAGATGAAGAAGATCCTCGCGGACATCCAGGACGGTTCCTTTGCGGCTCGCTTCATCGCCGACCAGGACGCCGGTGCGCCGGAGTTCCTCGCTTTGCGCGAGCAGGAGGCCGGTCACCCGATCGAGAAGACTGGCCGTGAACTGCGCGCCCAATTCTCATGGAAGCAACAGGACGCCGATTACGTCGAGGGCTCCGCGGCCAGGTAGGCGCGCACCACCGGTTGCATGGCCAGTTACGTACTGATTCCGGGGGCCGGCGGGGTGGCTTGGTATTGGCACCGTGTGGTGCCTCAGCTACGCGAGCGCGGACACGAGGCAATCGCGGTGGATCTGCCCGGAGACGACACGGCTGCGGGATTGGCGGAGTACACCGACGTGGTGACCGACGCGATCGGTGATCGAACCGGCGTGATCCTGGTCGCCCAGTCGATGGCCGGATTCACTGCCCCCTTGGTGTGCGAGCGAGTGCCCGTGGAGCTGCTCGTCCTGGTTGCGGCAATGACCCCGGCGCCCGGCGAGCGACCCGGAGATTGGTGGGCAAACACGGGTCAGCCGAAGGCGGCTCGCGAGTTCGCTGCGCACGAAGGTCGGGCTTGGACCAACGAGTTCGACCCGATTGAGGTGTTTCTGCACGACGTGCCAGCCGATGTGGTCGCCGAGGGCGCCAACCATGAGCGTGACCAGTCGGACGCTCCGTTTCAGGAGCCGTGGCCGCTGGCCGCGTGGCCCGACGTGCCGACCCGGTTCCTCCTGTGCCGCCACGACAGGCTGCTGCCTCCGGATCTCCAACGTCGGGTGGCGCGGGAGCGCCTGGGCATCACGCCGGACGAGATGGACGGCGGTCACCTGCCCGCACTGGCCCACCCGACCGAACTGGTCGCATGGCTCGAGGTCTTCCGCGCCGAGGCCGGCGTCGCATGAGTGCCGTTCACAGGGTTGGTGAGGGAAGCAGCAGGGCCGAGTCGCCGAACTCGTGCCACCGGTAATGGGCACCCACGGCCGCGTCGTACGCGGCTTGGGTGAGGTCGGCGCCGGCCACGGCTTCGACCAGCAGCAGGTGTGAGGCGTGCGGGTCGTGCCATCCGGTGATGAGTCCGCCAACGAGCTGCGGCGGATCGTCGGCAGTGACGACTCGTTCGGTCCACCCGCTGCTCGACACCGCCAGTCCATGTTGGACGGACGACTCCAGCGCCCGCGTGACCGTCGTGCCCACGGCGACGACCCGGCCGCCCTCCGACCGCGTCGAATTCACGACGGCGGCGGTGGCAGCCGGCACTTCGAACCACTCGGGCTGAGGTCCTTCGCCGGCCTCTTGGGACGAGACGCCGGTGTGCAAGGTAATCGGCGCCAGCCGGACGCCGCGGGTGACGAGGCGAGTCACCACGTCCCGGGTGAACGGCCGGCCCGCCGACGGCATCTCGGCACTGCCGGGGCGAACGGAGAAGACGCTTTGATAGGTGGCGAGCGGATACGCGCGATCGAGGTAGCCGTATGCGATCGGCCGCCCACGCTTCCGGAGGTGCCGGTCGAGAGGACCAGTCACTGCGGCACGCCAGAGCCGATTGCCGGCACCCGTGGGCGATGAGTGCTCACGTGGATAAGGGGCGATCAACCGCACGACAACCCGGCCGAGCCGGACGACGTCACCGGGCTGGGCGTCCAGGATGGCGCGGCTTCCGTCGGGCGCGGTCCTCAGTTCGATGACGCGCTCGCCGGAGTCCAATGTCGTGGCGACGTGCACGACGACCGGTCCGCGACCCATCAGGATGCCGTCGGCGGCGGCATTGATCGTGGCTGAGTCGTTGAAGACCACCAGGTCGCCGGGGACGAGGTGATCGGGAAGGTCCCTGAACCTGGCATGGGCCAGTTGGTCCGGCCGTGCGACGAGCATGCGGACCTCGTCGCGGGCCAGGCCACGAGCTTCGGCAGGTGCCGGAGCGGTGGCATCGTCGGGCGCCGGGAAGTGTGTCCGGGTTCGGATCAGCGTGCTCATCGGGCAAGCTCGCGAACGGGAAGGTCTGCGGTCCGGTAGCGACCGGACGGCGGGCGGGTCCAGATGAGGTTCAGCAGTGCGGGCACGACCGTCTCCGGCAAAGGCCGGTCGGAGATGTCCTCGCCCGGGAACGCGGCCTGGTGCATCTCAGTGCGCATGTCGCCGGGGTCCACGGCATATCCGGTGATCTCGGGGCTCTCTGCCGCGTACTGCAGCGTCAGGTGATCCAGGGCTGCCTTGGAGGCGCCGTACAGGCCCCAACGGGGGTAATGCTCCACGGCTGCGTCGGACGAGATCGACAGCACGATGCCGCCGCTCGCGACCAGTTGAGGCAGGAGCTGGGCGGTCAGAACCAGCGGAGCGCCGATGTTGGGGCGCCATACCGACTGCAGGTCCTCGACAGAGAC
Organism: Aeromicrobium sp.; assembly: GCA_035526415.1. Classification (GTDB taxonomy): domain Bacteria; phylum Actinomycetota; class Actinomycetes; order Propionibacteriales; family Nocardioidaceae; genus Aeromicrobium. Next base: position 9,981 of record DATLCL010000027.1, read on the forward strand.
CTCCTCCAGACGGGGGAGCGGGCTCGGGCCGAGTGTGCTGGCGTTGTGGACCAGGAGGTCCAGGCGCCCGTGCCGAGCGACCTGCGCGGCCAGTGCGTCGCGGTGATTCCCATCGGTGATGTCGCCGGCGAGGGCGGTCACCTCGGGCGGGAGGTCGCGGAGACGCTCACCGTCGCGGGCGTCGGTGATTACAGTCCAGCCGGCCTCCGCGAGGCCGGTGACGAGGGCCCGACCGAGTCCGGCCGAGCCGCCGGTGACGAGTGCAACGCGTTGAATTGATTGATCGAATGTGTTCATGTCGCCAGTGTTCAAGTTAAAGTAAACTTGAAGTCAAGCGAAAATTTGGAGAACGATGTGGACACCCATGATCTGATCGCCATCGGCGACGTGGCGCGCCGCAGCGGCTTTGCTGCTTCTGCCATCCGGTACTACGAGAGCCAAGGTCTCATCACGGCCCATCGCGCGTCGGGTGGACAGCGGATGTTCGAGCGAGGCGTACTGCGCCGGCTGGCTTTCATTCGCGCCGCCAGCAACGTCGGCTTGTCGCTGGAGGAAATCCGGGCGGAGCTTGCCGAACTGCCCGCCGGGCGCACGCCGACGAAGGCCGATTGGGTTCGGATGTCCCGCCACTGGCGAGGCCGCCTCGATGAGCAGATAGCCGCGCTCGAGCGCCTGCGCGACGGCCTCGACTCGTGCATCGGTTGCGGCTGCCTGTCGCTGAAGCACTGCGGGATCGCCAATCCCGGTGACGTTGCTGCGCCCGGCGGTCCCGGCGCTGCGTATCTCCCGCGAGCGCTGCGCCGGCCGGTGGCCGGCACTCAGCTCCCGTCAGGCGTTCGCTGACGCAGGTAAAGGCCGACAGCCTCAACCCGGTTGGTGACACCCAGTTTGCGGAGGATTTGTCCGACGTGGGACTTCACCGTCCCCTCGGTGATGAACAGTCGTGCGGCGATCCGAGGGTTCGTCCAGCCATGGGCCGCCAACTCCAGAACTTCGATCTCGCGGCGACTCAGCAGCTGGCGAATCGGCGAGCCCGGATTGCGGAGCAAAGCCGCCGCTGCACCGGTCGCCGATGTGGCGATGCCCGCCTCCTGCTTCACCAGTTCGACGTTGCTTTGAAGCAAGTCAGCGACTACGGCGCGCATCTGAGTCATCAATCCGTCGGCTTCCTCGAGCTTGCTGCGGATCTTCTCGCGCACGTGGGCTCGTTCGATGGCGCTGCCAAGGCCCTCGACGAAGGCCCAGAGTGCGTCGCGGTCGAACTCATCGACGCCCGCCGGATCCCCGGGATGCTGGAATGCCTTGTCGGCGTTGAGGAAGCCGATCACGCGGCCGTCCGGCATGATCGGGGCCGTCACGTAGCTGTGGGTCTGGTAGTGCTCGACCATCGGCTTGAAGGTGTCCGGGTGATTCAGCGCGTCGAGCACCAGGAGCGGGATCCGGCGGCGCACCATCTCCGACTCCAAGATGCGGTCTTGGAGCGGACCGGGGTTGGCGCGGCTCCACTCCAGAAACTCCTGGGTTGACGCCGGATCATCGCGAACGTAGGCGGCCTCGGCGAACATGTCATTACCGCGGACCCGGTAGATGATCGCGCGGTCCAAGCCGCACGCGTCGCAGGCGGCCTGCGGTGCCCGCGACACGATGGTCTCGACCGTCTCGGCTTGGCGCAATTTCGCCAGCTCCCGATGAATGCGGGTGAAGACCTCGAGACGGCGCGTGAATTCCGGCGGCGAGTCCGCGGACTGATCGTCGGATGTGACACCGACGCCTGAGGTCATGGCCGCGACTATAGACCGGCTCTCAGCGGGCGTCAGGCCGCAGAACTGTCCGAAGGTCGTACATCTTCACGACGATCGGGGAATGTTGTGCGGAGCCCTCGGGCCCTAGCGTCAGAACGGTCCAAGGAACGTGAGACCGATACGCGGAGGAGAGCGCCGATGGGAGTCGACGTGAAGTCAGCTGGCTTGAGGCCCGTTTCCGACGTGGATGAGGTCGAGCAGATCGAGACGGACTACTTGGTGGTCGGCGCGGGGGCGATGGGTGTCGCGTTCATCGATGTCCTCCTCAAGGAGGACTCATCGGCCGACGTGGTCGTTGTCGATCGGCACGCTTCGCCGGGCGGCCATTGGAATGACGCGTACTCCTTTGTCACCCTGCATCAGCCGGCCGCGTTCTACGGGCTGACCAACCTGTCGTTGGGCAGGGGTGGGTCGGACCTCACGTCGTTGCCCGAAATCGTCGCGTACTTCGGTGAAGCCATGCGCCGGTTCGTCGAGTCGGGCCGAGTTCGGTTCCTTCCGATGAGCGACTACCAAGGAGAAGGCACGATCGTGTCGGTCCTCAATCCCGCCCAGCGGACCCGAGTCAGCGTGCGCAAGCGTCTCGTTGATGCGACGTACCTGGAGGCGCGGGTCCCATCGGTGGTGGCTCCGCTCTACGACGTCGATGCAGATGTCGAGCTGGTGCCCCCGAATGGGCTGTCCCGGTTGAGGCGACCCTATGAGCATCACGTCGTCGTCGGGTCGGGCAAGACGGGCATCGATGCGATCCTTTTTCTCTTGGATCGTGGCGTTGCTCCCGCCGCTATTACCTGGATCGTGCCCAATGACGCGTGGCTATGGGCGCGGGAGCCCGTGCAGCCGGGCCTCGCTCTGACGACCGTCGCTGAAATGGTCCAAGCGGTCGCGGACGCAGAGTCGGCCGACGAGGCGTTCGCGACCTTGGAAGAGCGCGGGCTCGTCTTCCGCCTCGATCGTGCGCGGCAGCCGACCAAATGGCGCTGTGCCTCCGTAGCCCGGGATGAACTCGTCCAACTTCGCTCGGTGGCCGATGTCGTCCGCATGGGCCGGGTCGAGCGAATTTCACGCGGCAGCGTCGGCCTCTCAGAGGGTGAGCACCGAGTTCCCGAGGACTCACTGTTCGTGGACTGCACGGCGAACGGTCTCGCCTCGGCCGAGCCCAAGCCGATTTTCGCGGATGGAACGATCACCCTGCAGTCGGTGTTCATGTGTCAGCAAACCTTCAGCGCGTCACTCATTGGTCGCTTGGCGGTGGCCAGGTTCACAGACGACAAACGGAACCAGATCCTGAGTCCCGTGCCGCATCCCGAAGCCAAGGAAGACCTGGTGACCACCCTGTTGGCGAGTACGCAGAACACCCTCCGCTTCAGCCGTCGGTTTCCCTGGTGGCTGCGACGCAATCGGCTGTTCCTGGGCAGCCATGAGGCGCTTCATCGGTACCTGATCAGCAGCGTGAAGCTGCGCGGTTGTCTCCGTCGGGCGATCTCCGCCAGGCGGTGGGAGGCGTGAGCGCGGCGGCTTCAGGGACGTGGCGGGGACAGTCTGCACACGCGAGATCTACGAAGGGGATTGCCCAATGAAAACGCAGCAGCGGCGCATGGTCGCGCACGGCGCCATCATCATCCTGATTGCTCTCGCCGCAGGTTTCGGCCTCGTGATCAGCCTGATAGGCGGCTTCGAAGTATTCCCTGGCACGATCATCGAGTTCGACTTTCCGGGCAATCCGAGCGCCTGGGCGCGGACCCACGCTGGCGGCATCATGAACGGACTACTCGTGATCGCTGGGGCGCTGGTCACGCACTCCATGGGCTTGCCGCAGAAGACCGCATCGCGTCTGTACTGGATGCTGGTCGGCACCGGCTACGCGAACACGGTGTTTTACTGGGGAGCCCTGTTTGCGCCAAGCCATGCGGTGTCCTTCGGCAGCAACCGGCTCGGAGAAACCAACCTCGCCGGCATTCTGGGATTCGGTCCGGCGCTGGTCTTCGCCTTCATCACCATGATCGCGATGGTGATGCTGATCCGGCATGGGTTCTCCGAGTCCGAGTCCGCGTAGTTCCTGGCGAGGACGTCATCAGGCGATGAGGTCGAGCGTCGAGCCCTCTCGACGTGGCTCGTCCTTGGCGTGGATCTCGCCACATGCGGCGGCCAGGCGGTCGACGGCCTCGGTCAGGACATCGAGAGACTGGGTGTAGGGGAGTCGCAGGTTCCGCTCGCCGCCGTTCTGCGCGAAGAACCGGGCGCCGGGTGTCAGGAGTAGGCCGTGCCGGTATGCACACGCGACGAGGCGCGTTGTGACGGGCTCCGGGAATGTCAGCCAAAGATTCAGGCCACCGCCCGGCCGTGTCGTGCGAACAGTGGGGATCGCCCGGGAAAGCGCCGCGATGAGGTGGTCACGGGCCTGACGCGCCTCGATCAGACGCGCTTGCGCGAGTTCTTGGCCGTTGCGGAGCAGATCGGTGGCCACCAGTTGATCGAAGGCGCTGGCACCGAGGTCGATGAACATGCGCGATTGCAGCATCGCCATGCGGCGCGGCTCAGGGACCCGGGCCCAGCCGATGCGGAGCCCACCCCAGAACGCCTTCGACATCGATCCGAACGTGATCGTGCGTGGGTCGTAGGTCGCGAAGGGCGGGGGCAGGTCGACGTCGTCGAGGTTCACGTGCCGCAGCGTCTCGTCCACCATCGGGATGACGTCGTGACGCTTCAGGAGCGAGGCCCAAGCGCCGCGGTCGCTGTCGGACATGACCGCTCCGGTCGGATTGTGGAAGTCCGGGATGATGTACGTCGCGGCGTGGCGGGACCGGCCGAGCAGGCCCCTGAGTGCCGTGGGATCCCATGGGTGTTCAGTCAGGGCGAGCGGGGAAAGTCGGCTGCCGGCAGCGGTGAGTGCATCGTGGCCGTGCGGGAAGCTCACCCCTTCGACGATGACGCGGGATCCGGGCGACAGAAACGTCTGTGCGGTGAGATTGATTGCGCCCATCGCCCCGCACGTGACGACGATCTGGTCGGGTGTAGTCGGCAGTCCGTCAGCGGTGTGGTGGTCCGCGATTGCCTCGCGCAGTTCGCGCAAACCGTCAGGGAGGTAGCCGGTGGTGGCCAGAAGGCTGGGAAGGCGTTCTGCCGCGGCTGTGAAGACGCTGGCCATTCCGATCGGCGCGCTCGGCGCCGAGTAGGTCATCGCGATGTCATCGGGTGAGTCCGGATCGAGGATCAGGCTGCTCACGGTCGACGCCTTGTAGGGGACCTGGACGACGCTTCCAGAGCCTTGTCGCGAAGCGATGAGTCCGGCATCGCGCAGCTCGGCGTAGACCCGCGTCGTCGTCGTGCGGCTCACTCCGAGCGATGCGGCGAGTTCGCGTTCGCTCGGGAGGCGCGTGCCGTCGGGAAGGCGACCGTCGATGACCAGGACGCGGAGGCGATCGGCGAGGTCCCGATATGCGGGGGAGCGTAACGGCACGTCGCCGATGAGGGCAGCCATGCGGGGTGCAGACATCATGAAACCAGTATGACGCAATTGGCCATTTCTGATAGAGCCAATTCGTGCAAATGTGGCCTCATGTTTACAGCCATCGCCATCGTGGTCGCGTTTCTCGCCGGCATCGCCGCGGCGCGTGCCGGCCGGGGCATGATCACCGGCTTCCCATTTGACCCGTTCGATCCGAAGGGAAAACGGTGATGGGAGCGCGCCTCGCACAATTGGTCGTAGGCCTCCTGCTCTACGGCTTCACGATGGCCCTCATGGTCCAGTCCGGGCTCGGCTTGGACCCGTGGGACGTCTTCCACGAAGGCCTGACGCACCACGTCCCGCTCACCTTCGGCCAGGTGGTCATCGTCGTGGGCGCGATCGTCCTTCTGCTGTGGATCCCGCTGAAGCAGCGGCCGGGCATCGGCACTGTGCTGAACGTCCTCCTCATCGGACTGGCCGCCGATGCCGGCATCGCGCTCATTGCCGCACCCGGTGAGATGTGGGCTCGCGTGACGTTGCTGGTGGTCGGTGTCGTCGGCAACGGTGTGGCCGGAGCGCTCTACATCGGCGCACGGCTGGGCACCGGGCCACGCGACGGCGTCTGGGTTGCCCTGGTCGAGCGGACCGGTCTCAGCGTCCGTCTCGTCCGGACCGGAATCGAACTGACCGTGCTTGCCACCGGGTTCCTGCTCGGCGGGACGGTCGGGATCGGGACGGCACTCTATGCGCTCGCCATCGGACCGCTGGTCCAGTTCTTCCTCGAGCGGCTTGGGGGCACCTCCCGCGACGAGAATTTCTCGTCGTCGCGGGGGACGGATGCCGTCAGGTCCTCAGAGAACGCGATGCAGGAACCGCGTGACGCCGCGGTGTACGTCGCCTAGGCCCTTCTTCAAGCTGTGGTCGGCGCCCTCGGCCACGACGAGCGTGCGCCCGCGCCGGCGTGGCGGCATGCCGAAGGCATCGCGGTCGCCTTGGACGACGAGGACCGGCACATGCACGGCGTCGAGCTCGTCCATCCGGCTGGCGTCTGGTTTGCCCGGCGGGTGGACCGGGTAGGCCAGGCAGATCACGGCAATGGCTCTGCCGGCCTCCGCCGTGCGACACGCCACCCGGGCGCCCGCGGAACGGCCGCCGAAGACCTGCGGGAGCTCCTGGTAACGGTGTGCCAGCGCAGCGGCCACCTCCAGCCACGGCTGCTCCAGCGTCGGATGCGGCGGCATGCCGTGTCGCCCCGCCACCCGATACGGCTGCGTGACCCGGGCCACACTGACCCCGATGGCGAGAGCGGCTTCTCGCGCGGCCAGCAGGTCCGGCGCGTCCACCGACCCGCCGGCGCCGTGACCCAGCAGCAGGAGCCCCATGGCGCTGTCTCTACGAGCCTCGTCGACATCGGCCCACGCGATGCCCCGTGCCGTCTCGATCTCAAGCCGCATGGCTAACGCAGCACGAAGCCCACCGTGGTCGGCAGGGCGCCGAGAAGGATCCACGGTGACAGCAGCGACCGTCCCAGGATCAGGCGCACGCCGACGTACTGGCCCGCCGACAGCAGGCCGGACATGATCAGCAGGCCGGTGGCGTCGCCGTGGCGGCCGACGTTGTCGTAATGGCGCGCGAGACTGATCAGCGCGATGATCGCGTGCAGGCTGACGACGCCGAACACGATCGCAGCGACCCGGCGGCGGACCTTGTTCAAGGCGTCTTGCTCGACCTGGGTGAGGCGTCGCGGTTGAGCCGAGGCTTGACGCTGTGGGGACATCATCAGCGGCGGGTCGCAATCATCAGGGACGCATCCGGGTCGATGAGCAGTTCGACCGCGACAAAGCGGTCGTCCTGCAGCCATTGCTCCCGGATCGTGTCGACATGGCCGTCCACGATCGGCGGCCAGTGCGAAGACGGGACGAAATCGTCGAGCACGGCGATGCCGCCCGGCTCGATGAGGTCGGCGAGGGCGTCGATGTTCGCCATGACCTCACGCACGTCGACGAAAAGCAGCGTGAAGGGGGCGTACTCGTCCAGCGTCGACCAGTCGCCGGCGATGATCTCGACGTTGTCGACGTGAGCGAACAGGCTCTGTACCTCCTCGGCCAGCACCGAGTCGAGCTCGGCACTGACGATGCGGGCCTTCGGCCGCGCCCCGGATGCGAGCCAAGCGGAGCCGACGCCAGTGCCGGTGCCGAGTTCAGCCAAGGTGCCCTCGCGAGACGCTGCCAGCGCCGCCAGCAGGCGGCCCGTCTCGTTGCGCGTGGAGGTGATGAATCCGCGCTGCCGGGCCAGGTCGAGCGCCTTGGCGACGATCTCGGGCACAGCCGGCGGTCCAGTCACAAGGCGAATCTTCGCATGGTCGTGTGCGAGATTCTGACGTCGTCCGGATTGTGGGTTATCGTTGGCTCATCATGCGGAAGCAGCTCGTAGCCATCGCTTGCCGCGGCAGGTCCATCTAGGGCCGTCCTGCCGCGGCGTTTGGCGTTGGCCCGAACGATTCCGCCGCAGGACACTCATCGCATCAGATCTCCATTTCGGTCACCAACCGATTCGGCGGGGACGTTCACCCACCGAATCACCCACGACCGAACTAGGAGATACTCATGCCACCGGAATTGCTGGAATGGGGTCCGGCTCACCTGCGCGACGAGGCTCAGCCCGTCGAGCTCGAGCCCGACGAACTTCCTGACGACAATTGACACCTGCCTGAAAGAAGCGTCATGACCCGCACGTTTTCGCTTGCCGCGGTCCCCGGCGACGGCATCGGCCCCGAAGTGACCGCCCAGGCGCTTGCCGTACTCGATGTCGTGGCACCGCGCCACGACGTCGCTTTCGAGCGCACTGAGTACGACCTCGGCGCGCGACGCTGGCATGCCACAGGGGAGACGTTGCCGCAGTCGGCCTTGGACGAGATCCGCGGGCACGACGCCATCCTGCTTGGCGCCATCGGCGATCCGAGCGTGCCCTCCGGCGTCCTCGAGCGGGGGCTGCTGCTCAAGCTGCGCTTCGAGCTCGACCACTACGTCAACCTGCGCCCGAGCAAGCTCTACCCAGGTGTCCCGACGCCGCTGTCAAGCAGGGTCACGGACCTAGGTGAGATCGACTTCGTCGTCGTCCGCGAGGGCACCGAAGGCCCCTACGTCGGCAACGGCGGCGCGATCCGCGTCGGCACCCCGCAGGAAGTCGCCACCGAGGTCAGCCTGAACACGGCCTTCGGCGTCGAACGGGTCGTCCGCGATGCCTTCGCCCGCGCACAGGCTCGTCCGCGCAACAAGCTGACGTTGGTCCACAAGAACAATGTCCTCGTACACGCCGGCCACCTCTGGAGCCGCACGGTCGAGGCCGTGGCCAAGGAGTTCCCGGACATCGCGGTCGACTACCTGCACGTCGACGCAGCCACGATCTTCCTGGCGACGAACCCGAGCCGCTTTGATGTCATCGTCACCGACAACCTGTTCGGCGACATCCTGACCGACCTGGCCGCCGCCGTGACCGGCGGCATCGGCTTGGCCGCAAGCGGCAACATCAATCCGGACCGGACTACGCCCAGCATGTTCGAGCCGGTCCACGGGTCGGCTCCCGACATCGCCGGTCAGGCCAAGGCCGACCCGACGGCGGCGATCCTCTCGGCCGGCTTGCTGCTCGACCACCTCGGCCTGCCCGAGGCGGCGGCCGAGATCACTGCGGCAGTTGAGGCCGACATCGCCGAACGAGGCGCGTCGGTGCGCTCGACGCCGGAAATCGGCGAGGCAATCGCCAAGCGTCTGTAAACCCCCTACGACTACGGTGCTCTCATGACTTTCACCAGCCGTTTCGAGCCGAATCCGGCCGCGCTGGATGATGCGCAGCGCGAGGAAATCCTCGCGAACCCGGGCTTTGGGCTGTACTTCACCGACCACATGTTCCTGGCCGAATGGACACCCGACAGTGGGTGGGCCGACGCTCGCGTCGTGCCCTACGGTCCACTGACGCTCGACCCGGCCGCAGCGGTTCTGCACTACGCGCAGGAAGTCTTCGAGGGCCTCAAGGCCTACGCCCACGCCGACGGCTCGATCTGGCTTTTCCGGCCGGAGGCGAACGCGGCGCGCATGCAGCGTTCGTCCCACCGACTTGCACTCCCGGAACTGCCGACCGAGTGGTTCCTGGGCTCGATTCGTGCGCTCATAGAAGCGGATGCGAACTGGGTTCCGCGCGGGGAGGAGAAGAGCCTCTACCTGCGGCCTTTCATGTTCGCCTCCGAGAAGTTCCTCGGCGTCCGGCCGGCGCAACACGTGACCTACTCGGTCATCGCCTCGCCCGCCGGCGCGTACTTCGCCAGCGGCGTCAAGCCGGTCGACATCTGGCTGTCCACGGAGTACGGGCGCGCTGGCGCTGGTGGCACTGGTGCGGCCAAGTGCGGTGGCAACTACGCGTCCAGCCTGTTGCCCCAACAGGAGGCAAACGCGAACGGCTGCGCGCAGGTGGCTTTTCTCGACGCGTCCGAGCACAAGTACGTCGAGGAGCTCGGCGGCATGAATCTGTACTTCGTCTACGCCGACGGTTCCATCGTCACGCCGACGTTGTCCGGTTCGATCCTGCCGGGAATCACCCGGGATTCGATCCTGACGCTGGCCGGCGACCTTGGTCACGAGGTCACCGAGCGTCGCGTGTCGATCGATGAGTGGCGCGAGGGCACCGCGGACGGCTCCATCGTCGAGGTCTTCGCCTGCGGGACGGCTGCCGTCATCACTCCGGTTGGTGCCCTGAAATGGGAGGGCGGCGAGGCCGTCGCGGCTGAGGCGGAGACGTCCAAGGTGGCGCACGAGATCCGTCAGGCTCTCGTCAACATCCAGTACGGCCGTGCCGAAGACCGCCACGGCTGGATGACCAAGGTCTGACCTTCCACCCATCGGCCCGGCACGGTGCCAAAGTGGGGGGATGCATGGGCCGACGCGAACCGAGCACGATCTCCTTGGTGACCGCGAGGTCCCGGCCGACGTCTATTGGGGCGTTCACACCCTGCGGGCGCTCGAGAACTTCCCGATCACCGGCATCTCCATCGACAGCATCCCGTTTCTCATCGAGGCACTCGCCTCGGTGAAGGAGGCTGCCGCCACCGCCAACCATGAGCTCGGGCTGCTGGACCATGTCCGGTTCAACGCCATCCGTCAGGCATGCGAGGAGATTCGCGAAGGCGGGTTGCACGACGCGTTCGTCGTCGACGTCATCCAGGGCGGCGCCGGGACGTCGACCAACATGAACGCCAACGAGGTCATCGCCAACCGGGCGCTGGAGATCATGGGCCACGGACGGGGCGAGTACCAGTACCTGCACCCCAACGAACACGTGAACCTCAGCCAGTCGACCAACGACGTCTATCCGACCGCGGTCAAGGTAGCGGTGATCCTGGCCGTCCAGGCTTTGCTCGAAGCCATGGCGATGCTGGAGATGTCGTTCGCCCGCAAGGCCGACGAGTTCCATGACGTCCTCAAGATGGGGCGCACGCAGCTGCAGGACGCCGTCCCGATGACGCTGGGGCAGGAGTTCGCGACCTTCAGCGTGATGCTCAGCGAGGACCGCGCACGGCTCTCCGAGGCGGTGCTGATGCTGCACGAGATCAATCTCGGCGCCACCGCCATCGGCACCCAGCTGAATGCGCCCGAGGGCTACGTGAAGTTGGCGTGCGAGCACCTCGCATCGCTGACCGGCATCGACTTGGTGACCGCGGTCGACCTGATCGAGGCAACGCAGGACTGTGGCGCTTTTGTGCACGTATCGGGTGTGCTCAAGCGCGTCGCGGTGAAGCTGTCGAAGATGTGCAACGACCTGCGGCTGCTCTCGTCCGGGCCACGGGCCGGCCTGAACGCGATCAACCTTCCGCCGGTTCAGGCAGGCTCCAGCATTATGCCCGGCAAGGTGAACCCGGTCATACCTGAAGTCGTCAATCAGGTGGCGTTCCAGGTCATTGGGCACGACTTGACCGTCACCATGGCGGCCGAGGCCGGGCAGCTACAGCTCAACGCGTTCGAGCCGATCATCTGCTACTCACTCGCGTCCGGCATCGGGCGCCTCCGTGAGGCGATGATCGTGCTGGCCACGCGCTGCGTGGACGGCATCACGGCCAACGTGGAGTTTCTGCGGGCGGAGGTGGAGGACTCCATTGGGCTGGTCACGGCACTCAATCCGTTCATCGGCTACCAAGCGGCCACCGAGGTCGCCAAGGAGGCGCTAGCCACCGGTCGCGGGGTGGCCGAGCTCGTGCTGGAAAAGGGGCTCCTGCCGCCCGCCGAGCTCGAGCGAATCCTCAAGCCCGAGACGCTGGCTCACCTCACGCCGCGGCGCGTTGATCCAGAGGACAGCTAGGCGAACAGCACCTCGGCCGGATCCTGCAGGAGTTGAACCACGAGGCGGTGCGGGCCCGGCTCGTAGTCGATGAGCAGGTCGAGGGTGCGGTCTTTGGGGGTCGCGGCCGCCTGTGGGTCGCCGAGACCGAACGCGATATCCCGCAAGGTCACAGTGGCCGGTCCGACCGGGTCGTTCTCCGGCCATTCGGCGATGAGTCGGTGCGCCAGTCCGGCGACGACGGCGTCGGTCATGGCATGTGTGGCCCGGTCGACCTCCACGACCGTCACCTCCGGCAGGCCGAACTGCGACAGTCCATCGGTCCGAAGCAGGCCGTCGTCGAGGTCGTCGTAGTCGAGGACGTACCACTGTTGTGCGTGGGCGAGCGAGACCTGCTCCGGCGTCAGCTCCAAAACGCGCGGCGGCAGTAGCTCGACGACGACGCCGTCGTGCTCCGCCGCGAGCTGGAGCGCGTGGATGCGAGCATCCCGCACCGCCTCGGCCATGTCCTTGGTCGGCGCCTGGCAGGTGATCAGCAGCTGGTGTTGGCGCTCGCGCAGGCGATCGAGTGCCTCTGCCGAACTGCCGTAGCGGCGCAGCAGCGCCTCGTTCGGCAGCGGGAAGTCGTCCTCATGCTCCAGTGCCTCAGCCGTCATGAGCGCGTAGGAGGCAGCGCTGACATCCGGGATCGGTACAGGCCTCGCGCTCATGGCGCCGCCAGTCTAGACTCTGCGGTGATGTACACGATCTCGATCATCATTGCGAAGCGCGCCGGGCTCTAGACCAGAACCGCCCGACGCGCTGCCCTCCATGTCTGGGGGGCTTTTTTATTGGGCGAACGACCGACAAGGACGAACTGACGTGAAAACGGTGGACATCTTTGACACCACGATGCGCGACGGTGCGCAGCAGGAGGGCTTGAACCTCTCGGTGCAGGACAAGCTGCACATCGCCCAGCACCTCGACGACCTCGGTGTGGACTTCATCGAGGGCGGCTGGCCGGGTGCCATTCCGAAGGACACTGAGTTCTTCCGTCGCGCCACCACCGAGCTCACCTTCGCGCACGCCACATTGGTCGCGTTCGGCTCGACGCGGCGAGCCAACTCGACGGCTGCGGACGATCCGCAGGTACTGGCGTTGCGGGACTCGAACGCGCCCGTGGTCTGCCTGGTCGCCAAGAGCCACGACAAGCACGTCGAGAAGGCGCTGCGCACCACGCTCGATGAGAATCTCGCGATGATCCGCGACACGGTGGAGTTCCTGCGCGGCGAGGGCCGTCGTGTCTTCCTCGACTGCGAGCACTTCTTCAACGGCTACCTCGACAACGCCGAGTACGCCACTCAGGTCGTGCGCACTGCGGCTGAGGCAGGTGCTGAGGTCGTCGTCCTGTGCGATACGAACGGCGGCATGCTGCCGCACCAGGTCGGCGACATCGTCGGCAAGGTCTTGGCCGACACGGGCGCCACGCTCGGCATCCATGCGCAGGACGACACCGGCTGCGCCGTCGCGAATTCCATCGCCGCGGTACTCGCGGGCGCAACGCAGGTGCAGGCGACGATGAACGGCTACGGCGAGCGGACCGGCAATGCGAACTTGATCAGCTGTGTCGCCAACCTGCAGCTCAAGCTGGGCCTGGAGGTGCTGCCGGCGGGCAAGCTGGCCGACGCGACCCGCATCTCGCACGCCGTCGCCGAGATCACGAATTACCCGCCGGACGCCCGTCAGCCGTACACCGGGTCATCCGCGTTCGCCCACAAGGCCGGCCTGCACGCCAGCGCCATCAAGATCGACCCCGACCTGTACCAGCACATCGACCCGGCACTGGTGGGCAACGACATGCGTCTACTGGTCTCCGAGATGGCCGGCCGTGCCACCATCGAGCTGCGCGGCAACGACCTCGGCTACGACATGGCCGCCCGCCCGGATGTCGTCGGGCGCGTCATCGAGCGGGTCAAGGAGCTGGAGCAGGAGGGCTACACGTTCGAAGCCGCCGATGCGTCCTTCGAGCTGTTGCTGGCTGAAGAGATGGGGACCCGGCCGACCTACTTCGACATCGAGTCGTGGCGAGTCATCGCCGAGTCCACGCCCGGCCTTCGGGACGGGGCCATCGCCGAAGCCACCGTCAAGCTCCGCGCCGGCGGGCAACGTCTCGCAGTCATCGGCGAGGGCAACGGCCCGGTCAACGCCCTGGACCACGCGCTGCGGCAGGCCATCGAGCAGCTCTATCCGGATGTCGCTCGGTTCCACCTGATCGACTTCCGGGTGCGGATTCTCGACCAAGGACACGGTACGGACGCGATCACGCGGGTGCTCATCGAGACCACTGACGGCAAGGACTCGTGGGTGACCGTCGGTGTCGGCGCCAACATTATCGAGGCCTCGTGGGAGGCCATGCTAGATGCGCTCACGTACGGCCTGCGTCTGCACGGAGTGGCAGCCCTGCCGTCCTAGGGTTCACGCGTGAGCCAACGGAGTCTGGGTCGTTTCACGCTGGGTCTTTTGCCGGTCCTGGCGTTGCTTCTCGCTGTCGCCGGGGTCTTGGCCTCGGTCGCCGAGCGTCGCGGCGAGTCCGTTGGCCAGGTCAAGGCCGCGGATGAGGCTGCCGGGCGCTACGTGTCCGACGTCGCCACCTTCCGGGCCCACGTGATCCATGAACTCGCACGCCATCGCGGCGCTCACCCCAGTGAGCTGCGGAACGTGCTGGACCGGGAGATCCCGAAGTTCCCGACCCTTCCATCATCCGCGCCACCGGGTGCCGACGAATCACGGTCGTATCAGGCCGCGGTGGAGACATCGCACACCGGCTTGAAGCCCTTCACGGACTTGCGGGCGCAGCTGGACACGGCTGCCCAGGTAGAGACGTTCGTCAGCGGTGCCAGTGCTGCCCTGGATCGCTCGACGACGGCCCTGCTCCGCAGTGCCTTGGTGTTCGACAGTGAGCCACTCAAGAAGCGGACGCTGCCGGAACTGCGCGGCGCGCTCGCCGATGTTCGGCGGCTTCCGGTGCCGGCCAAGGGGCGACCGGCAGCGCAGGCCGTCGATGCAGCCATCTCCCGCGCCATTGACGAGATCGAGACGATGGTCGACAAACTTGACGCCGGCGAGTCGCACTCCTTCGATCTCAGCGAGGAGTTCGAGGCCGCCGAGACGCAATTGAAGAACTACGCCATCGACGTCGATGGTGACGTCCGGGAGGCCGTGGCCCGACTGCGGGATGACAGTGTCTGATTCGGTCAGTCCTCGGCGTTGATTAGGAATTGCGCGGCACGCTGCACGTACTCCCAGAACCGAGCGTCCTGTTCCGGCTTGAGGTCGACTGCGTCCAAGCCTTCGCGGAAGTGCAGCAACCACCGATCGCGGGCATTCGCCGTCACCGCGAACGGCGCGTGCCGAATTCGTAGCCGAGGGTGGCCGCGCTGGTTCGAGTACGTGGTCGGCCCGCCCCAGTACTGGACGAGGAACATCGTCAGACGTGCCGCCGCCGGGCCCAGGTCCTCGTCTGGATACAGCGGTCGCAGCACGGGATCCTTGGCGACGCCGTGGTAGAACACCTCGACGATGCGCGCGACCGTTTCATGTCCGCCGATCTCGGCGTAGAACGTCTCCTCAGTCGTCATTCGTGATCCGCGACATCCCTGCCCGCGCCGGCGACACGGCCCTGGCTCTCGTTGCCGATGCGCAGGATCTCGCCGTTGCGGACGTACCAGATCGTGCCCTGGTCATCCCGCAGCTGGGTGACGCGCAGGCCGACCGCCTCGACTGTGCCCGTGGCCTGGCCGGTGTCGACGACATCGCCGACGCCCAGTTGGTCCTCGAGGATCATGAAGATGCCGGCGAGGAAGTCCTTAACGAAGTTCTGGGCGCCGAACCCGAGTGCGACCCCCACGATGCCGGCGCCGGTGAGGATGGGTGTCACATTCACGCCGATCTCGGCGAGGATCATGATCGCGGCGATGCCCATGACCAACGCGGACGCGATGCTCTTGAGGACCGAGCCCATGGTCTGGGCACGCTCGCGGCGACGATCGGCAGCGCCAGGCCGCAGGTCGCGGAGCACCTCGCCAGCCTTGGTGCGCGCCAGGACGGCGGGCACAGAACCTTCCGAGGCTCGACGGACGACGCGGTCGAGCGCGCGGCGGATGAGCCATCGGACCACCAACGCGATGATGACAAGCAGCAGGATCGATACTGGCCGCGCTACGAACCACTCGTAGGCCTTGCCGGGCGGGAGGTCCCAGAGGCGCCATTCCCACGGGGGCGTCTCGATCCAGCGCTGAGCATCAGGGGAAGCCATGCCCACCAGCCTAATGAGGGCCGATAACATGTCGGCCATGACCGCTCTCCGTGCTGCCGCCTCGGTGGTTCTCGCATCTTTTGTCGTCGGAATCGCCTCGCCGGCTTTCGCCGATGCGCCCAGCACCTGGAACTCCGGCCCGTCCCGCAGCGTTCTGCAGAACATCGAGTTCTTCGGCGGCAGTGTGATCGGCTTGTTCGTCCTCATCTCGCTGTTCGCTCTGCTCACGGCCCGCAACAACTTCGTTCCGGAACCTCCGGAGCCCGGCTCCGAAGTCGAGGCGCACGGTCACCACTGACCGACCGGTCCGTGCTGTGGAGGAAGTCCGCCGTCCACAATCTTGCGTTGAGGCCTGACCCCGGCCGCTGACCGCTGCCCACTATCGGCGCATGAGATTCGTGCGTGCGTGGTCTCCGCCCGTCGTCGTGGGCTTGGTGGTCGCGTTTCTCGGGATCGGCGTGGCCGAGGTGGCGGGGACGCCGGCCGGAGGTACGCCGGTCGCCGCGCGCGCGCCGGCCCGACCACCTCGAACCAGCGTCGCGCCCGCCGCCATCGAACGCGACGACGATGTTGCGGCTACCTTCCATGGGACCGTGGCCGTCGAGCCGCGCGTGCCGAGCTCTCCGAGTCGGGAGGCCCCCGACGAGCCGTCACCGACTCCGACACCGTCGCGCGCGGCTTCACGTGGGGATCCAAAACCGGAGTCGACACCGGTGCCGCGCGTTACACCAACCGTCGCGGCCAGGATCATCCAGACGCCCGGTCCACTGCCGACGCCGAGGCCGTCATCCACCACTCCCCAGCGGCCTCCGGTGACTTCTCCTCCGAAGCCGGCGCCGGTGCGGCCGGCCCAGGTCCTTGACCTTCGGCGGTGGAAGCTCACCCTGCCGGTCGGGCGGCCCGGTCACCCCACCGAGTATCGGCAACCCGCGCTCGGCTCCTTGGCGAGCGGCAGCTACGTCCGGTTGGCGCCCGATCACGGGGTGGCGTTCCGTGCGCCGGTCGGCGGCGCGACGACGGGCAACTCGTCGTACCCCCGCTCAGAACTGCGGGAGATGTCCGCTGACGGCCAACACGAAGCCGAGTGGACCAACGCCACGGGCCGCCACGCCATGACGATCGATCAGGCCATCACTGCGACGCCGCAGGTGAAGCCGCATGTGGTGGCCGGCCAGATCCACGACGCCGAGGACGACGTCGTCATGATCCGGCTGGAGGGTCGTCGGCTGTTCGTCGAGTCCGATGGCGACGACGTCGGCCTGCTCAATCCGGCCTACCGGCTGGGCACCAGGTTCACGGTGTCGATCGCTGCGACCCCGGCGGGGATCCAGGTCACCTACAATCCCCCGCTGCGCGGATCAAGCGTCGCAGCGGGCGGTGCCCCCAAGTCACGGACGGTTACGCTCCGGCGGGTCGGCCGCGGCTGGTACTTCAAGTCCGGGTGCTACCCGCAGTCGAACCCCGACCGCGGAGACCGTCCCAGCGCCTACGGCGAGGTCGTGATCTACGCCCTCACCGTCCAACATTCTTAGCCGCGCGATGCGGCTTGCGCACGCAGCGCCCGGGCGAGGTCGTCGCGTCCTTCGCTGACGTAGCGCACGGCGGCCGCTGGCGCCCGGGTAGACGCCAGCCAAGCATCCACCTTCGCCAGCGTCTCGGCCGACGGGTTGGCCAGCGGGAAGAGGTGGATCAGCGCCGTCTGGCCGATCCATACGCCCAGCTCGTCCACGACCGTGTCGGCCATGGCCAGGTACCGATCGACGTACGGTTCCAGCACCTCGGCCTGGCCGGAGACCTGGAAGGCGGCAGCAATCTGGCGACGGGTCTCGTTGGGGGTGTCGGGGTCGACGGCCGCCCGCCGCCAGGCCTCTGCCTTGGCTTCGGCCAGGGGGCGGATGGCGCGGGCGGCTGCGGCGTTCTCGCGCCCGGAGTTCGTGTCGTCCCGGGCGAGCTCAGCTGTGATTTCCGGCTCGTCGGCCTCGCCGATGCGAGCAAGGGCCTTGATCAGCGTCCAGCGCAGGTCAGCGTCCACCTCGAGGCCTCCGAGCTTGCCGGCGAGAAGCTTGCGGAGATATCGGGGGCCGGACGCCGCGCCGGCGTAGGCGCGGACGAAGGCGAGTTGGTGGTCGCTGCCCTCCGTCGCCTTCTTGACCAAGCTGCGCAGGCCGGCTTCCCAACGTTCTGCGAGTTCAGGACGATCCTCGTCCGACGTGAAGAGGTTGACGGCGCTTTGGCCCTGACGGAGCAGGGCCGCGACGGCGGTCAGGTCCGATTCACCACCAACGCCGGCGAGCACGAGTTCGACGAAATCGCGCGCCGACAGCTCGGCATCACGGGTCATGTCCCACGCAGACCCCCAGCACAGCGCGCGGGGGAGCGAGTTCTCGAACGTGTCAATGCTCTCGACGAGCGTTTCGAACGACCGGTGGTCGAGCCGGATCTTGGCATACGTCAGGTCGTCGTCGTTGAGCAAGATCAGGTCGGGCACCCGGTGGTCAAGGAGTTCGTTGACCGGCGTCGAGGGCCCGCGCACATCGACCTCGACCCGCTCGGTCCGCACCAGCTGGCCTTCCACCCGGTTGTACAGGCCGATGGCGATCCGGTGGCGGCGCAGCGTGGGTCCCCCGCCGGCTACGCCCTTGTTGGCGGGCGGTGCCCCCACTGGCTCGATGGCGGTCTGCTCGATGGCGAATCGGGTGAACACGTCATTCTCGTCGACGTCGAAGTCGGCGCGAAGCGTGTTCACGCCCGACGTCTGGAGCCACTCGTCAGCCCAGTCACCCAGCTCACGGCCGGACGCCGCCTCGAGCTCGGCGAGGAGGTCGGACAGCTCGGTGTTGCCGTACGCGTGCTTGGTGAAGTAGGCGCGCAGCCCGGCGAAGAAGTCCTTCTCGCCGACCCAGGCGACCAGCTGCCGCAGCGCAGAGGCGCCCTTGGCGTAGGTGATGCCATCGAAGTTGGCCTCGACCGCATGCAGGTCGTAGTTGTCAGCCGCGATCGGGTGCGTCGATGGCAGCTGGTCCTGCCGGTAGGCCCAGTTCTTGCGGTTGTTCGTGAAGCCGGTCCACGCATCGGTGAACCTGGTCGCCTCGGTCGAGGAGTGATGGGCGGCGAACTCGGCGAACGACTCGTTGAGCCACAAGTCGTCCCACCACTTCATTGTGACGAGGTCG
>DATLCL010000089.1:0-7424 GCA_035526415.1 Aeromicrobium sp.
CCGTCGCACAGCCAGGCTGCGACGGTCAATGCCGTCCCGTACGCCACCGCCGACACGGCCAGCGACCACGGCAACGTCGAGGCACCGGCCTGCACACGCCGGGTGCTTGGGGAACTCATGGGCGCAGTATGGCAGTTAGAAAGTGAACCAGTTGCTGCGAAGACCGAAGGCGAAACGAGCGGCGTTGCCCGTGATCGTCTGGGTGCCCTTCGAGCCGATGAGCTTGAGCGCTCGAACACGTCCGCCCCAGTCGCCGTAGCCGTTGCGATCGGTGACCTGGAGCGCCTTGAGCGTTCCGATGCCGGGGTACTTGGAGGCGATGGCCGAGGCGCTCACCGAGGCCGTCCATGAGTGGCGAGGGTTGCCCGACCATGCGTCCCACGGATCCTCGCCCGGGCTCAGGTACGGCTGGGAGCCGACATCGGTGTAGCCGCCCGTGGACGCCGAGAACTGCGTGAAGGCCGGCAGACCCTGATAGGTCAGGATCTGCGCGGCGGTGGCGGTGACGGCCGCATCGGTCGTGGCCGTCTCAGCGCTTGCCCCGCCGTAGACTTGGCACGAGGTCGTGTCGCAGATGTCGTAGTAGGAGCTCGTCCGGATGTACCGCGCACCATACGTGCGCGCCGCGACGGACTGCGCCTTCAGCGCCTCGGTGGCGAACGTCGACGGCATCTCGCGTGGGACCACGCCCCGGGTGTAGTCCTCCAGGGACAGCGCGTTCACGGTGTCGCGGCCCGACGACGACGCGAACGGCAGCGCCGAGACCAGCGAGGTGCGATAGGTCCGGACGGACTCGTCCGGGAGGATCAGGTCCAGCGTCGGCGCCTCGAATCGCGCCGGGCCGCTCCACGTCCGGTAGGTGTGGTAGCTGTCGGTCTTGTACCGCAGGCTCGACTGGGCGCCACTCTCCGGCTCGATCGACCATCGGCTGATCGTGGCGCCGTTGATCGACGTCGGAAGGGCCATTGCGCTGCCTGACCCGATCCGGAAGGCAATTCCCGGCTTGGCCTTGACCTTGACGTTGCGCGTGGTGTCCGCCGTGATGAGGACGCGAATCGTTGCGCTGCGGGTGACCTGAGTCGTGCCCGGATAGTAGAAGGCGAGGATGGACCAGTACGTCTTCCCCGAGCTCGCTGCACCAGCGGCTCCGTACTGGCCCATACCTATCCCATGACCGTATCCGTGCCCTCGAAAGGTGTAAGAGCCGCTCGACGGCACGGCCACCTCCCTCGTCGGGGTAAAGGCGACTCGCTTCGCCACGGCGGAGGTCCCTGCGGCGATCACCCGGGACCACGCGCCCATCAACGTGTTCTGGCGGCTGATGGCCCGGACCTGTACGTAGTAGGTCGTCTGGGGCGAGAGGGCCCCGTACTGTGCGTAGCGCGTCGACACGATCTGGCTCGACGAGCTCGCCATCGACGGAGATCGGGAGAGCCTGATCTGGTAGCGCGCTGCTCCCGGGACCGGATTCCACACGAACCTCATCGACGATGACGATCGGGCGGATGCGTGCAGGCCCGAGGGGATTCCCCTCGTCCCGCCGGGCGGCAACGTCCGCCGGGCGACCACCACGGACCAGGCCGTCTTCCCGCCGCCGCTGGGGCTGAGCGCACGCACCTTGGCGTAATAGGCCGCACCGGCGACGAGCCCGGCGATGCGGACGTGGTTCGGACCGACGATCCGGCTGTACGGGCTGGAGAACCTCGGTGAGCGCGAGATCAGCAGCTGGTACCGGGGCGTGTTCTTGACCGGGTTCCAGCCGTAGTCGATGACAGACGAGCTCCGCACCGCGCTGCGGAAGCCGGTGATCGAAGGTGGCACCGATCCGCTGACCAGCTGCGCGACGCGGTCACGCAGGCCGCCGCGTGCGCTGATCCACGCGTAGACGTACGCCCCCGGGCAGGCCGTGCTGATGACGTCCCGATGACCCGCGATGCGATTGAGCGTCTTGCCGCCGACCGAGTAGAGGCCCTTGGCCGGGATGTGGGCACTGGCGAATCGCCAGGCCACCAGGCGTGCGGTGGCCTCCTTCATCGCGGCGGTCGGCGCGGCGTTGTCGAACGTTCCCATGAGGGAGACGCCCATGGTCATCTCGTTGACCTTCGCGTTGCCGGAGTGGGCCGCACGGACCTGGCGATTGATGCCGCCGCCGCGTCCCTCGAAGATCTGGCCATAGCGGTCGACGAGGAAGTTGTATCCGATGTCGCACCAGTTCCGGCTGTTCATGTGATACGCCTGAATGGACCGGACGATTCCCGCGGACTGGGCCGCCGTGTAGCTGTTCGATCCCACCGTGTGGTGGATGACCGAGCCGAGTGTCTGCGAACCGTAGATCGGGTCTGAGCAGTTCCCCTGTGGCCGCGCGCCCCACTGGCTGCGCATGATGATGCGCGGCTGGGTCGCGGCCGCGTTGACGATCCCGGAGCCTTCGCCCGGGTTGACCGCGGCGATCCGGAGGTCGACGGGCTGAGATCGGACTGGGCTGATCACGCGCACGGCGATCTGGTCGGCCCACTTCACCCACTGCGGCTCGGTTCCCGGCCGGCCTCCCTCGTCCGGAACGATGTCCTGGTGGACGTCCGTCCAGGTGGACCAGCCGTCCTTGCCTCGCCAGCGAACCTCGACCTCGGCGGCTTGTGGGACGCCAGATGCCCAGGTGACGCCGACGAGGGAGAAGGGTGTGACCTTCTGCGGGGTCAACTCGGCGATGACGACCGGAGCCTTCGCGCTCGGCTCAGGGACAGATCCATCGGGTTCTGCCTCGGCCCCGCCTTCGGCCTGGGCCGAGCGGCGACCATCGGTGGCTCGCGGTGCCGGCTCCACCGGCACGTCGGTCTTGACGGTCGGGATCGCGTACTCGTCAACGACGACACCCCCGGCCGCACCGAGGTCGTCGGCGACGCGCTCGGCCGCGGTGTCCTGCCATGCCAAGGTCGACCCGAGAAGTCCGAACGTGAGGACGTACGGAGCGAGTCGTAGTATCACGCGCCGAGAACGCATGAGAACCCGTCCAATCCAAGCGGCGGTTTGGGGAAGCTGTGACTCATGTGACTGATGTGAAAATTGCCGCTTGAGGGAAAATTGGACACCCTTTTGGCCCGTTTGACAAACAGGGGCCTGTGACCTGCGGAACTACACGCGTGTGATTACTCGCGAGTAGCGGTCAAAGGGCGACCTGCCGGTGCAGGCGCCGGGCAGCCTCGGCGACCGATCCGGAGAGTGAGGGGTAGACCGTGAAGGCGTCGGCAACCTGGTCGACGGTCAGCTGCATCGAGACGGCCAGGGACACCGTGTGGATGAGCTCGCTCGCGCGCGGGCTCACGATGACGCCTCCCAGCACCGTGCCGGTGGACTTGCGCGAGTACAGCTTCACGAAGCCGTCGTGCAGTCCCTGCATCTTCGCTCGCGGGTTCGTCGCCAAGGGCAGCATCGCGACATCGACGTGGAGCCCGGCTTCGTCCAGCGTGCCTTGAGAGGGTCCGACCGTCGCGATCTCGGGCGAGGTGAAGATGTTGCTGCACACCTTCGACAGGTCGAGTGGGTTGACGGCATCGCCGAGGAGGTGCGCCATCGCGATGCGGCCCTGTTGTGCGGCCACCGATGCCAGCATGAAGACGCCGGTACAGTCCCCGGCCGCGTAGATGCCCGGAGCGGTCGTGCGGGAGACGCGATCGACCGTGATGAAGCCGCGGTCGTCCACGGCGACGCCGGCGGCCTGTAGGCCCAGGTCGGCAGTGCTGGGGATCGAGCCGAGCGCGAGCAGGCAGTGACTGCCCTCGACCGCGCGCCCATCGGTCAACGTGACCCGAACGCCGTCGCGCACCCGCTCGACCGCCGCCATCCGCGACCGGTCCAGGACGTCCATCCCGCGCCGCGTGAAGACGTCCTCGATTAGCGTCGCCGCGTCCGGGTCCTCGCCGGGCAGCACGCGGTCACGGCTCGAGACGAGCGTCACCCGGCAGCCGAGGCCGTTGTACGCGCTGGCGAACTCCGCGCCGGTCACGCCGGACCCTACGACCACCATGTGCTCGGGAACCTCCCTCAGCGCATAGATCTGCTCCCACGTGAAGATGCGCTCGCCGTCAGGCACCGCCGAGTCGACGACCCGAGGATGGGCGCCGGTCGCGAGCAGCACCCCATCGGCGGGCACGTGACGCTCCTCGCCGTCCACGCTCGCGACCACGCCGCCGGTCCCATCGAGGCGGCCGGTGCCGGCGATGATCTCCACTCCGCTCATCTCGAGGCGTTCGGCGATGTCGTCGGACTGGGCCCTGGCCAGCCCGAGCACCCGCTCGTTGACGGCCTGGAGGTTGACGCGCGGGTCGGTCGTGACGTCCACACCGAGTTCGGAGGCGGACCGTCCGCCGGTGAGCAGGTCAGATGTGGCGATGAGCGTCTTGCTCGGCACGCAGTCGGTGAGCACGGCCGAACCACCGGGACCATCACGTTCGATGAGCGTTACGTCGGCGCCCAGCCTTGAGGCGACCAAGGCCGCCTCATACCCCCCGGGGCCGCCGCCGACGATCGCCACCCGGGTCATGCGATCTCGCCGCTCCGCTCGTAGTCCAACAGCATGTCGATGCGCCGCTGGTGCCGTGGCTCGTTGCTCCACTCTGTCGTCAGGAACGCCTCGACGATGGCGGTGGCCTGCTCCAGCGAGTGCATCCGTGCTCCGACGGAGACGACCTGCGCGTCGTTGTGCTGGCGCGCCAGCGAGGCGGTCTCGGCGCTCCATGCAAGGGCGGCGCGGATGCCCTTCACCTTGTTCGCTGCGATCTGCTCACCATTGCCGGAACCGCCGATCACGATGCCGAGCGACCCCGGGTCGTCGAGCACGGCATGCGCGGCCTCGATGCAGAAGGGCGGGTAGTCGTCCAGGGCGTCGTAGTCGAATGCGCCATGGTCGACGGGCTCGTATCCCTCAGCCGCGAGCCACTCGAGCAGATGGACCTTCAGTTCATAGCCGGCATGGTCGGCGGCGAGGTGGACGCGCATGCGCCGAGCGTAGCGAGGCGGCGACCCACGTCAGACTGCGGGAAGCGGATGCCCAGCGCGCATCTCGGCGACCAACGAGGCGACGACGGCGTCCAGCGCCCCGTGATGCTGGTCGGCCACTGCGCGCTGCCGCTGGTACGACGCTCCGTCGGCCATGATCCGGTTGATGCCGTCCAACTCGTCGAGGCATCCCAGGCGCTCGGCTACCGGCTCGAGCTGGGCCAGCAGACGCTTAAGGTCGGTTGTGACGAGCTCCTCGTCCGCCTGCTCGTTCAGGATGAGGATGGCGTCCATGCCGTAGCGAGCCGACCGCCACTTGTTCTCCTGGGAGAACCACGGCGGCAGGTTGGGCAGCTGGCGGCCGGCATCCAGCTCCGAGGAGAAGTGCTCGACCAGGCAATGGGTCAGGGCCGAGATGCTGAGGACCTCGTCGAGGGTCGGGATGCCGTCGCAGACGCGGACCTCGAGGGTCCCGAACTTCGGCGACGGGCGCAGGTCCCACCGGATCTCGTCGAGCTGGTCGATCACGCCCGTCTTCAGCAGGTCGGCCGCATAGCTCTCGAACTCGGACCAGCTCTGGAACTGGAACGGGAGCCCGGCGGTCGGGAGCTGCTGGAACATCAGCGCCCGGTTGGAGGCGTAGCCGGTGTCCTCGCCACCCCAGTAAGGCGAAGAGGCGCTCAAGGCCTGCAGGTGTCCGTAGTACGACAGCATGGCCGCGCTGATCGGCAGGACCTTGTCGCGGTCTTCGACGCCGACGTGGACGTGCACGCCGTAGATCAGCATCTGCCGGCCCCACCACTGGGTGCGGTCGATCAACGTCTGGTACCGCGCCTTGTTGGTCATCTTCTGGTGGTCCCACCGCGCGAACGGGTGCGTGCCGGCGCACATCAGCTCGACGCGCAGCGGATCGGTGACTTCGCGGATCTCGTCGATTGCCCGCTGGAGGTCTGAGCCGGCCTCGCGCACGTTGTGCCCGACGCTGGAGACCACCTCGACGGTGTTCAACAGCAGCTCCTGCTTGATGGACGGATGCTGGTCGGCGCCCGGCGGGCGGACGGCGTCCAGGACGGTCATCGCCACCTGGCGAAGATCACCGGAGTCTGAGTCGACCAGCGCCAGCTCCCACTCGATCCCGATCGTGGATCGTTCGGAGACGGCAAAGGGGATGTGCACAGCACAAGTGTGGCGCACACCGGACCCATAGGGTGGCCTCCATGCCCGGGACCAACCTGACTCGCGAAGAAGCCCAGCAGCGCGCAGCCGTCATCCGGCCGAGCCACTATGTCGTCGAGCTCGACCTGTCCGGGGAGTCGACGGAGCTGTTCGGTTCGGTGACCACGATTCGGTTCGAGGCCCCGCCGGGTGCCTCGACCTTCGCCGACCTGGTGGACGGCGACATCGCATCGATCACGCTCAACGGCGCATCCCTGGATCCAGCCATCTACGCCGACAGCCGCATCCCGCTGCACGACCTGCAGGCGACGAACGAGCTGCGCGTCGAGGCGGCCTGCCGCTACTCGCACTCCGGCGAAGGCCTGCACCGGTTCGTCGATCCCGTGGACGACCGCGTTTACCTGTACACCCAGTTCGAGGTGCCGGACGCCCGTCGGGTGTTCACCACCTTCGAGCAGCCGGACCTCAAGGCGACCTTCGAATTCCACATCACCGCTCCGGCGCACTGGTCGGTGACGTCCAACTCCCCCACTCCGGAGCCTCAGCAGCTGGGTGAAGCCGTCGCCGTGTGGCATTTCGAGCCCACCAAGACGATGTCGACGTACATCACGGCGCTCGTGGCCGGCGACTACCACGGCGTGCACGACGTCTACTCCGGCGACTACGGCGACATCCCGCTCGGGGTGTTCTGCCGGCAGTCGCTGGTCGAGCACCTGGACGCCGAGGAGATCTTCACCATCACCAAGCAGGGTTTCGCCTTCTTCGAAGGCGCCTTCGAGATGGCCTACCCGTTCGGCAAGTACGACCAGCTCTTCGTCCCCGAATACAACATGGGCGCGATGGAGAACGCCGGCTGCGTGACGTTCCGGGATGAGCTGGTCTTCCGCAGCCGCCAGACGATCGCGGCCTACGAGCAGCGGGCCAACACGATCCTGCACGAGATGGCCCACATGTGGTTCGGCGACCTGGTGACCATGAAGTGGTGGGACGACCTGTGGCTCAACGAGTCGTTCGCCGAGTTCGCCGCGTCGCACTCCGCGACCAACGCGACGCGCTTCACCGACTCCTGGACGAGCTTCACCAACGCCAGGAAGAACTGGGCCTACCGCCAGGACCAGCTCCCCTCGACGCACCCGATCGCCGCCGACAACTACGACCTGCACGCCGTCGAGGCCAACTTCGACGGCATCACCTACGCCAAGGGCGCGTCGGCGTTGCGCCAGCTCGTGGCGTGGGTCGGCGAGAAGGACTTC
>DATLCL010000208.1:0-6171 GCA_035526415.1 Aeromicrobium sp.
CGACGCCGGCTCCCGTTTCGCAACAGGAGCCGGCGAGGGCGCTACCGCCGATGACGGCCTTGGCGGACGGGGACCCGTCCGCCGCGGCGTGGTCATCGATCGAGAAGCAGGCGCTGACGTGCGGCGCTTCCGGCGAGGGCCGACGCAGCCAGCAGGCCGGAGATGGCCAGCGGGCCGAGGTTGCCACCGTCGTTGAGACCGGAGTCAACCGACTTCGGGCCATCGGAGTCGTCGGAGTCGTCCGAATCGTCGGAGTCGTCCTTGTCCTTCTTGGCCGTCGTCTCGTCACAGCCGTCGGTGTCCTTGGCAACGCCGTCGTTCTTCTGGATCTTGTCCGGCTTCGTCGCCTTGTTCACACAGGCGGCGTTCTTGATGCCTTCATCCAGATCGCTGCTGTCAGCATCGACCCTGAACGTGAGCTTGGCGGTCTTGCCCGCACCCAGCGTTCCGACGTCCCAGCGGCCGGTGTTCTTGTTGAACGTGCCCTGCGAGACCTTGACGCTCTTGACGTCCTTGGCGTCGATGTCCTTGCCGTAGAAGTCCTGGACGAAGATGTCGTCGATCGGCGACCCCGTCGCGTTCTTCACGGTCAGGGTGAACTGCGCATCGCCGTCCTTGACATCAGCGTCCTTGTCGAACTGCAGGCCCGGATTGCCGGTGCCGCCGACGTTCTTGCCACAGGAGACCTTGGCAAGCTCGAGCTGGCCCTCGAGGGGCGAGCCGTCGAGCAGCGTGACATCGAGACCGGTGACCGTGATCTTCGGGTCGTTGTCGTCGAGTTCGGTGACCTTGAACGACACCGGATCGCCATCGCCGTCGACCTGCTTGTTGACGGTTCCGGTCAGGATCGGTGCGAGACCGTCGGCGAGCTGGTCCAGAACCGGACGCAACTGGTCCATAAGCGGCTGGATCAGCGCGTCGCGCGCCTGGGTGAGTCCGTCGCCCAAGGGAGCCAGCGCACCGTTGAGGGTCTGGTTGCTCTTCAGCGAGTTCTCGATGCCCTGAACGATCTGCGGCACGATGTCAGCGACCGACACGAGCAGCTTGGTGTTCGGATCGGTACCGACCGGGATCGGGACGACGATCGTCTGCGCACCGCCGCCGAGGTCGATCAGGATGTCGATGCCAGTGACCTGGCCGTTGCCCTGAGCAATGGTCGGCGTCGCGGTGCACTGTGCGTTCACACCGTTGACCCGTGCATGCACGTCGAGAACGCTGTCACCGACGGCACCGAGAGCCTGGTTCAACGCCGAGTCGATGGCGGTGAACAATGCGTTCAGCTGGGTCTGGTTCAGCTGACCCAGGATGTCCCCCACCGCTCCGGTGAGGCCATTGAGGACCTGCGAGGTGTTGGCCGTCTGCAGCCCGTCGATGATGTTCGTGAGGTCGATGCTCTCTTCGAGACCCGGGAGGGTGACCGGAGCGACATCGGCCGTGGCGCCGGACTGAGCCTGCGCGTTCGCCCGAGCGTTCTGCTGGTACGCCACCTGTGTGGGACCACCGAGCGTCAGGTTGTCGCCACACCGGTCAGCGGGGGCGCCGTCGGGGCTACCCGGGTAGACCGCCGTGCAGACGCCGCCATCGAGCACAGGACCGAAGACCTGCCCCAGCAGCTCTCCCGATCCCTTGATGGCCTGGGCTGACGCCTCGGCGTGGGTGGCGGCGGCAACAGCTGGGGACATTCCCAACCCTACGACTGCGCCAGCCGAAGCAATTGCGAGAGCGACCTTCCGTCGCCTCGACGTATGGAGCCCGAGCATGTGTTCCTCCGAACGTAAAAGCCAATACCCCGAACATGCGACAGCGGGGGCTGACGCACGCGTCATCCTACTGAAAGCTTTCCGGGGTTTACACCCGGTTCCAGGATTTGACGTTGAAAGATGAACTTGTGTCTCCGCGAACCCTCTCATGGATTCTCACTTTTCACACCCGTCTCACCGAAATTCAGCCATGAAGACGCCCAACAGATGGGTGCTGCTGGCCGTCGTCGTGAGCGTCCAGGCGCTGGGCACGTGGCTGGCGAACGCACCGATATTCCTCGTCGCGCACCTGCATCTCGAGCACGGCCTCAGCCTCGCTCGGGCGGGCCTGCTCGCATCGACCTCCTTGATGGGCGGGACGCTGACGCTCATCGGATGGGGAGTGCTCGTCGACCGCATCGGCGAACGCAGGTCCCTGGCCAGCGGACTGCTGCTCGGGGCCGTGGCCGGTCTCGGATCCACGGCAAGCCCGGCAACTGCGTGGATCGCGGCGACCTGGTTCCTCATCGGCGTCGGCACTGCCAGCCTCAACTCGGCGAGCGGCCGGCTCATCGTCGGATGGTTCCCGAGCGAGCAGCGCGGGACTGCGATGGGCATTCGCCAGACGGCGCTGCCTCTCGGTGTCGGCTTGGCGGCGTTCTTCGAGCCGGTCCTCGCGGACCGGTACGGGCTCGCGGTTGCCCTGTTGGTTCCGTCCGTCGTGGCGCTGATCGCATTCGCTGCCGTGGGGCTCTTCGTCATCGACCCGCCGCGGCCCGAGCTTGAGCCCTCGGGGGCCGGGGGCGGGACGAGGAATCCGTACCGCAACGATCGCCGGCTCGTGCGCATACACCTGGCCTCCGCGCTCCTTGTCGTCCCCCAGATAACGGTGTGGACCTTCATCGTGGTCTGGCTCATCGACGCCCGCGGATGGTCGGCGCCCGCGGCGGGCGGTTTGGCGGCGGCCACCCAGCTCCTCGGTGCGGCCGGACGCGTCGGGGCCGGCTGGTGGTCCGACCAGGTCGGCAGCCGGCTGCGGTCCATCCGCGTGATCGCCGTCGGTGCGACGTTGACCATGCTCGTGCTCGCTCTCACGGAGTCAACTTCTGCGGCCGTGGTCCTCATGGTGGTGGCGACAGTCGTGACTGTGGCCGACAACGGGCTCGCGTTCACCTCGGTTGCCGAGTTGGGCGGGCCGTTCTGGGCCGGCCGGGCGATGGGCATCCAGAACACCGGCCAGTACCTGACGGCTGCGGCGGTGCCGCCGGCAGTGGGCGCCCTGATCGCGGACCGGGGTTACGCGGTTGCCTTCGCGATCGTCGCGATCTTCCCGCTGATGGCGATCGCGGTCGTGCCGCTGAAGGAGGAGCGACCGTCGAGAAATCAGGGGGAACCCTGAGGCGATTCCTCTCGCGCCCCACACGGGCGAGTGCCATGCTGACGCGAAGGCACTCAGAGAAGAGGTGGTTCCGATGCGTGCGGCATATCTGTGGTTGGCGCGATTGATCGCGGTCCTGGTGGTGGTGCAGGCGATGACGATCGTGTTCGCGGTCTCCGGCCTGTTCAACTGGATCACCGAGAAGGGCGGCTCGCTCGACGCGTCCGTGGTGAAGAGCTGGGACGACACGCCGCCGACGTTCACCGGAGCCATCGGCCACCTGCTGCACGTGGAGGTCGGTGAGAAGCTCATGCCGGCGCTCGCGCTCCTGCTCCTCATCGTCGCGTTCTTCGCCAAGGTCAGCCAGGGAGTCGCCATCGCGCTCGTGCTGCTCGTCCTGGTGATCCTGCAAATCCTCGCCGGGATGAACGCGGACAACATGCCGTACCTCGGGCTGTGGCACGGGCTCAACGCCTTCCTGATCTTTGGTGCGGCAATGGCCGCGGCCATGAAGGCGAAGGAAGTCCGGCCGGTCCCTGCCGCCTGATCTCCGCGCGCATACTGCCGACGTGAGTACTCGGGTTCGGCTCGTCGTCGGGGGCTTTGCCGCGCTGCTGATCCTCGGCAGCCTGGGCTGGATGTGGAAGCAGAGCCTGCTTCCCGACGCCTATTCGGCCACCGCCATGGGGTACCCCGACTACGGCGTCGATCCGCAGGGCAGGCCGCTGCCGCCGTCTTCTGATCACTATGTGCACGGCCACCACGGCCAGCACGGCCAGCAAGGACAGACGGTCAGCGTCGACGACCTGGTCGAACACACCGATCGCACGGCGGACGTCCGGGTCGACCTCACGGCGCAGGCCAACGTCCTGACCATGGCCGGCCATGAGATCGACGGCTACACGATCAACGGTGAATCCCCGGGCGAGACGATCGTCGCCTCGCAGGGCCAGCTGGTCGAGGTCCGGCTGCACAACCAGAACGTCGCCGAGGGCGTCGCCCTGCATTGGCACGGCATCGACGTACCCAACGCCGAGGACGGCGTCGCCGGCGTGACGCAGGACGCCGTCCTGCCGGGCAAGTCGCACACGTACCGCTTCGTCGCACGCAAGGCCGGGACGTTCTGGTACCACTCCCATCAGCTGTCGCACCAGCAAGTCGCGGGCGGGCTGTTCGGCGCGGTCGTCATCCTCCCCAAACACGGCATCGACCAGAAGCTCGATCTCACGGCCGTCGCGCACACCTACAGCGGCAACCGGACGTTGAACGGCAAAGCCGGCGACGCGCGCGCGGAGGCCAAGCCGGGCCAGAAGGCCCGCGTCCGCATCGTCAACACGGACAACGGAACGCTCACCACGTGGGCGTCGGTCCCCTACCGCGTCGTCGCAGTCGACGGGTACGACATCGCGAAGCCGACGACGGTCGGCAAACGGCGCCTGGACATTCCCGCTGGCGGTCGTGCCGACCTGGAGGTCACCGTCCCCAGGAAGGATGCAGCGCGCGTGCAGGTGGGCGCCGCGACGGCGTACGTCATCGGCCCGCGCCTCGCCTACCCCGACGCCCCGCCGCAGCCGGGCACGGCGCTGGACCTGCTGTCATACGGCAGCGGCAAGGCCGACATTCCCAAGCCCAATCGCAGCTTCACGTACTCGATCGGCCGGCGGCCGGGATTCCTCGACGGCCGGCCGGGCTTCTGGTGGACGATCAACGGCCAGCTGCTTCCCGAAGTGCCGATGTTCATGGTCCGCCGCGGCGACGTGGTCAAGTTCCACATCGACAACCACAGCGGAGAGGCGCACCCGATGCACCTGCACGGGCACCACGCACTGGTCGTGGCGCGCGACGGCAAGCCGGTGACGGGCGGCCCGCTGTGGGTCGACTCGATCGACGTGCAGGACGACCAGACGATCGACCTGGTCTTCCGCGCCGACAATCCGGGCATCTGGATGGACCACTGCCACAACCTGCCGCACGCAGCCCAAGGCCTGGTCGCCCACCTCATGTACGAGGGCGTGACCACGCCGTACAAGCTGGGCGGGAAAGCGCAGAACCGCCCCGAGTAGCGGGGTGCTTGGGTACCGCCGAGCGACGCCCGGGAGCGCCGGCGGCTAATGTGGGCGCGACGCGGGCCTGCCCGCACCTCGCACCCCTGGAGACACACGAATGACGCCTACGCAGACGCTGATCGCCGGACTGATCATGCTCGCGCTGATCGTTCCGCTGGCACTCAAGCGAGTCGCCTTCCTCGTCAAGTGGATCACCGATGGCCAGCCGGCTCCGCAGAGCTGGGAGAACGCCGCCGAGCACCCGATCGCCGCGGGCAACAAGCACAACGTCGAGGTCTTGGGGCAGAAGAAGCTGCTCAAGTGGACGCTGCCCGGCATCGCGCACGCCTTCGTCATGTACGCGTTCTTCATCCTGCTGACGGTCTACATCGAGGCCTTCGGCATCCTCTTCACCCGCAATCCGAAGTGGGCCATTCCCGTCATCGGCCACTGGGACGTCCTGGGATTCGCGCAGGACACCATCAGCGTGCTGTGTCTGCTGGGCTTGGCGATCTTCAGCTGGATCCGCATCAAGAACGCGCCCGAGAAGCTGGGGCGCAAGTCGCGCTTCGAGGGCTCGCACCTCGGTGGTGCGTGGCTGACGCTGTTCATGATCTTCAACATCATCTGGACGCTCCTGCTGTTCCGGGGAGCCGCTGCCGCGGCCGGTAACTTCCCGTACGGCTGGGGTGCGTATGCATCCAATGGCGTCGGCAAGCTGCTCAGCGGCCTGTCCGAGCACACGCTTTCCTACTTCGAGGGCATCGGGCTGCTGCTGCACATCGGCGTCATGCTGGTCTTCTCCCTGCTCGTGCTCCACTCCAAGCACCTTCACATCTTCATCGCACCGGTCAATGTGACCTTTGGCCGGCGGCCGATCGCCCTGGGTGCCGCCAAGCCGCTCATGGTCAACGGCGAGCCGTTCAACCTCGAGATGGTCGAAGACCTCGACGAGGAGGCCGTGCTGGGCATCGGCAAGGCCGAGGACTTCAGCTGGAAGGCGAACCTC
>DATLCL010000121.1:0-4113 GCA_035526415.1 Aeromicrobium sp.
ATCGAGGCGGTCGGCCGCCGCCTGGACTGCACCGGGGTGCACCCGGCGTCAGTCGACCGCGGTACCGGGTGCTGCGTCGCCCTGCATCCGTCCATAGCCGCAACGTGATTCCTACCTCAGTCTGATGTGACCCTTGCCCCGGTCCGTCAAGGTGGGAACTATGGCGACGTTGATCGAGACTGCGAAAAGTTGGCTTCGCTGGATGCTGGCGTACGGATTCGGCCAGACCTTCCTACGGCTCTACGCGCGCCGCGGCAGCCTCGTGGCCAGGGCACTTGTCGACCCGACGATTCAAGACGATCCCTACCCGGTGTACGAGGCGGTTCGGTCGTCGGGCCCTGACATCGGCGGCAAGGCGTACAACCCGGCGACCATTTCGCACGCCGCCACCAAGCAGATGCTGCGTAGCCACGACTTCGGCGTGGGCGGCGGGCATGGCGAACTTCCCCCCTTCCTGCGCCGGTTGTTGGCGCGTGTCCAGGACTACGAGGTCGCCGGCGTCATCGATGCGCCGTCGCTGCTCGCGATCGACCCACCGCAGCACACCCGTTTCCGCCGGTTGATCTCCAAGGAGTTCACCGCTCGGGCCGTCGCCAAGCACGAGGACCGGATCCAGCAGGTCGCGAACAGGCTGCTCGACAACCTGGAGTCGTCCGAGACGTTCGACCTCGTCACCGAATACGCGTCGTTGTTGCCGGTTGCGGTCATCTCGGATCTGCTCGGCGTTCCCGAGGAGCGCTGGATGGACATCCTCGGCTGGGGCAATGATGCGGCACTGACCCTCGATCCCGGCCTCGGTTGGCGCGAGTTCCGGCGGGCCGAGGCCGCCATGCGCGAGCTCCATCGCTTCCTCGACGAGCACATCGAGCACTTGCGGGAGAACCCCGGCGACGACCTGATGAGCCGCTTGGTGGCCCTCAAGGACGACGACCAACTCACGCACGTCGAACTGCACTCCATCGCCCTGCTGACCCTCGGAGCCGGATTCGAGACGACGGTCAATCTCCTCGGAACCGGTGTCGTCCTGTTGGACCGGCACCGCGACCAACTCGACATCCTCCGCGAGCGTCCCGAGCTGTGGACCAACGCCGTCGAGGAGATCCTGCGGCTCGAGCCACCAGTCCAGATGACGCTGCGCATCGCCTACGCGGACACCGAGATCGCCGGCCAGCGCGTTCGCAAGGGAAGCGCGGTCACCGCCATGCTCGCTGGCGCGAACCGCGATCCCGAAGTCTTCCCCGATCCCGCCCGCTTCGACGTGACCCGGGAGAACGCCAATGAGCACTTGGCCTTCTCAGCCGGCGAGCACTACTGCGTCGGATCCGGACTGGCCCGCCTCGAGGGCGCCGTCGCACTCCGGACGCTGTTCGAACGGTTCCCGAATCTGCGCATCGCAGAGCCGCCGACGCTTCGCCATACGCGCATCCTGCGCGGGTACGAACACCTTCCGGTGTCCATCGGCGCTCAGGAATTGTCCCGGTCGGCCTGAGCCCGCTCCGCCTGATCGTCAGTCGATCGGCGCGAGGGTTGGCCGCTTCGGCGTGACGCCGTCACCGGATGAACGTCCGGTGAGACGTCGTCTGACCCAAGGGGCGAGGTGGGAGCGCGCCCAGTCCACGTCGTCACGACGTTGTTGCAGCCGCGTGCGGACCGGCACACTGATGGGCGGCAGCGGCTTCAGGTCGTGCGGCAAGCCCAGCGTGTCGAGCACGGCGATCGCGATCATCTGGTGACCGACGGGGTTCAGGTGGAGACGGTCCACATCCATGATCTCGGCCACCGTCCACCCACGCATCCGCCACATGTCAACGATGGTGGCGCCGTGCCGGTCGGCGATCTCGCGCACGGCTTCATTGAAGATGGCCATCCTGCCGCGCATCATGCTCATTACGGGGTTGGGCCCGGGGTCGGCGACGGTGAACATGATGATCTTCGCGCCTGACGCCGTGAGTCGAGCCACCGCGTCGTCGTACCGGGTGGCCAGGGCATCAAGGTTCACCTTGGGGCGCAAGACGTCGTTGGCACCGCCGTGGATCGTCACCAGGTCGGGACTCAGCGCCAGCGCCGGCTCGAGCTGCTCATCGATGATGGCCGGAAGCTTGCGCCCACGGATGGCCAGGTTCGCGTAGCCGAAGTCGGGCCCCGCCGACCCGGCGAGCGCTTCGGCGAATCGGTCCGCCCAGCCCCGCCAGCCGTTTGGCCGACTCGGGTCGGGATCGCCGACGCCCTCCGTGAACGAGTCGCCCAGGGCGACGTAGCGTGCATAAGTCACCGGGTCATTGTCGCCGACGGCTATGCGAAGGCGGAGCGGACCTCGTCCTCGGTCAGGTCGTAGTCGGCCAACGAGTAGGTGTGCTTGGCCTGCGTCTTGCCGTGCTTGGACTCCTGGTCGAGCTCCACGATGGCAGCGATGTGCTCAGTCGTGAGCTCCAGACCGAAGGCGTCGTAGATGCCCTTGACCGTCCCGTGCGGGTTGCCGACGAAGTCCTTGTATTCGATGTCGACGAACTGCGCCGGGTCGTACTTGGCACGGGCCTCCTTGAACGCTCGCGCCGACGACGACCACAGGTCGAGCTGCGTCTCGCCGATGACGGGACCGTGGAACACGGTCGACCAGGTCTTGGCGGTCTCCTGTGAGAGCGAGCAGGACGACGCGATCGAGACCACAGGGTCGCGGTGGGTCTGGACGATGAGCGCGTCGGGATACACGGCCATGATCGCGTCGAGCGCCGACAGGTGCGACGGGTTCTTGAGTACCCAGCGCTTGTCCTGGTCGTTCAGGCCGATCAGCTGCAGGTTCTGCTTGTGCACCTCATACGCCGGCGTCCAGTCCTGCTTGCGCAGCCACGCCACGTAGTTCGGCACGTACGCCAGCGACTCGTAGCTGTTCGACAGCCCGGCCTGGCGCAGGAGCCGCCAGCACTCCTCCACCGACGCCGCATCGATGTAGTGGATGCCCATGTACTCGGGGTTCTCGACGTGCTGCTCGGCGTAGGCAGCCGCGATGCCCTGGTAAATCGGGTTCTGCTCCCAGGAGTCGCGCGGCGGACGCGGGTGTGGATACTCGGTCAGCCACAGTTCGAGCCCCTGCGATGCAGGATCGGCGCACAGCAGCCGGTGCAGAGCCGTGGTGCCGGAGCGCGGTAGGCCGGTGACGAAGATCGGCCGCTCGATTGCGACGTCGGCATGCTCCGGGAAGCGTTGCAGCGCATTGACCGTCAGGAGTCGTCCGACGAGACCGCCCCGAAGGAAGGTTCGCTGCAGGTAGTTGCCTTCCGGCGTGAGCTTGGAGAGGTTCGCATAGTCGTCGAGGAGCAGCCGCAGGCCCTCCTCATAGATCGGCTCACCGAAGTCCTCCAGCCCCACCGCCTTCGAAGCTGACGCATGCAGGTCCTCGTAGGTGCCGACCGACTCGCGCTCTCGCGTCGTGAACGCCATCCCTAACCTCCGTGGTACTCGCCGCAGTTGACGTCCAGGCAGACACCCGTGATGGCGCTGGCCAGGTCGGACGCCAGGAACAGCGTCGCGTTCGCCACCTCCTCCGGGTCGGCGATCCGCTTGAGATCGGACTTGCCGGCGACCTCGTCGTAGATGTCCTGTGCGGTGATGCCGCGCTCCTTGGCCATCCACTCGAAGTACATCTTGTTGACGTCTTCCCAGATCCAGCCTGGTGCGACCGTGTTGACCCGGATCCCGCGCGGGCCGAGTTCCGTCGCCAGCGATCCGGCAGCCGCGTGCAGCGCAGCCTTGGTGAGCTTGTAGGCCGCGTACTCGGGCTGGCTGTGGCGGATGACCATCGAGCTGATCATGACGATGTTGCCCTTGGTCTCGGACAGCGCATCGGCAAACACGGATGCGAGCGTCAGCTGGGCGAACACATTCGTGTCCAGCGCAGTCTTGACCTTGGAATGGCTGACCTGCGTCAACGGATCCATCGGCGGCATCAGGAAGGCATTGGCCAGGATGCAGTCGACCCGGCCGAATCGTTCGAGCGTCTGGGCGAGCAGGTTCCGGACCGCGTCCTCATCGTTGACATCGGTTGGCACGGCCAGAACATCACCGTCCAGTTCCGCAGCGGCCGCAGCCAGCTTGTCCGCCGTACGCGCGGCGACA
>DATLCL010000123.1:0-4321 GCA_035526415.1 Aeromicrobium sp.
GTCCCAGAGCCGGATCCCACGGCCTAGGAGGATCGGTGCGATCGCGACGTGGAGCTGGTCGACGAGCCCGGCCTTGAGGAAGTCGCGCACGACGGTGGCTCCGCCGCCGACGCGTACGTCCTTGCCATCAGCGGCTTCCAGCGCGCGGCCGAGCGCCTCCTGGGGTGTTGCCGAGAGGAAATGGAATGTCGTGCCGCCAGCCATCTCGATCGGCGGCCGTGGAGCGCCGTGGGTGAGGACGAGCACCGGGACGCGGAACGGGGGTTCGTCACCCCACCAGCCGCGCCAGTCCGGGTCGTCCGGGAAGTTGTGTAGGCCGAACATCCCGGCGCCCATGATCTCCGCGCCGAGCTCAGCGAAGTACGCCTTTGCATGCTCGTCGTCGACGCCGGTCGTGCCCTCGCCCGAGGTGTCGTGCAGGACGCGTTCGCGGAAGGTCTTGGTTGCGGCGTACGCGTCAACCAGGCGCGACCAGTCCTCTCCGAACGGGTTCTCTGGCGTCTGATCCGTCGTGGTGGCGAATCCGTCGAGCGAGATGTTGAGGTCAACACGAACTGCCATCAGTGCTCCGCTCACGAGGGCTTGCGAATTGCCGTCACGATACTGAACGCTTCGAGCGGCGGCCGAGTTCGAGAGCGCGGAGCGCCAACGGCAACGCCGCTTCGCGGTCGGCGGGTACCAAGCCAATGCGGGTCCGGCGATCAAGGAGGTCATCGACGTCGATGGCGCCCTCATGGGTCACGGCGAACACGAGTTCGGCAAGGGTGATACCCCGCGGTCCCGGCGCGACGAGATCGTCGTACGACAAGCCGGATGTGGCCGCCGCGCTGGCCAAGACGGCCGGTGCTTCGGTGCCGAATCGGCGGACAAGCCGCTCGGGGGCCTGCACCGCGGCAAGCACCGATCGGTCGGCAGCTCCCAACAGCGGCAGCCGGGCGGTGGGGCTGGGTATGTCGGTCAGGCCGGTGGCGTCGACGGTGTCCTCGGCCATCCGTCGATAGGTGGTCAGCTTTCCGCCGACGATGGTGATGACGCCGTTCGGCGACGTGTGCACTGCATGCTTGCGGGAGAGGTCCTCGGAGGCTCCGTCGGCGTCCAGCAGGGGGCGCAGCCCGGCAAATGTGCCGACGATGTCGTCGTGGGTCAGCGGCACCTCAAGGCCACGGCTCATCACGGTCAGCAGGAAGCTGATCTCATCGTCGCTGGCCTGCGGGACGTCGGGAGTCTCATCCACCGGCTCATCGGTGAGGCCGACGAAGACAGTCCCGTCGGACTGCGGAATCGCAAATACCCACCGGCTGCCTGATCCAGGCACCGGGACGTTGACGGTGACCTTCGGCGATCCGAGGCGCTCGGCGCGCAGGACGAGGTGTGTCCCGCGACTGGGTCGCAGCTTGATGTCACCGGCGAGGCCGTCGGCCCACACGCCGGTGGCGTTGATCACAGCGCGAGCCGATACCGCGACCTCCGATCCGGTCAACTCGTCCCGGAGTGTCACTGATGTCCCGGTGGCGGTCACGGCCCGGGCTCGGGTCCGGACGACGGCCCCGTGAGCCGCCGCGGTTCGAGCGATGCAGGTCACGAGTCGTGCGTCATCCTCGGCCTGACCGTCCCAGAACAGCAAGGCGCCGCGAAGGCCTTCGGACCTGATCGCCGGGGCCAGTCTGCGGGCCTCGCTAGCCGAGATTCGACGGGGGCCGGGCAGGGTGCTGCGCGGCGTGCGGGCGGCAACCCGCAGCAGGTCACCCGCCCGGATGCCGGCCGAGCTGAGCAGAGCGGCCGACGTGCTGACGTCATCGGTGAGCGGGATGAGTGATCCGAGCGGTCGCACCAGATGTGGGGCCGTCGTGTCTATCAGGATCGCCCGCTCCTTGGCGCTTTCGTAGGCGATTCCGACCTGGCCGGTGGCGAGGTACCGCAGGCCACCGTGGATCAGCTTGCTCGACCAGCGCGAAGTGCCGAAGGCGACGTCGTGCGCGTCGACGGCGAGCACAGACAAGCCGCGCGCAGCAGCGTCGAGGGCTACGCCGGCACCGGTGATTCCCAAGCCGATGACGACGACGTCGACGGCTGACGGGATGTTCGCCAGGCCGGCATGGATGCGTGCGGAGTCGGTTGTCACGGTTGCAGGTACCTCTCGACGAGGGTGATCAGTTCGGAGTGCAGGTCGGCGTCGCTAACTGCGGCATCGACCATGGTCCGCGGGGAGACGAGGAACCCCTGCGCGGCGAGCAGGATGGAGCGAGCCAGAAGTTCGGCAGATCCGGGCCGGATGGTTCGTTCGTTCTGGCCGCGCTCGATGAGCGGAACCAGCAGTGTGAGGACGGCTTGTTGGGTTCGGCCCCGCCGTTCGGTGAGATAGGGGAGCAGGATGTCGGGGTCGAGTTCGATCAGCCGCTGGAACAGCGGGTCCTGGCGGAGCATGTCCAGGCGTTCCGTGATGAGGACGGCGATGCCGTGGGCGCTGGTGTCTGCAGCATCGACGCCAGTCGGCGCTTGGTCGGCCCACTCTCGCGTCATCAGCTCGCCGTAGATCGCGACGGCGTCGGGGTAGCGGCGATAGACCGTCATGCGCGACAGTCCGGCCCTCCGCGCCACCTCGGTGAGCGTGGTGCGCCTCCACCCAATGTCGACGATGGAGTCCCGTGCCGCGTCAAGGATGCGCATCTCGGTCGAATCCTTGTGACGATCTGCCAACATGTGTAACACTGTAACGCATGATCACCGAAATGCATCCGGAGCGTTGGGGCGATCCGGCCCTGGCCGGCCCTCTCACCGACCAGGCCAAGGCTTTGGTCGAAGGTGTGTTTGGAGCCGGTGAGCCCGTGCCGGCGAGTCCGGCTCCTCCGCCAGCCCCGCGGCTCAGTGCAGAGCTCCTCGCCGAGCTGCGTGGCCTGGTCGGCGCGGACGCAGTGCTCATTGACGACGACTCGCGATCTCTACGTACTCGGGGCAAGTCGACGCCGGACCTTCTGCGTGCCCGTGCCGGCGACTTGAGCGACGCGCCGGATGCGGTCGTGCGACCTGGCTCCCACGAGGAGGTCGTTGCGCTCCTGGCGTGGGCGACCAAACAGCGCGTGGCGGTGACGCCGTTCGGTGGCGGGACTTCCGTCGCCGGCGGTCTGATCGCCGCGCGCGCGGGATTCGCCGGCGTGATCAGCCTCGATCTGATTCGGATGGACCGGCTGCTGAACGTCGACCGCGAATCTCTGACCGCGACCTTCCAGCCGGGCGTGCGGGGTCCGGACGCCGAGGCACTGCTCGCTGAGCATGGGCTGACGCTGGGCCACTTCCCGCAGAGCTTCGAGTTCGCCTCCATCGGCGGTTACGCCGCGACCCGCTCCTCGGGCCAGTCCTCGTGCGGGAACGGCCGCTTCGACCAGATGGTCGTGCGGCTACGGGTGGCGACGCCCATCGGTGACATCACGCCGGGAACCGCACCGGCCAACGCCGCAGGTCCAGATCTGCGCCAGGTGTTCCTGGGGTCCGAGGGCGCGCTCGGCGTGATCACCGAGATCACCGTGAAGGTCCACCCGCGTCTTGCCGATCCCGTATATGAGGCGTGGGCGTTCGCGAGCTTCGCCGACGGCGCGAGCGCGATACGCGAACTCGTCCAGCGCGACCTGCGGCCAACCGTCCTGCGCCTGTCCGACGAGGCCGAGACGCTCGTCAACCTCGCCAATCACGCTGGCTCCTCGCAGGATGCGGTCGAGGGCTGCCTCATGATCGTCGGGTACGAAAGTGCGTCGTCGCTGCTTCGACGTGCCGACATCACCGCGGCACTCACCGAGCTCGGCGGGACGTCGCTCCCGGGTGATCGGGGTGCCGATTGGGCTGCCGGTCGATACTCGGCGCCCTACCAGCGTGACTCGATGCTGGATGCCGGCGTCCTGGTTGAGACCCTGGAGACCGCGACGTTCTGGTCGAATCGAGACGCCCTCTACCGGGCGGTCAAAGCGGCGCTGGAGTCCTCTCTCGGCGCAGGAGCGGTCGTGCTCTGCCACATCTCACATGTGTACGAGGCCGGGTGTTCGCTGTACTTCACGGTGGCGGCCAAGGCTGGCCCCGACCCGATCAACCAGTGGTGGGCGGCGAAACGGGCTGCGAGTGACGCGATGATCGCCACCGGGTCGACCATCACCCATCACCACGCCATCGGAACAGACCACAAGCCCTGGCTCGCCGAAGAGATCGGTCCCGTGGGCGTCGCGATCCTGCGCGGGCTCAAGGCGACGGTCGACCCGGCTGGCGTCCTCAACCCCGGCGTGCTGATTCCGTGAGCGAGTTCCTCTTCGTCGTCAACCCGATCTCCGGCGGTGGC
>DATLCL010000129.1:0-10641 GCA_035526415.1 Aeromicrobium sp.
CTCAGTCGCCGGAAGCGACTGGCGCAATGTGGGCGGCGCGTCCTGCCGCGCGACTACCGAGATGCAATCGAGCACGTCCTTCGAGACATCGTCGCCTGAGGCACCCGAACTCGCCTTGCGTCATCGCGCGCGAGCAGTGCCAAAGCGACGTATCGGCGGCAACTAAATGCGTTTGGACGCTCCAACATCGACCCGGGAGGTATCGGCGAGCCATGGCCTGAAATCCTCGCCCTTGGTTTCCAGAAGCGCAGCACGCCGCGCATGTAGGTATCGTCAGGGCACGATCGCCCGCGTACCAGCGGTCGCGCATGCTTGAGGCGGAAGTCTATGAGGATCGCTCTGCTCTGCCACGGGACCCGCGGCGACATTCAGCCGCATCTGGCGGTGGCTGATGAGTTGCGCTCGCGCGGGCACGTTCTGTCGGTTGCTGCGAACCAGGACCATGCTGAGTTGGTCCGGCGGCTTGGGTTCGAATCGCACGTGTACCCGGTCGACATTGCTGCGTTCTTCCAGTCGCGGGAGGCGAAGGAATTCCTTGCAAATGGTCGTTCGACCTCGGCTGCACGTGCCGCCGCTCGTTGGGCTCGTTGGGAGGCCCGGTCACGCACCAAAATGGAGGACGCGCTAATTGCTGCTTGCGACGGCGCCGATTTGGTCGTTGCCACGGGCATGACGCTCTCACGGGCGATAGCGATCACGGAGCGCTCCGGACAGCCGATGAAGGTTGTTTATATGCATCCGTACTGGCCAACCGGTGACTACCCCACCCCGTTCCTCCGTGTGCCGGCGTCCCGGTTGGCGATACTCAACCGGCTTGGTCATCAGATCGTTGAGAAGGCCTTTGAGATATCCGATCGTCTAAACACGGCCTCAATCCGCCGACGCGTAGGTCTGACCGGGCAGGCGCCCGGTCACTTCAACTATTGCCGTGAACACGATGTTGACGTCGTAAATGCGTTCAGCCCTGCCTTGGCTCCACGGCCTGCTGATTGGCCCGACAACCACTACGTCGTCGGTTCCCCAGTGATCGGCTCGACGATTAGATCTGCGCTCGGCGAGAGCACAGCTGATCCGGATCTCACTGCTTGGCTTCACGCGGGAGATCCACCCGTGTTCTTTGGGTTCGGCAGTATGCCTGTGCTGGACCCCCAGACGACGATGACGATGTTCGTCGAGGTCGCGAAGAGCCTTGGACTCCGTGCCCTGGTCGGCGCTGGGTGGTCCGAAATACCTGCAGGTCTCTCAGCCGAC
Source organism: Aeromicrobium sp. (assembly GCA_035526415.1). Lineage (GTDB taxonomy): Bacteria > Actinomycetota > Actinomycetes > Propionibacteriales > Nocardioidaceae > Aeromicrobium. Next base: position 1,252 of record DATLCL010000129.1, read on the forward strand.
GGCGAAGTGTTCGTCTCGGCAGGATTTGACCACGACAAGGTGCTTCCGCAATGTCGAGCGGCAGTCCACCACGGCGGGGCAGGCACCACGCACGCAGTCGTGCGCGCGGGCATCCCCGCAGTCGTCGCCCACGTGTTCGCCGACCAACCGTTCTGGGGACGCCAGATCACCCAACTCGGTCTCGGTGCCGACCTGCCGTTTCGCAAACTGAACCGGGACCGGCTGCACGACGCGCTAGCCCTCGCGCTCGCCCCACTGGCCGCCGAGAACGCCAAGATGTTCGGCGATATCCTCGCGACCGAGAATGGCGTAGTTGGAACAGCCGACGCGCTGACGCGCACTTGACCAACTGCTGCCTGCTGCGCGCTGAGATCGCAATGAAGCGGAACACCGCGACCGTCAGGCCATCAGGTTCGTTTCAAACTGAGGCGCGTGCCGCCCGCGGGCAACTTCAGCACGGTCGAGCTAACCGCGGCAAATGAGCACGGGATTTGCCTCGGATGCCGGGATTGATTTGTCTACCGAGCAGGTCGAAAGTCCCCCACCCCGCGGTTCCGGCCGAATAGCATCGCTGTTGTCGCTCAAGGAGGGCGGAATGGCTGGTGGGTCGCAGGCCGGGTGGTGGCCTCGACTCGTCACAAAATTCCGCAATCTGTCCGACGAGCCGACCAGCCGCAAGACCGTCGTATTGATGGAGGTCGCGCTAGTCGCTCAAGTGCTCCTCAGTTTGCTCGTCGCACCGATCATGCGGGTTCGCGTCGACGTAATTGAGCAGACTCAGATCCTGCTGCTGCGGTGAATCTCTGGACGAAATCCGCCCAGTTAAATCGAGAATCTGGCCCGAAGGTCTTGGTTTTGTCGGAACCCCCCGTTAGAATCGAACATAGATTCGATCCCTTGGAGATTCGTGACCGTAGCCCCGCACCTCGAAGCGCCAGAGCTGGCGCTGGCCGAACGTGTGCGCGGCGCGTTGTCGGAGCCGCTCGATTCGTCCTCCATCGATTCCGAAGAAGCGCGGCTCGCCATAACCGAGTGGTCGAAGGTCGAGGCCCAGGCAGCGGCACGCCGGCTCAAGTTGATCCGCATCGTCGATGACGCCGAACTAGCCAAGAAGTCGGGCGAAACGTCCACGAGCTCGATGCTTTCGAATGGTTTCGGTGGCGACCAGTCGTCGTCCTCCCGTCAGGTACGTACTGCGCAGAACCTGAAGGTCGCAAACCTGACGGAGAAGGCGCTGGCGGCCGGTGAGATCACCTTCGAGAAGGCCGAAGTCATCGCCCGGACCATGGCCGGACTCCCGGAATCGCTGGACGAGCTCACCCGGGTTCGCGTTGAAAAGCGGCTTGTCGCTGATGCCAAGCGGCTGAGCCTTCCCGACCTGCGCCGCAGGGTCATGCGGGTGGCCGACATCTACAAGCCCCGCGAAGAGGCCGACGTCGACGAAAACACCAAGCTCCGCCGCCAGGAGGCACGGGCATGGCAGAACACCGAGCTGTGGTTCGGCCAGGCCCGAGACGGGCTGGTCCCGTTCGGCGGCAACGTCCCCGAAGCCCAAGCCGACCTGCTGAAGAACCAGGTGGGTGCGATCGCCGCGCCGCGACGCAATGAGGACACCGACTCCGAACTCACCTTCAACCAGCGGATGGGCCGGGCGTTCTGCCACTGGATTGAACGCATCCCGACCGACGGCCTACCGACCACCGGCGGGACGCCGGCGACCCTGACGGTAAACATCGACTACGACGCCGTGGAAGGCAAGGTCCGCCAAGCCGCCGGAATGATGGCTACCGGGACCCGCATCTCAGCCTCCGAAGTTCGACGGCTGGCCTGCAACCACGGCATCGTGCCACGCGTGCTCGACGGCAAGTCCGTGCCGCTGGATCAAGGGCGGGCCAAGCGACTTTTCACCCCCGCTCAACGCCTGGCCATGGCCGACCGCGACGGCGGCTGCACCTTCCCTGGCTGCAACCGGCCACCCGCATGGACGGAGGCCCACCACATCGACTGGTGGACCAAGGACGGCGGCGCCACCGATCTCGAACGCGGAACCCTGCTGTGCGCGCGGCATCACCACTGGGTGCACTCGGAAGACATTCACATCCGGCGGCGAGACGGTAAGACTGAATTCCGGATCAATGGCATCTGGCAGACGAATCACAGGTGGCGACCATGAGCAAGGCGACAACTGCGGCGGAAGTGCAGCGCTTCGAGGACATACCCAACATCGGGCCAGCCATGGCGAAGGACTTCGCCGTGCTCGAGCTGGCTAAGCCGAGCGATCTTGTCGGCCGCGACCCCTACGCGCTCTACGACGAGCTGTGCGAGCGCACCGGCGCACGCCATGATCCCTGCGTCATCGACACATTCATCAGCGCCGTGCGCTTCATGGAAGGCGCTCCCCCACTGCCGTGGTGGCACTACACCGCCGAACGCAAAGCGAAGCTCGGGCACAGGTGACCGAGGGGACCGTCCTGCACGCGGATCTCGACTCCTTCTTCACGTCGGTCGAGCAGCGGGACGATCCCCAGCTTCGCGGCAAGCCGGTCATCGTCGGCGGTGGGGTGGTTCTCGCAGCCAGCTACGAGGCGAAGGCATTCGGCGTGCAGGGTGCCATGGGCGGACGACAAGCCCTGCGCCTCTGCCCAGAGGCAATCGTCGTCCGGCCGCGCTTCGACGCTTACGTCACGGCCAGCCGCGAGGTCTTCAAGGTCTTCCACGACACCACTCCCCTAGTCGAGAGCATGTCGATCGATGAAGCCTTCCTCGACGTCGGCGGCCTGCGCCGGCTCAGCGGCGAACCGTCGATCATCGCCGCGCGGCTCCGCCGTGAAGTCCGCGAGCGGGTCGGGTTGCCGATCTCGGTCGGGGTAGCCCGGACCAAGCACCTGGCGAAGATCGCCAGCGGAGTGTCCAAGCCGGACGGCCTGCTCGTCGTGCCGATCGAGACCGAGCTGGCGTTCCTCCACTCTCTCCCGGTTGAGCGGATTTGGGGCATAGGGCCGGCGACGTCAGCCAAGCTGCACGCAGCCCGCATCACGACGGTCGCACAGCTGGCCACGTTCGACGTCGCCGAGCTGAGCCGCATCGTCGGCGGCGGTGCGGCCCACCATGTGCATGCGCTGGCCCACAACCGCGATCCACGCCGCGTCCGTTCTAACCCCAGCCGTCGCTCGATCGGGTCGCAGAGCGCCATCGGTCGAGGCCGGCACTCCGAGATGTATCTCGACCGGACGTTGCAGACCCTCGTCGACCGCGTCACTCGGCGCCTGCGTTCAGCGGCACGCACCGGAACCACGGTCGTGCTGCGCTTGCGGTTCGACGACTTCAGCCGGTCCACGACGTCGCACACGCTCACCCGTCCTACCGACAACACGGCGATCGTCCTCGACACCGCGCGCCGGCTGCTGGCCCGGCGCATGCCCGAGATCCGCGACCGTGGATGCACCCTCATCGGCATCACGCTCAGCGGCCTTGACCAGCACGGTGCTCAACTGCTGTTGCCGCTGGAGCCGACCGACGATGGCAGAGTCGATGCGGCCGTTGACGCCGTGCGCGACCGCTTCGGCACCGCGGCAATCGGGCCGGCGAGCCTCAGGCGAAGTGCTCGTTCAAGCGCGCCAGCACGTGGTCTGGCACAAGTCCTGTGACGTCTCCGCCGCCCTTGGCCACTTCCTTGACCAGGCTCGAGGCCAGGTAGGAGTACTCGGGGCTGGTAGGGATGAACAGCGTGTCGACGCCGGAGAGACGGTCGTTCATCTGGGCCATCTGCAGCTCGTAGTCGAAGTCGGAGACTGCTCGGAGGCCCTTGACGATGGCGGCGATGCCATTGGCCTGGCAGTAGTTGACGAGGAGGCCACGGAACGAGTCGACTTTGACGTTCGGGAGGTGTGCAATCGCCTCCCCAAGCATCTCCATCCGCTCATCCAAGGTGAAGAGACTGGCCTTGTTCTCGTTGACGAGCACGGCTGCGACAACCTCATCGAACAGCTGCGACGACCGCTCGATGATGTCGAGATGGCCGTTGGTGACCGGATCGAAGGATCCGGGGCATACAACCTTGGTCACGTCAGCGACCGTACCAAAGCGTTGTCTCCCCGTACCGGCGCTCACGCAGCCCAGAGCGGGTCTCCGGCCACGCGAAGGCTTCGCGGGAGGGCCGTTCGACGACGATGAGGCCGCCAGGCGGCAGGGCGCTGACGACCGCGGCCACCCCGTCGGTCGGCACCTTGTACGGCGGGTCGAGGAAAACCAGGTCGAACCCGTCCACCAACGTGCTGACGAATCGGTCCACCGGGATGGCGTGCACGCGTGCACGGCCCTGTGGCAGGCCGAGTTCGGCAATGTTCCGCTTGATCACGGCAGCGGCGTTTCGATTCGTCTCCACGAAGTCGGCTTGCTCGGCTCCGCGCGACAAGGCCTCCAGTCCCAAGGCGCCGCTGCCCGCATACAGGTCGAGCACCCGCAGCCCGTCGAAGCCGCCCAGCTCCGACTCGAGCGAGGAGAACAGCGCCTCCCGGACCCGGTCGGACGTCGGCCGCGTGTCCGAGCCGCGCGGTGTCGCCAGCCTGCGTCCACCCCATACGCCGGCGATGATCCGGGTCATCAGGTGCGCTCCAGGAAATCGACCTGCTCGGTCGACTCCAGCTCACGAACCGCCGCGTCCAGCGCCGGGTGCCCGGCCAGATCAGGGTCCTCGACGACGACCTGCGCGGCCGCCTCCCGGGCGTCGGCGATGACGGCCTCGTCCCGGACGACGGACAGCAGCCGCAGGCTCGACCGGATGCCCGACTGCCGCGTGCCCAGGACGTCGCCCTCGTGCCGCAGCTCCAGGTCGACGCTGGACAGCGCGAATCCGTCCGTGGTCGCGGCGACTGCCTGAAGTCGCTCCCATGCGGCGGTGTCCTCGTCGCTGGACGTCATCAGCAGGCACAGCCCAGGTTGGTTGCCACGGCCGATGCGGCCACGCAGCTGGTGGAGCTGTGAGATGCCGAAGCGCTCGGCGTCGATGACCACCATGACGGTCGCATTCGGTACGTCGACTCCGACCTCAATGACGGTCGTGGCCACGAGCACATCGACCTCGCCGCGGTTGAAGGACGTCATCACTGCGTCCTTCTCGTCGGCCGGCATGCGTCCGTGCAGCATCGCCACCCTCAAGTCGGACAGGGGGCCGCCGGCCAGCTCCGCGTGGACGTCCAGCAGGGCGCGTCGGTCCGATTCACTCGAGTCCGCATCGCCGCCGATGCGCGATACGACGACATACGCCTGACTACCTCGGCCGACCTCCTCGCGGACGCGCTCCCAGACCCGCTCAACCCACGCCGGGCGCTCGGTCGGCACGACGGTCGTCTGGATCTCCTTGCGGCCAGCCGGCAGTTCGCGCAGCGTCGACGTCTCGAGGTCGCCGAACACGGTCATGGCCACCGTCCGCGGGATCGGAGTGGCTGTCATCACCAGCGTGTGGGGCCGCACCTCGGCTCGATCCGCGAGCGCCGCCCGCTGCTCGACACCGAAGCGGTGCTGCTCGTCGACGACGACCAGGCCCAGGTCGGCGAACTGGACATGCTCCTGCAGCAGTGCGTGGGTGCCGACGACGATGCCGGCTGCGCCCGACGCGATGTCCAGCAGCGACTCGTTGCGGGCCTTGGCTCCGAGGGACCCCGTGAGCAGGCGGACCCGCGTCGCGTCGTCGGCTCCGCCCAACATGCCGGACTGCGCGAGATCGCCGAGCATCGTCGTCACGGCTCGGTAGTGCTGCGCGGCAAGCACCTCCGTCGGCGCGAGCAGTGCAGCCTGTCCGCCGGCGTCGACCACCTGCAACATGGCGAGGAGCGCCACGACCGTCTTGCCGGAGCCGACTTCGCCCTGCAAAAGCCGGTGCATCGGATGGCTCTTCGCGAGGTCACGACTGATGTCGTCCAGCACCGCGTGCTGACCGGCAGTCAGGTCGAATGGCAGGCGGTCCAGAAACCGGGCCCGCAGGCCGCCGCCCTGCATCGGGCGGGCGATCGCCGGGTCGTGCTCCAGCGCCAGCCGCCGCCGGGCGAACACGGTTTGCAGGAGGAAGGCCTCCTCGAAGCGGAACCGGTCGCGCGCCGACTTCCACTGTTCGGCCGAGCGCGGCCGATGGATGTGCTCAAGGGCCGTCGCGATGTCAGGTAGCCCGCGCGATGCCCGGATGCCGTCCGGTAGGGGATCGCCCGGCGACTCCAAGGTGTCCAAGACCAGGCCCACGCACTTTTCCAGCGCGAATGACGACACGGCGGCGCTGCCCGGATAGATCGGGATGATGCCCCGAGCGACACGACCATCGGCCGTGCCGTCTTCCTCCAGTGGCTCGAACAGTGGATGCGTCAGCTGAGGGCGACCCTTGAACTCGCCGACGGTTCCGGCGAACAGGCCCACCGTGCCCTCGGCCAATTGCTCAGCACGCCAGGTCTGGTTGAAGAATGTTGCGGTCAGACGGCCGGTGCCATCCGTGATGACGATCTCGGTCCGGCTGTCGCGCTTGCCGGGTCGACGACGCGACGGATACGAGTGCGTGGTGACCCGCTCAACGCGTGCTTGAACGGTGGCGTACTGCCCGACCTCCAGCTCGGACAGGTCGGACAGTTGGCCCAACGAGACGTAGCGGCGCGGGTAATGGCGCAGCAGGTCGTCGACCGTCGTCATGCCGAACGCTGTCTCGAGCTTCTTGGCGGTCTTGTCGCCAACGGCGTTGCGCAGCCTGGTTTCCGGGCTCGTCACCGGCTCACTCCACCGCGATGAACAGCGGGTAGTTCTCCTGCCCACCCTCGTAGACGACGAAGTCGAGGTCCACGCGCTTTGACCGGACGAATTGCTCGACCTGTTCGGCCAAGTCGTCTGGTCCGCAGGCGCCACGCACGAGCGTCACCATCTCCGAGCGCCCGGTGAGCAGGCTGTCGACGACATCGCACGCCACGTTGCAGAGATCTTGGCCAACGAAGGAGAACTCACCGGCCACGACGCCCAGCACGTCACCGGCGGCGCAGGGGCCGACCATCGTCATGCCCGGCTCCGAGGCAACGGTGACGGCGCCGTGTTTGACCCCGGCGGCGGCGCTCGACATGGCCACGACGTCGTCGTCGAACCCGAGCCCCGGGTCGTGCACGGCGAGCGCCGCGAGCCCCTGGGCCTGCGCCAGTGACGGGATGACGGCGACGCGGACCCCGTCGGCCCGCAGTTCCTTGGCCGCGGCCTCGAACAGCCCGCGATAGCGGGAGTTGTTCGGCAACACGATGACTTCGTCGGCGTCGGCATCGCGCAGAGCGTCGAGCATCTGGTCGGCGGTCAGCGGCCGGCTCCGGGTGAACTCCAGCACGTCGGCACCGGCCTCCCGGAACAGCTCGACCAGCCCGGTGCCGGTGACGGCAGCCACCACGGCTCGCTGGCGGTCGCGGTGCTGTTCATGGTCGGCGACCTGGTCGGCGAAGTGGGTGACGGCGACGCGATACGGGCGGCCGGCGGCAATGCCGGCCTCGATCGCCGCGCCCACGTCGTCGACGTGCACATGGACGTTCCACAGCCGGTCGCCCCCGACCACGACGAGCGAGTCGCCCAGCCCATCGAGCGCCGAGCGCAACGCCGGAATGCGGTCGTCGTCGGCTTCCAGCAGGAACATGACCTCGTACGACGGACCGCCCTCGATGAGGTCGCCGGTATCGCCATCGAATGGCGTCGGCAGGAAGGGCGCGGGGCGGTCGGGGACTCGCCCGGTGTAGCGCTGCTCAGTGGCGTCCAGCACCACGACCAAAGCGCGGCCACCGGCGTCCACCACGCCAGCCTGCGCCAGTCGATCCATCTGCATCGGCGTCCGTGCGAGCGCCTCGCGAGCCGCAGCAGCCGCGCTGGCGAAGACCTTGCGCACGTCGTCACCACCGGCGTGAGCCCCGTCGGCAGCCGCCGCGGCGACAGTGAGGATCGTGCCCTCGACCGGCCGGCCGACGGCTGCATACCCGGCCAGTGCAGCCGCGGAGAAGCAGCGAGCCACCTGCTCAGCGGTGAGGTCGAAGTCGTCGCCGATCTCGGCGACGAAGGCGCGGACCAGCTGGGACAGAATGACCCCGCAGTTGCCCTTGGCGCCGGTCAGCAGCCCGTCGGCAAAGGCCTTCACCAAGGCTGGAAGTTCGGCGTCCGACGCCTCGCCCGCGATGGCCTCGGCGCCGGCGACGAACGTCAGGTAGGCGTTGGTCCCGGTATCGCGGTCCGGCACCGGGAACACGTTGAGAGCGTCGATTTCAGCCCGGGCCGCAGCCAGTCCCTCAACACACAGCGTCACCCACGCGCGGAACGCTTCGGGTCGTAGGGTGAGGCCCATGGGCCGAGGGTATCGGGCAGACCACACACTCGTTCTGATCAGACACGCGAAGTCGGACTGGGCTGCGAACGCCTCCGACCTGCACCGCCCCCTCAACCGACGCGGCCAGCGACAAGCCCCGGAATCCGGGAGGTGGCTGGCCGAGCACCTGCAGCCCATCGAACTCGCTGTCGTCTCCCCGGCCCAACGCGCCCGCAGCACATGGGACCTCGTCGCGGCAGAACTTCCCGATCCGCCGTCCATCACGGTCGACGAGCGCGCCTACACCTTCGACGGCCGCGGCCTGCTGCCGATCATCCACGACCTCGCCGACGACCTCGGCACGGTGGCGCTCGTCGGGCACAACCCCGCCATGGAGGAACTCGTCGGCCACTTGACCGGCGCGTGGGTCGCCATGCCGACGTCCTGCGTGGCCGTGATTGGCTTGACGGGTCCCTGGTCGCAGGCCGGTCCGGGTGCCCCGCACGCTGCAGACTTGCTGGCCCACGGGCGGCCGCCCGGCGAGGCGCTGACATGACGTCGATGCACTGCTGAGCCGTAACGCGATGCGCTGCACGGTCGTGACGCCGATTCGCGTCCGTCCTGATGCTTCGGCTATTCTTACGCGGTTGCCTGCGCAGCGCAGGCCCCCAGTTTCCCCTCTCATGTGTTCAGGAGTGATCCCAGTGGCAGCGGTCTGTGATGTCTGCGGCAAGACGCCCGGGTTCGGCCACAACGTCTCGCACTCGCACCGGCGCACCAAGCGCCGTTTCAACCCGAACATCCAGCGCGTTCGCGCCGTGGTGTCGGGTACGCCGAAGCGGCTGAATGTGTGTACGTCGTGCCTGAAGGCCGGCAAGGTCACCCGCTGAGGCTGTCAGCCTGATGTCGGTCCACGCATCGGACGGACTCGCGCGGCTCGATGCCGTCGGGCTCGCTGAGGCGATCGCGCGCGGCGACGTCAGCGCCCGCGAAGCGACCGCGGCCGCCATCGCCCGCGCCGAGGCGCTCAATCCTGAGCTGAATGCGCTGGTCGTCACCGACTTCGAGCGCGCCCTGGCCCACGCCGGCGC
>DATLCL010000135.1:0-20266 GCA_035526415.1 Aeromicrobium sp.
GGCGCATCGCTGCGACTCGTCACCGATGGCGTCGTGCGCTCCCTGGCCGGTGCGCGCCTCCCGTGGGGCACGCTCCTGATCAACGTGCTCGGTAGCGCGGGTCTCGGCGCGCTTTTGGGTTCCGGCGCCGCCCAACAGACCGCATCGGTTGTCGGCACCGGCCTCCTCGGCGGGTTCACCACCTTCAGTACGGCGAGTTTCGAGTCCGCCGCACTGGTGCTCGACAAGCGCTGGACGGTCGCGATCCTCTACGCCGCGGGCACGCTCGTGTTGAGCGTCACCGCGGCCGCGCTCGGCTACTTCTTGGCCGCGTCGACCGCGCGCTGAATGTCGACCATCGTCGGGATGGACCCGCCGGCACCCTTGACGTCCTTGCCGCCGATACGGACCGTCGGCGTGCCCGTGACCTTCGCCCGGGTCATCGCCCCGGTGGCCTTCTCCAGCCACGGGACGTAGCGATGCTTCAGGATGCAAGATTCAGCCGGCCCCTTCTTCAGGCCGACCGACACGGCGCTCTCGACGAGTGAGTTGTCGCTTGGCCCGAGGGTCTTCTCCTCCGGCTGGTTGGCGTAGAGCAGGTCGTGCAGTTGCTTGAACTGCTTGGGACGGCCCTCTTCGCGCGCACACAGGACGGCGTTCGACGCACGCCGCGAGTACTCGTTCGGACTGGCGCCGAGGTCGTCGAGGAACGCGACGAATCGGTATTCGACCTCGATCTCGCCCTTCTTGACGGCCTCGGCGAGGTACTGGCCGTTCGCCTGCTCGAAGCGCTGGCAGATCGGGCACTGCATGTCCTCGTAGATCACGACGCGGACGGTGCCCTTCTTGGCGGTACCGCCGGCATCCTTCGGCCCGTAGACGACGCCATAACCCTTGGTGGCCCCGGCGGGCGGGATGAGCTGGTTGTTGTGCTCGCGCTTCTTGTTCTGCACGGTGACGGCGATGGCGGCCGCCGCGATAAGTGCGACCACGACGGCGACGATGCCGACCGTGATGAGGTTCCGTTGACGCTTCTCGGCTCGCTCGCGATCTTTACGCATCTGCTCAGCGCGGGTGGCGCGCTCTTCGCGTCCGTTGCTCACGCGGAGAGATTACAGGTAGGGGCTAAGGTGGCTCACCGTGAACGACCGGTTGGTGTGGATCGACTGCGAGATGACGGGCCTGTCGCTGGAGCAGGACGCGCTCATCGAGGTTGCCACCCTCGTCACCGACTACGAGCTGAACATCTTGGGCGACGGTATCGACGTCATCATCAAGCCGCCGGCGGCCGCGCTCGACCAGATGAACGAGCTCGTCACGAAGATGCACTCGGACTCCGGACTGCTGACCGAACTCGAGGGCGGCGTCACGCTGCGCGAAGCCGAGGAGCGGGTGCTCGCGTATGTCCGGGAGTACGTACCCGAGCCAGGCAAGGCGGCGCTGGCCGGCAACACCGTGGGGACCGATCGCGCCTTCTTGGCGCGGGACATGCCGGAACTCGAGGCGTGGCTGCATTACCGGATCGTCGACGTGTCCTCGATCAAGGAGTTGACGCGTCGCTGGTACCCGCGCGCGTACTTCGCAGCACCGGCGAAGTCGGGCAACCACCGCGCGTTGGCGGACATCGCCGAGAGCATCGACGAGCTGCGCTACTACCGCAAGGCCGTGTTCGTGCCGCAACCTGGACCAGACAGCGAGACCGCTCGTTCGCTTGCCGCCGAGGTGGCCGAAGGCAGTTCTTGAGCACGGGCTGGGGGTTGTAGACTCGCTCCGGTTCCGAGCCCGGCTCGGACATGGTGGCTGTAGCTCAGTTGGTAGAGCCCCGGCTTGTGGTGCCGGTGGTCGCGGGTTCAAGTCCCGTCAGCCACCCCAATCGAAATGAGCCTTGCGCCGTAGGTGCGAGGCTCATTTCGATGCGTGGGTGGGTCGATGAGAATGAGCCGTGGGGGTCCCCCCTGCACGGAGCGCAGCGGAGTGCTTGGGGGAAAGTCCCGTCAGCCACCCCAAGTCGAAAGGGTCTCGCGCCGTAGGTGCGGGGCTCTTTTTCGATGTGCGGGTGGGTGGTTCCTCACTGCTTGACGTTGATATCCCCGCTGTCGCTGAGCAGCCGGATGATGCCGCGGCCATTGCTCTGGTCCACGAGGTTCGAGTCGACCTTGCCGGTCGAGCTGGCGACGTTGACGAGGTACCGGATCTTGCCCTTCGGAATCTTTGCGGTGATGTCGCCATCCTTGGTCGTGACCTTGAGCGCGTAGGGGGCCCTGGCGAAAGTCGCGGAGACGTTGCCATCGTCGGAGTCGACGGAGAACTCCTGCACCCGCAGCTTCACGCCTTTGACGTTGCCGCTGCCGGTGCCGATGGTGACGACACGGTCGGCGAGCCCCTCAGCGCGGACGTCGGCCGAACCTGTCGCGATGAGCAGCGGGTAGTCCTTGGGCACGGCGATGGTGACCTTTACGCCGCAGCCGGGGGAAAGCCATCGCAGGCATCGCCCGACGATCTCGACCTGGTTGTTGACCCGGTGCAGCTCGTAGTCGGTCGAGCCAAGTCCGTCGGTGACCTTTGCGCGGATGACCAGCCGCTCGCTGGATCCCTCGATGATCTTGAGGTCGGAGTTGGTCGATCGGATGGCAACCTGAGAGGTGTCGCTCACGTCCAGTTCGTTGACTGCGACGCGTTCGGAGCGGATCAGCAGCGAGGCCAACGAGAAGAGGCCGGCGACGGCAAACGCGGCGGCCGCAGATGCCAGGATCCGCAGCGAGCCGCGCAGCAGCCCGATCGGCTCGTACTCCTCGCTCATCAGCTCACTGGTTTCTTGGCTGGGGCTCGACGCGCGTGCTTCGCCGGCGTCTCCCGCACCACGGGGACGACGTCGGCCGCACCCATGCGAGCGGCGTCGGCGGTTTCGTCGTCAGGCATCGTCTGGCTCTCCCGCTCGGCCTCGACCCGCTTCCGGTAGTGATCGACCTCGAGCACGCGCTGTTCCGCGCTCCACCCAAGCGCCTCGCTCATCAGCTCGGCGACTTCTTCCGCGACATTCGTGCCGCGGTCGAAGTACTCGATGGAGATGCGCGTACGCCGCGTGAGCGTGTCACCCAGGTGGCGAGCGCCCTCGTGCGTGGCCGCGTAGACAATCTCCGCTCGCAGGTAGTCGTCGGCTCCGGCCAGGGGCTTTCCGAGATCCGGGCGCTCGGCAATGAGGTCGAGGATCTCGGTGATGAGCGAGCCGTAGCGCTTGAGCAGGTGCTCGATGCGGCCAATTCCTAGCCCACCCTCGTGTGCCAGCTTCTGTCGTTGGTTCCACAGCGCCTCGTAGCCATCGGCTCCGAGCAGCGGCACATCCTCCGTGCAGCACTCCGGCACGCGCCGGTCGAGTGACGACGCCAACTGGGTGACGGCCGCGTCAACGGCGTCCTTCGCCATCACGCGGTACGTCGTGTACTTGCCGCCGGCGATGACGGTGAGGCCCTTGACGGCCGTCGATACGGCGTGTTCACGGCTGAGCTGGCTGGTCGACGCGTCTTCTCCGGCCAGCAGTGGCCGGAGGCCGGCGTAGACGCCCTGAACGTCGTCGTGGGTCAGGGGCTCGACGAGGAACCGGTTGACGTGGTCGAGCAGGTAGTCGATGTCCTTGGCGCTGGCAGCCGGGTGGTCCTTCGACAGGTTCCAGTCGGTGTCCGTCGTGCCGATGATCCAGTGCCGCTCCCATGGGATGACGAACAGCACCGACTTCTCGGTCCGCAGGATCAGGCCGGCCTCGCCACGAATGCGGTCACGCGGGACGACCAGGTGCACCCCCTTCGACGCGCGCACGTGGAACTGCCCGCGCTCCGCCGCCAACGCCTGGGTCTCGTCGGTCCACACCCCGGTGGCGTTGATGACCTGCTTGGCCGCGATGTCGAATTCGTCGCCGGTCTCCAGGTCGGAGACACGGGCGCCGGTGACCCGATCACCTTCCCGCTGGAGTTCGGTGACACGCGTGCGACTGGCCACGTGTGCTCCGTAGGCGGCCGCAGTGCGGGAAAGGAACATGGTGTGCCGGGCGTCGTCGACCTGTCCGTCGAAGTAGTAGATCGCGCCGGTCAGGGCGTCGTGGCGAAGTGAGGGAATGATCCGCCGCGCGCCACGGCGGCTGAGGTGACGGTGGTGGGGCACGCCCCGCGACCGCCCCGACAGGTACCCCATCGTGTCGTAGAGCATCACGCCGGCTCCGGCGTACAACCGCTCCCAGCCGTAGTGCGTCAGCGGGTAGACGAACGGCACCGGGCGCACCAGGTGAGGTGCCAGCTTCTCCAGCAGCAGCGCCCGCTCGCCTAGCGCCTCGGCCACGAGTCGGAAGTCGAGCATCTCGAGGTATCTCAGGCCACCGTGGATGAGCTTGCTGGACCGGCTGGACGTACCCGACGCAAAGTCGCGCGCCTCGACCAGCCCGACGCTGAGGCCGCGGGTGGCGGCGTCGAGCGCGATGCCCGCACCGACCACGCCGGCGCCTACGACGAGGATGTCGAGTGGTTCGGCGCGCATGGCGTCGAGCGCAGCTTGGCGATTCTGCGGAGACAGGGCAACCGAACGCATGGCGTCAGTCTGTCAAACCCGCGTCAGCCAGGCTGTTACACCCAGCCGAGCGACCGTTCGACTGCCTTGGCCCACTGAGCCCGGGCGGCATCGCGCGCGCCCTGGTCGATGTTCGGCGTCCAGCGTTGGTCTTCGGCCCAGTTGGCCGCGAGTTCGTCGGTGTTCTTCCAGAACCCGACGGCCAGCCCGGCGGCGTAGGCGGCACCGAGCGCCGTGGTCTCGGCCACTTCCGGCCGGACGACGTCGACTCCGAGCAAGTCGGCTTGGGTCTGCATGCAGAGGATGTTCTGGGTGATCCCACCGTCGACCTTGAGTTCGGTGAGCTCCAGATCGGCCTCCTCGACCATGACGGTCACCACGTCGGCGCTCTGGTGGCAGATCGACTCGAGCGTCGCGCGGGCGAGGTGCTCCTTGGTGTTGAACCGGGACAATCCGACGATCGCGCCGCGCGCGTCCGGGCGCCAGTACGGCGCGAACAGTCCGGAGAAGGCCGGGACGAAGGCGATACCGCCGTTGTCCGGAACCTGCATCGCGAGCGACTCAACGTCGGCCGAGTGCTCGATGATGCCCAGTTGGTCGCGCAGCCATTGAACGGCCGAACCGGTGACGGCGATCGAACCCTCCAGCGCGTACACGGCAGGTGCATCGCCGAACTTGTAGCCGACCGTGGTCAGAAGGCCGCGCGCGGAGCGGACGATCTTCTCGCCCGTGTTGAGCACAAGAAAGTTGCCAGTGCCGTAAGTGTTCTTGAGCGTGCCGGGCGCGAAGCAGGCTTGGCCGACGAGCGCGGCATGCTGGTCACCGAGGTCGCCGGCGATCGGAACCTCGGCCTCGAATGGCCCGGACTCATCGGTGTTGCCATACACCTCGGACGACGACGCGATGCGCGGCAACATCTCGCGTGGCACCCCGAAGATGGCCAGGAGCTCGTCGTCCCAGTCGAGCGTCTCCAGGTTCATCAGCATCGTGCGGCTGGCGTTGGTGACGTCGGTGACGTGTTCGCCAGTGAGGTTCCAGATCAGCCAAGAATCCATCGTCCCGAACAGCGCGTCGCCGGCCTCGGCGTCGGACCGGAGCCCGGGAATGTGGTCAAGCAGCCAGACGATCTTGCCGCCGGAGAAGTACGCGGCAGGCGGGAGTCCGGCACGCTTTCGAATCAGGTCGCCGTGACCGTCAGCGTCCAACTGTTGGGCGAACTCGTCGGTGCGGGTGTCCTGCCAGACGATGGCGTTCGCGTATGGCTGTCCGGTGGCACGGTTCCACACCACCGTGGTCTCGCGCTGGTTGGTGATGCCGACGGCAGCGAGGTCGGCGGCGGTGATTCCAGCCGCACGCAGACCACCGGTAACCGCGGTCTGGGTCCGATCCCAGATCTGCGCCGCATCATGCTCAACCCACCCGGCGGCAGGAAGTATCTGGTCATGCTCGAGCTGATGTCGTGCAATCTCGCGCCCATCGTGGTCGAACACCATGAAGCGGGTGCTTGTCGTCCCCTGGTCTATGGCCCCGACGTATCGAGGCTTTCCAGATTGGTCCACCATGCGACAGAGCCTAGTGCGACAGCCTGTCCCGCGTAAGCCCGTCCCGCACCACCGGCCCCACCCGTTCAGGTGACCGCTGCTAGCCCCCCAAGTACTCGCCGCGGACCTCGGCGTGCGGAATCGTCCCGAGTTTGCCCTTTTGGAAGTCTTCGTAGGCCTGCAGCACTTCGGCCCGGGTGTTCATGACGAACGGACCGGCCCACGCGATCGGCTCGCGGATCGGTTCGCCGCCGAGGATGACGACATCCAGCGCCGGGTGACGGCCCTCTTGGACCTGATCTGCGCCGACGGTGATGGTCTCACCGTGGCCGAGCACCGCGAGCTGGCCCGTGCCGACACGGCGGCGTTCCTTGCCGACGTAGCCGTCCCCGTTCATGACGTAGACGAGCGCGTTGAAGTCGGTGCGCCACGGGATCGTCATCTCCGCGCCGGGCGCGACGGTGGCATGGACCATCGTCATCGGGGTGTGCGTGCTGCCCGGACCCTTGATGCCGTCGACCTCACCCGCGATGACACGGATGAGCGCTCCGGCATCGTGCGACGCGCCCAGGCCGACCTGGCTGGCACGGATGTCCTGGTAGTGCGGCGGCAGCCACTTGCTGCGCTTGGGCAGGTTGACCCACAGCTGGAAGCCGTGGAACAGGCCGCCCTTGGCGACCATCCACTCCGGTGGCGCCTCAATGTGAAGCAGGCCGCTGCCGGCAGTCATCCACTGCGTGTCGCCGTCGGTGATGGAACCGCCCCCGCCATGACTGTCCTGGTGATCGAAGACACCGTCGATGATGTAGGTGACGGTCTCGAAGCCGCGGTGCGGGTGCCATGGCGTTCCCTTGGGCTCGCCCGGCGCGTATTCGACTTCGCCCATCTGATCGAGGTGGATGAACGGGTCAAGATGCTGCGGGTCGACACCGGCAAATGCCCGGCGCACTGGGAAGCCTTCGCCCTCGTAGCCGCGCGGCGCCGTCGTGACGCTGATGGGCGCGCGGTCCTCAGCGTCCGGGCGGGCGGCCACAGTGCGCGGTAGGACGGTCCAGTCGTCAACGGAGACAGCAGGCATCTCGAGCTCCTCAAGTCGGTTCCACAGTAGTTCAACGTTCAACCATCGTCGGTATTCCCGCACTCCCGACGATGGTGCCCGCATGTTCGCTGAGGCGCTACGTCCGACGCGACGCCCGACGCAGGTCCCGGACGAGCGTGTTCAGTTCGCGTCGGGCCAACCCCGGATCGTCGAGGCCGCGTAGGCGTAATACGGCCGAGGGATGGGTGGTGACCATCACGGCCACGTCGGGACTGATCGACGCCTCTTCCTCGCCCAACCACTGTCCGCGCTCGTCGTTGATCTTGACCGGTCGCCCGAGGACGGACCGGGCAGCCACGGAACCCATCGCCACGACGACGTCGGGTCTCACGATCGCGACCTCCGCGGCCAGCCACGGCCGGCAGGCGACGATGTGCGCAACCGCCGGCTTCTGGTGGATGCGACGCTTGCCGCGATTTTCGTGCCGAAAGTGCTTGACCGCATTCGTGAGGTAGACCGAATCGCGTTCGATGCCGGCACGTTCGAGGGCCTGGTCGAGGATCCGGCCCGCCGGACCGACGAACACTTCGCCCTCACGATCCTCGACGTCGCCGGGCTGCTCGCCGACCAACATCAAGACGGCGTCACGAGGACCGGTAGAGAAGACCGTCTGCGTCGTGTCGTGCCACAGTTCGCACCCCTGACAGGCCGTGGCAGCCGACCTGAGACGCGCGAGCGAGCGCCCCTCGGGAACCCAGGGGGCGGCGCTGGGCGCCTCGTCCTCCACACCATGCGCGTACCCCGCCAACGTGCGGCTCACACTGCGTCGTCGCCAGCGAATCTGTGGTTTCGAGACGCCGGCGACGTACTGCTAAAGTTGCTGGTCGCGCCAAGCAAAGGGCCGCAGCCCTGGCCGAGCACCCCTAGCTCAATTGGCAGAGCAGCTGACTCTTAATCAGCGGGTTCAGGGTTCGAGTCCCTGGGGGTGTACCACCTTCGTGTGTTACTTCGGTTGCGAGTGACCACCTGATATTCTCGACGCTCTTGGGGCATCGGCGCAGGTGGCAGCGTGCATCGTTCGCATCGCGGAGATCGCGAGTCCGAACCTCCCATGCTCGGACTTTGGGCCGGCATTGTGGCGGCCCGGTCATACCGCGAGGGGTCGCCATGCTTGAGAAGTTGAACACTCCGGGGATGGAGTCGATTTCTGTCGGCTCCCCAGAAGCCGTCGAGATTCTGACTCGGGTCAAGGCTGCCGCCGCCGGTCCCGTCGTGGCAGCCGAGGTGGGCGTCGGCATTGGCGCCAGCACGGTGCAGTTCGTGCGCATTCTCGGCCCATCGGATGAACTCCACCTGTTCGATCGCACCGAGCCGGTGACCGAGCTGATCAGTGATCTCGAAGAGCTGCCTGAGGCAGAGGGCATCACATTCGTCAATCACTCCAACGAGCCCAAGCTGTATGGCAGCTATGCATGGGAGCTCGCCGTGTGGCTCCGTGAACTGCGCAGCGCAAAGCAGTCGACCAAGGTCTTCGATTTCGTCTACCTCGACGGCGCGCACCAGTTCCTGCACGATGCCGCGGCCGTGTCGGTCCTCAAGCAGATGATCAAGCCCGGCGGATACATCGTGTTCGACGACATGACGTGGACGTTCAACGGGAGTCCTACGTTGAACCCCAGGATCCGTCCGGAAACGGGTCTGAATTACACCGAAGACCAGTTGAGGTTGCCGCACGTCGCGCTGGTCGTTGATGTGTTGATGCGCACCGATCGGTCCTTTGACGAGATCCGTATCGACGACAGTCCGCGGTCGATCCGGGCGGTCTTCCGCCGCAAGGTCAAAGCCGCGGTGACGCCGAAGTCCAAGTCCAATTCCAAGTCCGCACCCCTGTGGCGCCGTGCGGCCAGCCGGGCCCGGCGCGCACTTCGTTCGGGATAGCCGCATCTGCGGACCATTAATCAGCAGGTTCAGGGTTCGAGTCCCTGGGGGTGTACGAAAGATCGGGTCGGCCAGAGGTCGGCCCGATCTTGCGTGCATCGCACATCGGACTGGGCCGTGGGGGGTCCCCCCTGCACGAGCCGCGAAGCGGCGAAGCGCCTCTGATGGCTGCGCAGGCGCCTGCCGGCGACGTGACACGCCCCCGTCGCTTGCTTCCGCTCGGGTGGAAGGGCGTCGGGGGCGCGCACTTGGGTCTCTTTGTGAGGGAGCCCCAGTGGTTTTGACATTAGCTCCGCCCGCGAAATAACGAAGCGTCATGCCTCGCGTCGACTGTGCGAATCTGGGCGCGGCGGCGTCGTCAATCGCTCCGGATGTGAGCGCGAGCGCTCACATCTCTCCGCTCAATCCTCGGTAGGGTTTCAGGGTGAGCTCAGCACACGGTCGGATCTTCTTGTCCCGCATTGTCGGGCAGGGTGTTTTCGACCCCGCGGGCGATCCGGTGGGCAAGCTTCGCGACGTTGTTGTCGCCGTGCGCACCGACCGTGAGCGGCCGCGCGTGGTCGGCTTGGTGGTCGAGGTCTTGGGACGTCGTCGCGTGTTCCTTCCGATCACCCGCGTCACCTCCCTCGACTCAGGCCAAGTCATCACCACCGGCGTCCTGAACTTGCGCAAGTTCGAAAAGCATCGCGCTGAGACCCTCGCCATGCACGAACTCTTCGACCGGGCGGTCACCTTCGGCGACGGCCGACGCGGCACCGTCTATGACCTCTCCATGGTCGAGGACTCGCGGCGCGACTGGCATGTCGCCGACGTTGCCGTCCACGAAGGCTCCACCCGCTTCGGCCGACGCGGCCAGCTCCACGTCCTCGACTGGAGCGACGTCACCGGACTCACCACCGAGGATTCGAAGCAGGGCGCGACTCACCTGCTCGCAACGATGGACGAGATGCGTGCGGCCGACCTCGCCAACGCGCTGACCGACCTCACTCCCCTGCGCCGCCAGCAGGTCGTCAAGGAACTGGGCGACGAGCGATTGGCCGACGTCCTCGAAGAACTTCCCGACGCCATCCAGGTCGAGTTGCTACTCGTCCTTGACCAGGAGCGCGCGGCCGACGTTCTGGAGGAGATGGATCCCGACGACGCCGCGGACCTGCTGGCTGAACTCCCCCAGGCCACCTCCGAGAAGCTGCTGGCGATGATGGAGCCGGAGGACGCCGAAGACGTCCGCCGCCTGCTCACCTACGAAGACCGCACCGCTGGCGGCATGATGACGCCGGAGCCGGTCATCGTCGGCCCGGAGGCCACTATCGCCGAAGCCCTGGCCCGGATCCGCAACAGTGATCTGCGTCCGGCGCTGGCCTCGATGGTCTACGTCTGCCGCCCCCCGCTCGAAACGCCGACCGGGCGATTCCTCGGCGTCGTGCACTTCCAGCGCCTGCTCCGGGAACCACCCTCCAATCTCGTCGGCGGGCTCCTCGACGCCGACATCGAATGGCCACGCGCCGACTCCACCCTGGAACAGGTGGCCAGCCAACTCGCGTCCTACGACCTCGTGGCGTTGCCGGTGGTTGACGAAGGGTCACACCTGCTTGGCGCTGTCACCATCGACGACGTCCTCGACCACCTCCTGCCCGAAGGCTGGCGCGAAAACGATGCCGGGACGGTGATGAGCCGTGGCTGAACGTTCCCGCCTCGACCAGCCCAGCGTCCGCCGGCGCTCCTTCCGACCCCCGTCCGACTCCGATCGACTCGGCAGGTTTGCCGAGTCGTTTGCGCGGTTCATGGGAACCGCGCGGTTCCTCGGCTGGATGACGGTGTTCGTCGTGATCTGGGTCGCTTGGAACGCCCCAGGCGGGCCGGACCGGACACGTTGGGACGAGTACCCTTTCATCTTCCTGACGCTCATGCTCTCGTTGCAGGCTTCGTATGCCGCGCCGCTGATCCTGTTGGCACAAAACCGGCAGGAGGCGCGTGACCGGGTCCAGCAGAAGCAAGACCGCGAGGCCAACGCCCAATCGCATGCGGACATGGAGTTCCTCGCTCGGGAGGTCGCCAGCCTGCGCCTCGGCTTGGGCGAAGTCGCCACCCGCGACTTCTTGCGCTCAGAACTTCGTGGCCTCTTGGAGTCACTGGAACGGGCCGACGCGGACGGCGACGAATCGGCCTGACTCGCACACGTACGATGGGAGGCATGCCGTCCCCCACCGTCGAACTGGTCCGTGAAGCGCTCGCGAAGGTCAACGACCCCGAAATCAAGCGCCCGATCACCGATCTCGGCATGGTCGACGACGTCATCATCGACGGATCCTCCATCACCGCGAAGATCCTGCTCACGGTCGCCGGCTGCCCGATGAAGGAGCGGCTCACCGGCGACGTCACCAAGGCCATCGCGGCCGTCGCACCGGATGCGCAGATCTCGGTCGAGCTCGGCGTCATGACCGACGAGCAGCGCAAGTCCATGCAGACGAACCTCCGCGGCGGCCAGAGCCAGCGGGAGATCCTGTTCGCCCAAGCCGGGTCACTGACCAAGGTGTTCGCCATTGCCTCGGGCAAGGGCGGCGTCGGCAAGTCGTCGGTAACGGTGAACCTTGCGATCGCGATGGCCAACCGCGGCCTGAAGGTCGGCCTTATCGACGCCGACATCTACGGCCACTCGATCCCGGACATGCTGGGCGTCGGCGACAGCCGTCCCACGCAGGTCGAAGAGATGATCATGCCGGTGCCGGTCGAGACACCGTCGGGAACCGACATCCGCGTCATCAGCATTGGCATGCTCAAGCCACGCAAGGACCAGGTCGTCGCGTGGCGCGGCCCGATGCTCGACCGCGCCCTCGTCCAGATGCTCAGCGACGTGTTCTGGGGTGACCTCGACGTGCTGCTGCTCGACCTTCCGCCGGGCACCGGCGACATGGCCATCAGCCTCGGGCAGCATCTGCCCAACGCCGAGGTCGTCGTCGTGACCACGCCCCAAGCGGCCGCAGCCAGCGTCGCCGAGCGCGCCGGCACGATGGCGTCGATGCTGCATCAGCGGGTCGTCGGAGTCGTCGAGAACATGTCGTACCTCGACACCGGCAGCGAGACCGGCGCCGGCCAGCGGCTGGAGATCTTCGGCTCGGGTGGTGCCCAGCGAGTGGCGGCCACGCTCAGCGAGCGCTTCGGCTACGAGGTGCCAGTCCTGGGCGAAATCCCACTCGACCCGAAGCTGCGCGAAGGCGGCGACACAGGCATGCCGATCATTGCGACTCATCCGGACGCCGCGGCTTCCAAGGCGCTGCAGGAGGTCGCCGACCAGCTCATGGGGCGTTCGCGTGGTCTCGCCGGAATGCAGCTGGGCTTGTCGCCGGCCGGCCGGTAGCCGAAGGACCGCGTCCGATGTTCGGCATGGGGTGGTCGGAGATCATCTTGATCGGGATCGTCGGCGTCTTGGTGTTCGGCCCGGACAAATTGCCCGAATTCGCCCGCCAGTCGGCGCGGCTCGTCCGCACGGTGCGCCGCATGGCGCAAGACGCCAAGGACGACCTTGGCCGCGAGTTCGGCCATGACCTGTCCGGCCTCGAGCTGCGAGATCTCGACCCACGCGAAGTTGTCCGCCGTACGTTCTTGGACGACTCCCCCGCGGCGATCCCGCCCGCGCCAACGCCGGAACTCCCGCGAGCCGGCGATCTCCCACCGGTCGATCCGGACGCAACTTAGCGGCCCGTTACGGCCAGGAACTCATCCGCACCAGACCGGAGCGGACGCGGTCGAGCACCGTCGGCTCCTTCGGCGGTGCCGGCAGATCCTCGAGGAACTGGCCCAGGTGCTGATCGGGTAGGTCGCTGACGACGGTGTAGATCATCCCGTCGGAATCCCAGGTGACGATGCGCGGCTGCCCTTCGCGCACCCACACGAGGCGATCAGCGACGAGATGGCGCTCGAACGACTTCATGGCGCCGTCATCGAGTGTTCCGACCTGCTCGAACAGCAAGACGGACTCGCCGTAGCCGACGTATACCTGGGCAACAACCTCACGATTCTCGTGCAGGTGCCCGTCGACCCGGACGAAGCCGGGCCCGAGGCTCTTCTGGCTCGGCCAGCCGGACTCGTCCAACTCGTCCATGTCGGCCGACGACAGATGGCGCCCGGGGGTGCTCACCGACGATGCCAGCGTGGCAAAACGATCGAATGCCGGCCGGACGGGATCGGCCGCGCGGGTAGTGGGCGCCAGTGCGTAGGCAGCTGCGACGACGACGAGCGATGCCCCGACGAGCACCATCGCCGCGCCGATGGCGCTAGGCACCAGGCTGTAGCTGCGTCCGGGCGACGTCGGCACGTCCTCCAGCGACGCAAGCAGCGTCGGCGGCGGCGGCGCGTTGCTCGCCGAGCCTCCGATGCGCGCCTTGAGTGCACGCTGCTGCTCCAGCGATCGCCGGCATCGCTCGCACCGCGCAAAGTGCGCGTCCGCCTTGCTCGCCGCCTCGGGTGAAAGCTGACCGTCAACGTAGGCGGCGATCTCTTCCCCGAGATGAGCCATCAGATGCCGACCGGACCGAGGAACCTGGTCCGGTCGCGCGACGGAGCACGGTGCGCCAGGGCATCGCGCAACTGCATGCGACCGCGGTGAATCCGTGAACGCACCGTTCCGACCTTGACTCCGAGCACGTCAGCAATCTCGTCATACGACAGTCCTTCGACGTCGCAGAGCACGACGGCCACGCGGAATTTCTCCGGCAGGGACGCGAGCGCCGCTTCGACGTCCGGGTCGAAACCGGCGTCGTGGACCGCGTCCTCGGGCAGCACGTGATTGCCGAGAAGCTGATTCTCGGCGCCGTCGGCGAACCCATCCATGCGGATCCGAGCAGCGCGCCGAGCGCGGTCAAGGAAGAGGTTGGTCGTGATGCGATGCAGCCAGCCGGCAAAGTTGCCCGGCTGGAACGAGTCGAGCGAACGGAACACGCGCACGAAGACGTCTTGCGTGAGATCTTCGGCATCCTGCCGATTGCCAGTCAAGCGGTAGGCGAGGCGGTAGACCCGAGCGGAGTGCTCGGCCACGATCGCAGCCCACTCCGCGGATCGCTCCGAGAGTCCGGAGGGGGAAAGCCCTGAAAGAAGTCCTGAAATAAGCACTGTGTCCTCCGAGTCGGTCACCGCTTGCTCACTCATGTCTGCACTGCCCTTCAGGACCGATTCTCGGCCATCTGTCGTTGTCAACGAACGAAACGCTGGTGGTGTTCCGCAATCTGCACGGTCATCTTCGTCACACTATGCTGAGGCGAAGCCCAGACCAGGCTGTGCGGAAGCCCAGAAAGAGGACCCGGTCATCACCAGCGCAGAGAGCCTCGCGTATGTCGAGGCGTACGTCCCCGAAGATTCACTTCTGGCCGCCGCAAGGCAGCGTGGGACCGAGGTGGGCGCCGTTCCCATCGGTACCGCATCGGGTGCCGCCCTCCAGTTCCTCGCCTCGTTGCTCGGCGCCAAGCAGGTCGCCGAGTTCGGCACGGGTGCTGGCGTTTCCGGCCTCTGGCTGCTGCGCGGCCTGACGCCTGACGGTGTCCTGACGAGCATCGATCGCGAGGCAGAGCATCAGCGGCTTGCTCGTGAGACGTTTACCGAAGCCGGCATCGCCCCCCAGCGTTTCCGGCTGATCACCGGGTCGGCTCTCGACGTCGCGCCGCGCCTCAACAGCGACGGCTACGACCTGGTCTTCATCGACGGCGACAAGACCGAGTACAGCGAGTACCTGCTCGAGGCCAAACGGCTGGTGCGGCCCGGTGGTGTCATCGCGTTCGACAACGCGCTGTGGCACGATCGCGTCGCCGACCCGAGTCAACGGGATCCCGACACGTCAGCCATTCGCAACCTGTTGCGCCAGGTGGCCGATGACGACGAGCTCCTGCCGCTGCTCCTGCCGACCGGCGACGGACTGCTGCTGGCTCAACTGGCCGGCGACGCCGACTGAGTGCTTAGTCGAGCCTCGACGAGGGTTCGAATCCCGCGGCGCCCTCGGCCACCGCGATGACCTCGCACGGTTCGATCAGACTCGGCGCACGGCCGAGGATCTTGCTCACCGCTGAGTCCGCTGCACCGGCCGCGAATCCGGCTTGGAATTCGGCCCGTGCGGCTTCATCGGCAAAGGCGTACGTGCCTTCGAACCACTCGCCGGAACGCGCCCGCCACGTCTTGAACCGCAGGCCCGACAGCACGCTGAAGCGGGCGTGCGATACGTCGTCAACATAGTCGCGGAGCTCGTCGAGCGCCTCGGATGGAGCATCGACAAGCGACCACCGAACGGTGAGTCCACGCATGGGGATGGGTCAGACAGCCTTGAGTGCTTCGCCGAGGTTCGACGCTTCCTCGTTGTTGAGTTCCACAACGAGCCGGCCGCCGCCTTCCAGCGGAACGCGCATGACGATGCACCGACCCTCTTTGGTGACCTCCAGCGGACCGTCGCCGGTCCGCGGCTTCATGGCCGCCATCGATTCCCCTCTCGTCCAGGACGTCGTCGCCGTACGGCGTGACGCGCACAGACCATTATCGCGCATGAATCCAATCGATTCGCACAGGGTCCAGCGAACTCACTCTGGCCCGATGGGGCGTGATCAGGCGGGACGCAGGTGACGGCCCGCTTGTCCCTCCTGCTCGGCGTTGACGAGGGCGGCACGGGCGCGCTTTTCAGCGGCTTCGCTGATCCAGAGCGCATCACGCACCTGGGCGAGCTCAATCTCAGCTTCACTGAGCCGGGCTTCGAGCTCGCGCACCCGTGCGCCCAGCTGGGCGCCTTCGGCGCGAGCGGCCTGAAGTTGGCGGCCCATCAGGGTTGCGAACTTGATGTGCTCCTGGGAGCGTTCGCGCGCCTGCGTCGCCATGCGCGCGGCGAGTTCCGCGCGGTCCCGAGCAGAGGTCTGGCGCACCTCGAGGATGACCGAATGGAGAAGTGCAGCGGCCAAGCTGCCGAGGATCAGGTTGAGGACTACGACGAGACCGGCACTGATACCCACGGCGAAAGCGAGGATCGTCAGCGTGGCCATGACGGCGACGAGACCGGCAGCGGCAATGCATCGGCCCGAACGGGTCGCCCGGTGCTGGCGCTCGGATTCAGCTGCACTCATACGATTCACGGTAAGAACTGGGCCTGATGTTTCGTGGGTGGCGCGCCGGAGCGATCGAAAGTGGTTTCGAGCCCCGCAGCGGCCGCGGACGGGCTTACTTGAGCAGCCAGCGCGCCATCGCGGCTTCGACGGCTCGGAGCTGATCCACCGGCACCCGTTCGTCGGCACGATGCGCCAGCGTCGGATCTCCTGGACCGAAGTTCACCGCCGGGATGCCGAGCTGCGTGAACTGCGCAACATCGGTCCAGCCGAATTTCGGCGCGACCTCGACGCCCAAATCCGCGACGAATGCGGCGGCCGCTGGAAGCGTCAGGCCTGGCCGGGCCGCTGGCGCCGAATCAACGATCGTGACATCGAAGCCCTTGAACACATCCCGGACGTGATCGGCGGCGTCGTCCTCGGACTGGTCCGGAGCAAACCGGAAGTTCACGATCACCACGGCCTCGTCAGGGATGACGTTGCCCGCGACTCCCCCGCGAATGCCAACGGCGTTCAGGCCTTCGCGGAACTCGAGTCCGTCGACCTCGACCCGTCGCGGCTGGTAGTCATTCAATCGCGTCAGGATCTCGCCGGCCGCGTGAATCGCGTTCTCTCCCATCCAGGCGCGTGCGGAGTGGGCCCGGACGCCGTGCGTCACGACCTCGGCCCTCAGCGTCCCTTGACAGCCGGCTTCGATCCGGCCGCCGGTCGGCTCCATCAGGATCGCGAAGTCGGCGGCCAGCAGCTCGGGTCGCTCGCGCGCGATGCGGCCGAGCCCGTTGTGGACGCGCTCGATCTCCTCGCACTCGTAGAACACGAACGTGACATCACGCCGCGCGGCCGCGGCGAGCGCGGCAAGGCGAAGCCCGATCGCCACGCCGCCCTTCATGTCGCAGCTGCCGAGGCCCCACAGCTCGTCGCCGACCAATCGCGACGGGAAGTTGTCGTTGGCCGGGACCGTGTCCAAGTGGCCTGCGATCACCACGCGTTGGTCCTGCCCAAGATCCGTCCGGGCAACGAGGGTGTTGCCGTCACGCTCGACCGAGAGGTGGGCGAAGCCGGAGAGCGCCGCACTCACGGCGTCGCAGATCGCCTGCTCGTTTCGGCTCTCGGAGGCAATGTCGACGAGGTCGGCCGTCAGGGCGACAACGTCACGCGACAGGTCGAGACCCACGACGCCTCGCCCGGAGGAGTTCGGTCCAGAACTGTCCGACACAGCCATGCGCCAACTCTCCCATGGCTGGCAGAGCCGCTGTGGGATGGCCGATACCGTGTGGCCATGGAGAACGCGCAGCCAGAACAGGGCGGACATCCCGGCGCGCATGCGTGGGGCGTCGCCACCGTCACATGGGAGGGCACGGTGCTTGACGCGTGGTACCCCCAGCCCCACCTGGGCGCGGTACCGGAGCGCGGCCATCACGAGCCCGACGAGCTGACCGCACTGTCCGGAGACGACCCGATCCGTCAGGTCCGCACCATCGTCATCCGCACGGCCATCGACGATCTGCAGGAGCCGCCGGCCGACGCCTACGACGTCTACCTGCGACTCCACCTGCTGTCCCACCGCCTGGTGAAGCCGCACAGCATCGACCTCACCGGGATCTTCGGCCTTCTGAGCAACGTCGTCTGGACCTCCATCGGCCCGTGCGCCGTGCCCGGCTTCGAGCGGGTCCGCGCCCGGGCCCGGGCCGCCGGCAAGGTCGTGTCGGTGACCAGCGTCGACAAGTTCCCCCGGATGACCGACTACGTCGTTCCCTCCGGCGTGCGGATCGCCGACGCAGACCGCGTGCGACTGGGAGCTCACCTCGCCGAGGGCACCACCGTCATGCACGAAGGATTCGTCAACTTCAACGCCGGCACCCTCGGCACGGCCATGGTCGAAGGCCGCATCTCGGCTGGCGTCGTCGTCGGCGATGGATCAGATGTCGGCGGCGGGGCGTCGATCATGGGGACGCTCTCCGGTGGTGGCGCCGAGGTCATCAGCGTCGGCGAGAACAGCCTGCTCGGGGCCAATTCAGGCATCGGCATCTCGCTCGGCAACGACTGCGTCGTTGCGGCCGGCACCTACGTGACGGCCGGCAGCAAGGTGACGCTTCCCGACGGCCGCATCGTCAACGCGGCCGAGCTTTCTGGGCAGGACGGACTGCTGTTCCTGGTCAATTCCGAGACCGGCGCACTCGAGGCCCGGCCACGCGGCGAGCGCGTCGGCATCGAGCTGAACGCCGACCTGCACGCGAACTGACCGCCGATGAAACTGCGCTGGGTGTTGCTCGGGGCGCTGGTCGCCGCCGGCACCCTCGTCGCCATCGTGCTGACCGATCGGCAGCCTGTGCGTGGCGAGTACTGCACGGCCGACGTCGGCGCCACCCATGCGCAGATCGACATCGAGCAGGCGCGCTGGGCGACGCTGATGTCGGCCATCGCGCAGCGCCGCGGGCTCCCACCGCGGGCCACAACGATCGCGATCGCGACGGCGTTCCAGGAGTCGCGGATTCACAACATCGACTATGGCGACCGTGACTCGGTCGGCCTGTTCCAGCAGCGGCCCTCACAGGGCTGGGGAACGCAGGAGCAGCTGATGAATCCGACTTACGCGATCAACGCCTTCTATAACGCGCTCGTAAAGGTAGAGGGCTACGAGACGATGATCATCACGGACGCCGCGCAGAAGGTGCAGCTCTCGGGGTTTGCGGGTGCCTACGCGCAGCACGAGAACGCCGCACGGGCATTGGCGTCGGCGCTCCGCGGATACAGCATTGCGGCATTCAGTTGCAGCATCAACCCGACCGGCGGCGGGCTGACCGCCGCGGTCAGCACCGATCTCCTCGCCGCGTTCGGGCAAATTCCGATCAGGACGTCGAACACCGCCGTCGTCCTGCCGCTGACCGGAGCGGCCCCCGATGTCGAGGCCCGCGGATGGGGCCTGGCGCACTACGCCGTCGGCAACGCCGCCCGGTTGCAGATCTCGGCCGTGAGCTTTGACGGACAGCAGTGGTCTGCAGCCGACTCGCCGGACGGCTGGCGCCCGTCGCCGGCCGCGCGGCCGGATCGGGTGGTCATTCGTATGCAGCCGTGACGCGTCCCCAAGCCGCGCGATCGCACCGAGGTTCGCTCGATTGGGACGCATCTTTAGACATGGCTGCGTCCTCGACCCGGATGGTTTGTTGTTAAGGCCGCCATAGCAGCACGAACGTCTAAAGATCCGTGTCCACTCGGGCCCACCTTCGTCCTTGCCCGCCAGCCGAAGGCCGGCGCCAGATCGCACTCACTTGCCGCTGATACGACGTTCCACGTGGCCGCAGATTCGCGGATTACGCAGTGAGACGGGCGACGGCGGCGGCGATCCGCTCGTCGGGCGCGGTGAATGCGACGCGTACGTGCTGCGCGCCAGCCGGCCCGTAAAACTCTCCCGGTGCGACGAGGATGCCCAGCTCTGCCAGCCAGGCGACGGTGTCGCGGCAGGGCTCGTTACGAGTGGCCCAGAGATAGAGCGAGCCCTCGGAGTCGTCAATGCGGAAACCGGCCCGCTCGAATGCCTTTCGGAGGGCGGCCCGCCGCTCGCGGTACCTTTCCCGCTGCTCGTCGACATGCGCGTCGTCGGCGAGGACTGCGGCCAAGGCGGCCTGAATCGGCGCCGGCATCATGAAGCCGAGGTGCTTGCGGACCGCCAGCAGCTCGGCGACGACCGACGCATCACCGGCCACGAACGCCGCCCGATAGCCGGCCAAGTTCGACCGCTTGGAGGCTGAGTGGACGGCAAGGATGCCGTCGAGCGATCCGCCGTTGATGTCGGGATGAAGGACCGTGGCGGGCTCGGCCTGCCAGCCGAACTCGAGGTAGCACTCGTCGCTGACGAGCAATGCTCCACGCTCGCGCGTCCATGCGACCAGCTTGCGCAGGTGATCGGCACCGAGGACCTTGCCGTGCGGGTTGGCCGGCGAGTTGACGTAAACGAGCGCCGGGCGCTCCGGTCCGAGCGCCACCGTCGAATCAGCGGCGATGACGCGGCAGCCGGCGAACCGAGCGCCAACCTCGTAAGTCGGATATGCGAGTTCGGGGACGACAACGAGATCGTTCGGCCCGAGCCCAAGCTGCGCCGGCAGGTTGCCGATCAGTTCCTTCGAGCCGATCGTCGCGAGAACATGCCC
>DATLCL010000158.1:0-6582 GCA_035526415.1 Aeromicrobium sp.
GGCACCTGCAACTGGCCGACAAGGCGTACGACGCAACGATCCGGCTGGGGCAGTCGACGGTGACCGACGACGCCGAAGGCGACATCGTCGCGACGGCCGATGCGGCTCACCTGACGGCCGAGCAGATTCGTGCCGCGATCCGGCCGCTGACGGGCGACATCGGTCAGGTCCCCACCGCCGTCTCGGCGATCAAGGTCGACGGCAGGCGCGCCTATGCCCGTGTTCGCGCGGGGGAGAAGGTTGACCTCCCGGCTCGCCCTGTGACCGTGTCCGTCTTCGAAGCGCGCGACGTGCGCTGCGGCAAGGTCGCGGACGTCGACGTACACGTCGTCTGCTCCACTGGCACCTACGTCCGCGCCCTGGCCCGCGACCTCGGTTCTGCGCTCAGCGTCGGCGGGCACCTCACGAGGTTGAGGCGGACCCGTGTGGGCAGCTTCAGGCTCGACGACGCCGTGACGCTGGAGCAGTTGGAGTCGGAATTCGCGCTCATCCCGTTGGCCGAAGCTGCCCGGGCGGCTTTCCCGACCCTTGCGCTGGATGACGCAACCGCACAAGCCGTTCGTCACGGGCGCAAGCTCGGTGGCCTCGACCTCGGCTTTGCCGGGCCGGTGGCTCTGTTCGCACCCGACGACACCTTCCTGGCGCTCTACGAGCAACGTGACAGTATCGCCCGCCCGGTAGCCGTCTTCGTCTGAGTTATCGCCCTAGAGTTGACGACGTGAAGGTCGTCGCGTGGGTGCTGGCCGGCTGGCTCACCGCGATCATCGTGATCGTCGTCGTCCTGATGCTGGCCACCAAGTTCCGCAGGAAGAAGCGCGACGCCGGCGCGGAGCCGTACAAACACATCGACCCGCCCGTAACCGTGCCCATCGGCAGCGGTTCGCGGGCGACCACATACACATACGGCGAGCAGTTGTTCGCCGCGATGCTGGCGGCCATCGACTCGGCACGTGAGCGCATCCTGTTCGAGACCTACATCATCAAGTCCGACGCCATGGGCCGACGCTTCAAGGACGCGCTGGTGGCCGCCGCCGAACGGGGCGTGGACGTCTACGTGATCTACGACGCGTTCGCGAACCTCGTGGTCAGTCCGCGCTTCCTCCGCTTCCCGAAGCCCATTCACGTACTGCGGTTCCCGGTCATCCGGTTCACGGTCCGGTTCCTGTCGCCGCGGGCGTGGGGCCGGGACCATCGCAAGATCCTGGCCGTCGATGACCGGGTCGCGTTCGTCGGCGGGTACAACGTCGGGAGCCTGTATGCGACGGACTGGCGTGACACCCACCTACGGATCGAAGGCGAAGCGGTGTGGGAGCTCGTCAACGCCTTCGTCGACTTCTGGAACGTCCATGGGCCGGGGCCTCGGCTGGCAGACGAGGGCTCTCCGACGTGGGACCCGCGTGTGCGTGCCCACCGGAACGTCCCCAGCCAGCTGACCTACCCAATCCGGGCGATGTACCTGGAGGCCATCGACCGGGCGAGTTCGGACATCCGGCTGACAGCGGCGTATTTCCTGCCGGATCGAGACATCTTGGCCGCCCTCACCGCGGCCGCCCGTCGTGGTGTTCGGGTCCAGCTGCTGCTCCCGCGGATCAGCAACCACGTGGTGACCGACTGGCTGGCGCGCGGATTCTTCAGCGAGCTGGTGGCAGCCGGCGTTCGCATTCACCGCTACAACGAGTGGATGGTGCACGCCAAGACCATGACCATTGACGGTGTCTGGTCGAGTGTCGGCACGGCGAACATCGACCGGCTGAGTCTGACCGGCAACTACGAGATCAACCTCGAGGTGCACGGGCCCGAGCTGGCAGCCCACCTGACGGCGGTGTTCGACCTGGACGTCGATAACTCCGAGGTGCTGACGGCGGCGGAATGGGACCGGCGGTTCGTGGGCTACAAGGCTTGCGAATGGCTGCTGCGTCCGCTGCGCCCCCTTCTCTGACGGACGCCGCGGAGCGGTTAGCCTTCCTCCGTGACTATCTGGCGGGACATCCCTGGTGTCGCCGCCCGTCCGCGCGAGGAGCCGGCGGTCGTCACGATCGGCAACTTCGACGGCGTCCACCGCGGCCACCAGCACCTGCTGGCCGCCGCAGCGGCAGCCGGCCGACCGGTCGTCGCCGTGACATTCGACCCCCACCCAGCCCGCCTGTTCGCGCCGGACAACGCCCCGAAGCTGCTCTGCACGTTGGAACGCCGCATCGAGCTCTTGCGCGAGAACGGCGCCGACGAGATTCGGGTGCTGGCCTTCGATCGCGAGATCGCCGGGTGGACCCCGGCCGAATTCATCGAGCGCGTCATCGTGGGTGAGCTCCGCGCCACTGCGGTCGTCGTCGGGGAGAACTTTCATTTCGGTGCTCAGGCCGCGGGAGACGTCGCGACGCTGGTGGCCGCCGGCGCAGCTGCGGGGTTCACGGCCGAAGGCGTTTCGCTGGCGACCAGCGTCGGCGGCGAATCATCCGACATCCTCTGCTCGACGCTGGTGCGCAACCGCATCGCCGCCGGGGACATGCCCGGCGCCGCCGCCGTGCTCGGCCGGCCACACGAGGTGTCTGGTGTCGTGCAGCGCGGCGACGGCCGCGGGAAGGACCTCGGCTTTCCGACCGCCAACGTGCCGGTCGATGAGGGGTACGCGGTGCCGCCCGACGGTGTTTACGCCGGCTTCGTTGTCGTCGGCGCCGAGCGCCACCAGGCGGCGATCTCGGTGGGCACCAATCCGACCTTCGGTGGCATCGAGCGCAGAGTCGAATCGTTCGTCTTGGACGCACCTGGCGGGATCGACCTCTACGACCGCGGGATCCGGGTCGAGTTCATCCAGCGGCTCCGCGGAATGGAGGCGTTCGACACCGTCGACGCCCTCGTCGCGCAGATGCACGACGACGTCGCGTCGGCGCGAGGGCTCCTCAACTAGGGCTTGCGGTCGCGGAGGCGATCCACGATGGCATTGGCGATGGCTCGTTCGCCGACCCCGTTCGGATGGAACAAGAGACCATCGAGTTTCTTCGGTCGTGGACCGTTGACCCATGCGCCGCGGCCACTGCAGATGCCGTGGTCATCGGACAACGCATAGGCGTCGACCACGTCGAGGTCGCGCTGCTCCGCGGCCGACTTCACGGCATTGGAGAGCCGCTGTTCAACTCCGGCGAACCAGAGGACGTCGCGATCGGCGAACGGGATCAAAGCGCAGGGCGACTCCTGCGGCATCAGGCTCAGATAGTTGACGACCAACACGGATGCGTTCGGGGCGAGTTCTTTGACCTTGTCGAGCACTGCGCCGACGCGCTGGCTGACGAGCAGCATCTTGGCGGCGAGCCGGCCCTCGAACTGCTGCCGACACGGAGCCCCCGGGCTGTGTGGTTGTGAGATCCGGACGCAGGTGAGGAACATCGTGGAGAAGATGCCGAGGTCGTTGCCGCCAATGCTGACCGTCACCTGCTTGGTCGCGTCACTCAGGGCGGCCACCTGGGCCGGAACTCCGGCGGGATCACCCTCCAGGACGTCCTTGGTCGAGGCACCGAAGCAACTGACGTCGCGCAAGGCGTATCCCAAGTCCTTGGCGACCAGCGACGGGTAGTTGCGGCTCGATCGAAGGCAGTCGGCGCCGTCGGGCTGGAGGGCGCCGATGCGTCCGCCGGATGTGAACGAATCCCCGATCGCAACGTATTGGGGCCCGTTCGATTTGACCGGGCGCACGGCCGCATTCTGGACAGCGCGTTCGTCGCGCGTCACGTAGGCACCGACGCCGACAGCGATGGTGACAGCGACGGCCGCCAGCAGGAGCCAGGGCGATCGCTGCTTCATGGGGCAGAGCCTAAGACGTCACTGGGGGTACCGCCCGCCGCGACGATGGTTCCGCGCGGCGGGGGACGATTCGCTCTTGATGACGCCCCGCTGATAACCTTGGAGACGCCGTGAAATCGGCCACGGAATCAGAGAGCCCCGGTGAACCTGCCCGGGCGCGCCGTGCAACGAAACCCTCCAGGGAGAAAAATGGCGAAGAAGACTGCTGTCACCACCGTGGCGAACGTGCCCAAGGCAGAGATCATCAAGCAGTACGCGCTCAGCGACGGCGACACCGGTTCTCCGGAGGTGCAGGTTGCCCTTCTGACCGGCCGGATCGCGTATCTGACCGAACACCTCCAGGAGCACAAGCACGACCACCACAGTCGTCGTGGCCTGCTGCTGCTGGTCGGCAAGCGTCGTCGGCTGCTCAACTACCTGCAGGACGAGGACATCGAGCGCTATCGCGCGCTGATCGAACGACTCGGTCTGCGTCGCTGACTTCAGGCGGCCGTCCCCATCTGGGGCGGCCGCTTCTCACAACTTCATATCGAAATCAGTGCAATCAAATCTGGGGACGAGCCGGTACACGGTCCTCGGTAGTGGCTTCCGGGAGATCGCTCCCGTGGGCCTCGATCGAAGACCGCACCACGCACAACGTTTGCTGTGCCGTCTCGTCCCTCACCATCAGCAGGCCACTCGGCCTGCGAAAGGGACATGCATGACTGACATCACCACCGTCGAAGCCGTTATTGACAACGGACGCTTCGGCACCCGCACCATCCGGCTCGAAACCGGACTTCTCGCCCGCCAGGCCGCCGGCAGCGTCGCGGCCTATCTCGACGACGACACGATGCTCCTGTCGGCCACCACGGCCGGCAAGCACCCCAAGGAGCAGTTCGACTTCTTCCCGTTGACGATCGACGTCGAAGAGCGGATGTACGCCGCCGGCCGTATCCCGGGCTCGTTCTTCCGCCGCGAGGGCCGTCCGTCCGAGGACGCCATCCTCACCTGCCGCCTGATCGACCGGCCGCTGCGACCGCTGTTCAAGAAGGGCCTCCGCAACGAGGTCCAGGTCGTCATCACGGTCATGGCACTCAACCCGGACACGCCGTACGACGTGCTCGCGATCAACGCCGCGTCGGCTTCCACCCAGATCTCCGGCCTGCCGTTTACCGGCCCGGTTGGCGCGACCCGGGTTGCGCTGATCGACGGCCAGTGGGTCGGATTCCCGACGCACAGCCAGCTCGAAGAGGCCGTGTTCGACATGGTCGTTGCCGGCCGCATCGCTGGCGACGACGTCGCCATCACGATGGTCGAGGCGGAGTCGACCAGCGCGACGTGGGACCTCGTCCAGTCCGGTGTCCAGGCTCCGACTGAAGAGATTGTGGCGCAGGGCATCGAGGCGTCGAAGGTATTCATCCGCCAGCTGGCGCAGGCCCAGATCGACCTCGCCGCCAAGGCCGCCAAGGAAGTCCAGGAGTTCCCGGTCTTCCTCGACTACCAGGACGACGTCTACCAAGCGGTCGAGAAGGTCGCCTCGGCGTCACTTGCCGAGGCGCTGACTATCGTCAGCAAGGCCGACCGCGAGGATCGCGAGAGCGAGATCAAGGCTGATGCTCTTGATCAGCTCGGAGCCCAGTTCGAGGGCCGCGAGAAGGAGATCGGTGCAGCAATGCGCGCGGTCACCAAGAAGCTGGTCCGCGAGCGCGTGCTGCGCGACCAAGTTCGCATCGACGGTCGTGGCCTGGCCGACATCCGTGAGCTGTCGGCCGAAGTAGGCGTCGTGCCGCGCGTCCACGGCTCCGCGCTGTTCCAGCGCGGCGAGACCCAGATCATGGGCATCACCACGCTGAACATGCTCGACCTGGAGCAGAAGCTCGACACGCTGTCGCCGGAGACCAAGCGCCGGTACATGCACAACTACAACTTCCCGCCGTTCTCCACCGGCGAGACCGGTCGCGTCGGTTCGCCGAAGCGCCGCGAGATCGGTCACGGCGCCCTGGCCGGCCGTGCGCTTGAGCCAGTGCTCCCGCCGCGTGAAGAGTTCCCGTACGCGATCCGTCAGGTGTCCGAAGCGCTCAGCTCCAACGGCTCGACGTCGATGGGCTCGGTCTGTGCGTCCACCCTCGGCCTGCTGAACGCCGGTGTGCCGCTGCGCGCGCCGGTCGCCGGAATCGCCATGGGCCTGATCTCCGGTGAGGTCGACGGCAAGACCGAGTACGTCACGCTCACCGACATTCTCGGTGCCGAAGACGCCTACGGCGACATGGACTTCAAGGTCGCCGGCACGCGTGAGTTCGTGACCGCCCTGCAGCTCGACACCAAGCTCGACGGCATCCCGGCCGACGTGCTCGCTGGCGCCCTCACTCAGGCGCGCGACGCCCGCTTCACGATCCTCGACGTTATGGCCGAGGCGATCAGCGAGCCGGACGAGATGAGCCCGTACGCTCCGCGGATCATCACCGTGCGGATCCCGGTGGACAAGATCGGCGAGGTCATCGGGCCGAAGGGCAAGATGATCAACCAGATCCAGGACGACACCGGCGCCAAGATCTCGCTCGAGGACGACGGCACCGTCTACATCGGTGCCGACAACGGCGACGCCGCCGAGGCCGCGCGAGCAGCGATCAACGCGATCGCCAACCCGACGATGCCCGAGGTCGGCGAGCGCTACCTGGGCACGGTCGTCAAGACGGTCGACTTCGGCGCGTTCATCTCGCTGCTTCCGGGCCGAGATGGCCTGCTGCACATCAGCAAGCTGCGTGAGCTCAACGGCGGCCAGCGGGTCAACAACGTCGAGGACGT
>DATLCL010000159.1:0-3740 GCA_035526415.1 Aeromicrobium sp.
AGGCTCCCGTTGCCGGCGGCATTGCGTGGGTTGCGCTCATAATGCGCTGCCGCAATCGCGGTGAGGTCGTCGCCGCTCCGGTACGGGCCGAGGACGGCGCGCGTCTGGTTGCCGACGTCAGGGGGATGGCGGCCAAACCAATAGAGGAACTGGCCCGCGATGGCAGCAAGATCGAAGTCGCCCGTTGCGGTGACCTCGGCGATGCAGATCGCCATCTGGGTGTCGTCGGTCCACTCCCCCGGGTCCCAGCCGCCGAGACCGCCACCGATCATCCGGGGCGGATCGGGCACGACCGACTCGAACTCGTAGCCGGCCCCGAGCGCGTCGCCAGCCGCCAGTCCGACGAGCGCACCGGCGGCGCGATCGAGTTGTACAGGGTTCAGAGGTGTCAGGGTGCCACCTCGAACGCGGCCAGGTGCACGACAGCGTCGTTCCACCGCAGGGCGCACCCGGCGATGCCGTCGGAGTCGACGTGCAGCTCGGTGCCCTCGCCGGCGGCCTCGGCGGGCGTTGCCTCGGCGCGCAGGACACGGTGCAGGAACGCGGTGGCGTCGTCGACGGTTGCCTCGGCGGACTCACCACCGATGGCGTCCATGGCGTAGCCAGCGACGAGGGCGTCCCAGTACCCGTTCAGGGTCGATGCCTTGTCGAACAGGTCGACCGACAGCCGCCCGCCAGCGGCGACAACCACGCCCCGCTGTCCGTCGAGCGGAGTCACATCGGCGACCAGCTGCTCGACGTCGGCTTCGATGAGTTGTTGACGTCCTCCAGTGCCGACGTCGGCGAGTCGACGCCACTGGTGCTGGCGTAAGCGGCGACATTTGCCCACACACCGCTCTGGTCGCTCTCTGTCCCGTAGCCGGTCCTCACTGACTGCGTGACCGACCGGGTCTTCTCCGCCCGCAACCGAGGCGGCGCGTGCCAAGTCGATCGGGTCACCGGACGGGATGCGCCCCAGCGTCCGGCCTCGAGACACGACACGGGGATCGTGGTGGCGGCGCGCGGCGGACAACTGACGTGTTGAGGGTGCGGTTCTGCTTCAGTCCGAGGAGCATCTCGCCCTCGATCAGCAGCAACGGCAGTTCACCTCCGTTCTCAACGACGAGCTCCGCGACCTCGGCACCGTCGTCGAGCTCGTGAAAGGCGACGACCTCCGAGTCATCGGCCCCGGCCCCGCAGACGTAGTCGGGCGCCGGCGCGCCACCAGTGAAGATCGGAAACAGCAGCAGCGATCCTGTGCCGATCGGCGGACGTATATCGAGTTCAACACCAACCTCATTTGCCAATGTCTTCATGTGCCTAAGGATACGAATGGGGTGTGACAATTTACGGCGGAAACAGTGGACTTGGCCGGTGTCGGGCGCCCCTCCTAAACTGGAGCGCGTGGAAGGTGGCATGAGCCCCGAGGTGCAGTTCGTCTTCTATCTCGCGGCGGTCGTGTGTTTCGTGCTGGCGGCGCTCGGCACCCGCGTCCGCGCCCCGGTGCAGTTCGTCCCGCTGGGGCTGGCCCTTTTCGTGTTCCCCACGATGTGGAACACCGGAGTGGCCGCCTTCTGAGGTCGGGGCGCCGACGGAACCCTTCGTCTGCTGGGTGTCCGGCCGACTCGACCCGGCGGCGATTAGGACACACGTCGCTACCTCGATCTGCGTAATCCCAACGCGTAGCGACAGCGCCACCGGTAGAGTTGGTTCGCACATCCCATCCAGAGTGACCTGAGGGACCTGGCCCGATGACGGTCCGGCAACCGGCGAGAGCACGGTGCCAACGCCAGGAGCGATGAGGAGATTCACATGACTTCCAACCATCTACCCGCGCACCGCGGGCTGACACTTTGCACGACCTGCGGCCGGATCCGCGGTGCGATGGCGAGCGACCCCCCGAGGGTGCAGCTGTGTCAATGCGAGTACGAGCGGCTGCGTCGCGATGATCTGCCGCTCCCCGAGCGGTGGGACGGCTTCGACATCAACACGTTCGTCGAGTTGTGCCACTGCTGTGGCGTGGAGTTGCTGCGGAGCGGGTCGAAATGGTCGGTGTGGTTCTGCGTCCCCTGCAAGCGCTATGTGCTCGCCTTGAACCGTGCGGTCGGCCATTGCGTCATTCCCATCGGCCGTCATTCCTTGATGGCCGGCATCGGGATCAGCGGTTCGGACATCCCCGATCCGATACCGGCGGACTTCATCGAGCCATTCTGGAACGCCACCCTGGGCCTGTTCGCCAGCATCGACCGGCTGTCCGACTACCAACCGCACCTGGTGCAGTGGACGCTGGATGACCTGGGACTCGACCCGACGGATGCCGAGGTCGACCTCGGCGCGTTGGTGGAGGCGGCGCGCACTACCCACGTGGACAAGCGGGCGGCATTCGAGCGGCTTATCGACTACTGGAACAGCGAGGGCCCCTCTTGACCCCGCCCGCTAGAAGCGGAAGCGGGTCTGGCTGAACGGCTCGCCCTTGCCAAAAGCGAGCACCTTGGCCGGCGCCACGCCGAACACGTACGCAATCCCAGCGGCATCGACCTCCGCGCCGGACGTCACTGACGAACGATCCCGAAACGCGCCGTCGATCACCTCGTACGGCCAGTCCAACTTGGCCAGCCATCTGGCGGCGAGATCGCGCAGCAGCGACTCGTCGTCGGCGCGCGTCGCTCGGCCTTCGACGACCACGTCGAGTCCAGTATGAAAGGCGCTTCCGCCCGTCGTGAGCACGCACTGCGGATTGGCATCGAGGTTGCGCGTCTTCTGCTCCGCGGGCCCGGTGCAGAAGTACAGCGCGCCGTCGTGCCACACGGCGGGCAGCGGCGTGACGTGCGGACGTCCGTCGCGCCGAACCGTCGAGAGCCAGAACATCTCCGCTTGCTGGAGCACATCGACCACGTCGGACCAAGGGCGCGCCTCGGCACCCTCACTGCTGAAGCGCTGGTCCAACTCCGCTACGGGTTCGGTAGCCGGCATCGCTTCTCCCGAGAATGTGGGCCATTAGCTAGCTTCGCCGCCATTGTGCACTCCCCTTGGCGTGTCGCACCGCGCCGGTAATCTTCTCTCATGGCGACTCGCACAGGGTTGAGCATCGAAGAGTTCCTCGCCGGCGACTGGCCGGCCGACACGCAGCTCGTCGACGGCGAGGTAATCATGAACGACCCCACCTTCCGGCACCAGAAGATTTCCGGCCGTATCCATTACGCGTTGGAGACCTGGGTGCGTCAGGGCGAGAACCGGGGCGAAGCGGGATGGGGGTGTAACTGGACCCTCGCGCCGGGCCAAGTCTTCAAGCCCGACGTCTGGTGGACAGCCGAGGACGCCAAGCCCGGCATCAACGCCGTCCGCAGCGACAGCCCGCCCACACTCGCTGTCGAGGTTCGCTCCCCCGGCACGTGGCATCTCGACCGCGGCCGGAAACGAGACGTCTACGAGCAGGCTGGGGTCGCCGAACTTTGGCTGGTCGATACTCCCGAACGCGCCGTGCTCATGTTCAGGCGCAGCACACCCGACGCCGTCGGCTTCGACGTCACCGCTGAAATCGGGCCGGGCGACACCCTCACCACCCCGCTGCTCGAGGGATTCTCCCAAGCCATCGACGATCTGTTCGCCGATTGACCCCAGGTCGGCCGTCAGCTGGCGTTGTCAGTCGAGGGTGATGACGACTTTGCCCTTGGCGCGCCCCTGCTCGACATACGTCAGTGCCTCAACGGTTTGGACGAACGGGAACCTCTTGTCAATGAGCGGGCGGAGGTGGCCGGCGT
>DATLCL010000161.1:0-5755 GCA_035526415.1 Aeromicrobium sp.
AGAAGCGTCCCTTGACTACGACGGTCCGAAATTCGAAGCCGTCTTCATCTTCGAGTTGCGGGACGGCAAGATCGCCAAGGAGACCGCCTACTGGAGTGAACCCTTCGAGGCGCCCGAGTGGCGGTCCGAGTGGGTCGAGACCTTCTAGCGAGCCAGGAACGCCAGCAGCGCGTCGACGAACGCGTCTTCCTGCTCTCGGTGGGGCCAATGCCCCGCGCCGTCGATGATCTCCACCTCGCACGGCGCACTGAAGTGTCGGGGCGTCGCGGCGAAGGCACGCTGAAACACCGGCGGGTCGTCCGCTCCCCCGACGATGAGAGCGGGCACGGCGATCTTTTGTCGCAGGAAGCGATCGAACGGGTTCAACGCCTTGTAGTACGCCAACGCACCGCGCAGGACGCGCTTGTCGCGCAGCGTTTGAATCGCCTCGGCCACTGACGCCTCGCGCGCCGGGCCGTCCCAGTTCGGCGCCCAACGCCGGTAGAGCCGGTCGACGAGCTTGAGGGCAAATGCCCGGGCAGTCAATGCGGCCCAGGGGAACTTGAAGTAGGCGAAGTGTCGCCCTGCAGCCACTTCCGTTGGCCTCGGCTTGATTGCCAGCGGGTGCGGGATGCCGACCACGACGATCTTCGTCACGCGATCCGGGTACTTCGTCGCCGCGCTGTAGGCAATAGACGCGCCGAAGTCGTGTCCGACGACCACCGCGGTCGATTCCCCCAGAGCATCGAGCAACAGGGCGACATCGTCGGCCTGGTCGCGGGCACTTAGGCCCCGCGAGCTGAACGTCGCCGGGTGATAGCCGCGCAGATACGGCACGACGGTGCGGTATCCGGCGGCGTTCAGGCGAGCGCGAACGCCGTCCCACGACTCCGGCACGTCGGGGAACCCGTGGAACAGGAGGACGAGCGGCCCTTGCCCACTGTCGATATAGCGGAACGTCTGGCCGTCGGAGGTTGCCTCGTGCCATCCACCCGTCGTCATGCGACAGGAGTGAATTCGACGCGTCCGCCATTGGCAGGTACGAGGGTCACGCTCAGCAACTTCGCCGGTTCCAACGGTCCGGCCGGGTGGGGCACGGCTCGCTCGAGCACCTTGGCCAGGACGATCTCCAGTTCCAGCTGAGCAAGGGACGCGCCGATGCAGCGGCGCGCTCCGCCGCCGAACGGTGTCAAAGCCCACGGGTTCGGCTTCTCTCCACCGGGCTCAACCAGGTGCCGCTCGGGGATGAAAGCCTCCGGGTCCGGCCATACCGAGTCATCCAACTGAACGACGGAGAACACCGCGGCAACCAAGGCCCCCGCCGGAACAGGCTGTCCGCCCAAGATTGTGTCTCGCGTGGCCATCCGGATGGCGTCCCATACCGGAGCGCGCAGCCGCATCGATTCCTTGATGGTGGCCGCCAGGTATTCCTTCGACCCGGCGTTCAGGTCTGCGATCAACGCGTCGCGCTTGTCCGGGTTGTGGGCAAGGAAGTGCAGCGTCCAGGCGAGAGCCGTCGCCGTGGTCTCGTGGCCGGCGACGACGAGGCCCTTCAGTTCGTCTCGAACCTCCTCGTCGGTAAAGCCTCGGCCGTCTTCGTCCCGTGCGGAGAGAAGCACGGAAAGGACGTCGTGCTTGTTCTCGGCCTCCGGATCCGCGCGCCGCGTGATGATCTCTTCGTCCAGCAGGTCGTCGACGGCCTTGCGCCGGGCGTGCAGAACGCCACCGGGCGAGAACGGTCCGAGGTTGCGCTGAACCACGTCAGGCAGGAACAAGAACGATTGGATCCGACGGCTTGCCAGACGGTCGAGGGCGTGCCGGTAGACGTCCCGGCGCTCCGCGCTCTCGATGCCGAAGACGACGCGCAGAATGACGTCGAGCGTGAGGCGCTGCGCCCAAGGCCGCACTGCCAGCGGGCCGCCGTCGAGCAACTCCGGCAGTTGTTGCTCGGTGAGGTCGCCGATGAACTCAGTCCATCGCATGATCTTCTCGCCGTGGAAAGGCGGCATGAGCAGTTTGCGGTTGCGCGTGTGCTTCGGCGCGGGGGTGAGGATCAGCGAGTGCCGTCCGACGATCGGCTCGATGAGGGCCGCGGCGTCACCGGGCGCGAACAGCTCATGGTTGGTGAGGACCTCGCGGTTGGTCTCGAGGTCGGCCGCGCAGACGATGCCGCCGTGGTGGTTGAGGACCCGCAGCGTGAAGACCGGCCCGATCACGTCGTGCGCGCCCTTGAGCTGGCCGATCGGGTCACGCTGCAACGCCAAGGTCGACGTCAGCCGACTGCGATGCAGGGCCGGCGGAAAACGCTTGGCGTCCCATTTCGGATCCGGAAGCGGTCGGGTCCACCTCGTGGGCGCCTCGGTAGTCGTGCTCACGATTCGGAGTGTAGGTCGGTGGGATTCCGCCACGCTGAAAGGTCTTGAAGATCACACTGACAACAGGCACGTTCGACGGCATACTGGTCAAAATTAGAACGTGTTCTAGATTGGGTGTACGCCAGATGTACGACTTCGAAGACGAGGAGCCGTCGGGCGCGGTCGCGGCCAAGCCGCCGCACCGTGCCCTGTTGTTCCTGGAGGCTCCGCGCTTCGCCGGTGAGCTCGCGGCGTCCCATGCGCTTGATCTCTTCGCCCCGCGCCAGCCGAGCGGCGAGGGGCGCCCCGTGCTGGTCATCCCCGGCTTCCGCGCCAACGATCGGCTGACCGGGCGCGTCCGCGGGCACCTGATGCGCCACGACTTCCGCGTCCACGGCTGGAAACTTGGGCCGAACGTCGGCCTCACCGACGCGCTGATCGACGGCCTGGTCGAGCGTTTCGAGGCCCTGCACAAGCAGTACGACCAACCAGTCAGCGTCGTCGGCTGGAGCTTCGGCGGGGTCCTGGCCCGCTGGCTCGCCCATACCTACCCCGACGACGTGCGGCAGATCATCTGCCTCGGCTCCCCGTGGCGGGCCGAAGGCGAGAAGACGCACGCGACGGCGATGTTCGAGCGCGCCCGCCGCAAGCACGGCATCTCCGACCGCGCGCGGCCGATGATGGAACTCCTGCGCGGCCCGGTGCCGGTGCCGTGCACCGCGGTGTACTCCAAGTCCGACGGGATCGTGCCGTGGGCGGGCTGCGCGGTCGACCCTTCGGTCACTCCCCCGGCCGAGAACGTCGTCGTCCGGAGCAGTCACACCGGCATGGTTGCCAAT
Organism: Aeromicrobium sp.; assembly: GCA_035526415.1. Lineage (GTDB taxonomy): Bacteria > Actinomycetota > Actinomycetes > Propionibacteriales > Nocardioidaceae > Aeromicrobium. The sequence goes on from DATLCL010000161.1 coordinate 3,173, forward strand.
CCGCTCGTGCTCGACGTTGTCGTGGACCGACTGTGCCAAGATCCGGCAGACTGGCACGACTTCACCTGGCGTGAAGCGCTGAACCGGAAGTGGTCCCGAAAGAGTTTGGCAAAGCCGTGACCGACGACGACGCAGAACGCGAGCAGTTGCTGGCGCAGCGCGACCCCACGTACGTCGCCAAGGCACTGCCGCTCCTCAAGTTGGCCATGAAGCGGTACTTCCGCTCTGAGGTGCGCAACATGGAACGCGTGCCCGATGGCGGCGTGCTGATGGTCGGCAACCACTCCGGTGGCCTGATGCCGATGGACGTGCCGGTCATCGCGGTCGAGCTCTTCGAAATGTTCGGCACCGACAGGCCGCTCTACTGCCTTGCCCACGACATGCTCTTCACCGGCGTGAACGGACCCATCATGCGGAAGTTCGGGTTCGTGCCGGCCCACCGCGAATCCGCCCATGCGGTGCTCAGTTCGGGTGCCGTCACGATCGTCTTCCCGGGCGGCGACTACGACTCGTTCCGCCCGACCTTGAAGTCCAGCGTTATCGACTTCAACGGCCGCACCGGCTACGTCCGAACCGCGATCAAGGCCGGCGTGCCCATCGTTCCGGTCGTGTCGATCGGCGGCCAGGAGGCGCAATTCCACCTGACCCGCGGCGAATGGCTCGGGCGCCACTCTCCGTTGCGCCGATTCATGCGCAGTGACCTGCTCCCGCTCGCCGTGGGCTTCCCGTTCGGCCTGATGCCGGCCGGCCTCAACATCCCGCTGCCGACGAAGATCGTCACCCAGGTCCTCGAACCCATCGACATCGAGGCCGAGTTCGGGCCGGACCCGGACATCGCCAAAGTCGACGAAGTCGTGCGTTCCCGGATGCAGGACGCGCTCGACGAGCTGGCCCGTGAGCGTAGGTTCCCGGTGCTCGGATGAGGTGGTGCGCATGACTCTGAGCCGCCAGCTCTGGGCTACCGGGCACCTCCTGCGTAGCGGCATGATCACGCCCATGCGGCCCAGCCGCTACCTCGGCATGGCTCGCATCCTGCGCGACTACGGCCCGCATGCGACGACCGGATTCGCGCTGGCCGCCAACCGTAATCCTGACGGCGTCGGCCTCATCGACGAGCGCGGGCCGCTGACCTGGCGCGAGATCCAAGAGCGCGCCGACGCCCTCGCCGTAGGACTCGCCGAGCTCCAGGATGAGCCACCGGCGGCCGTGGCGATCCTGTGCCGCAACCACCGCGGATTTGTCGACGCGCTGCTGGCGGCGAGCCGGCTCGGCGCGTCCAGCCTGCTGCTCAACACCGGCTTCTCCGCGCCGCAGCTGGCCGACGTTCTCGAGCGCGAGGGCGCCACGCTCATCGTCTACGACGAGGAATTCGCCGGACTCGTCACCGAAGCACGCGCCCGCATCCTCGGCCTGACCGAGGTGCTCAGCTGGGTCGACGACACGTCCGCGCCACATGCCATCCAGACGGCAGAGCAGCTCATCGACGCCCACCGCGGCGCATGCCCGCCACACTCTCGTCCGGGCAAGGTCGTGCTGCTGACGTCGGGCACGACGGGCACACCGAAGGGCGCAAACCGCAGTGGCGGCGGCCCAGAGGAACTGGCCGCGATGCTCGAGCGGATCCCGTGGCACGGCGGCGAGACGATCGTCGTTGCGGCTCCCACCTTCCACGCCTGGGGCTTCGGACAACTGGTCATCGCCGCGACGATGGCCAACACCGTCGTCCTGCGCCGCAAGTTCGACCCCGCGGCCACGCTCGCCCTGGCCGACAAATACGGCGCCACCGGAATCGCCGTTGTGCCGGTGATGCTCGAGCGCATCATGGAACTGCCGGTCAAGGAACTGGAGCAGTTCACGCTCGACGCGCTGCGGTTCGTCACGGCGAGCGGGTCGAGAATGCGCGGCGAAGCGGTCCTCGGCTTCATGAACCGCTTCGGCGACAAGATCTACAACAGCTACAACGCCACCGAAGCCGGCCAGATCAGCGTCGCCTCCCCCGGAGACCTGCGGCACGCCCCCGACACCGCCGGCCGTCCAGTGGAGGGAACATCAGTGCGGCTCGTCGACGATGACGGCAATGACGTGCCGGTCGGCGAAGTCGGTCGCATCGTCCTGCGCGGCGCGTCAGAGTTCGACGGCTACACGACCGGCGACACCAAGGCATCGCTCGATGGCTGGATGGTCTCCGGCGACGTCGGCCGCATGGACGCCGACGGCCGGCTCTACGTCGTGGGTCGCGACGACGACATGATCGTCTCTGGCGGCGAGAACGTGTACCCGGTCGAGGTGGAGCGCGCCATTGGCGAACTGCCGGACGTGCGCGAAGTCGTCGTCACCGGCGTCGACGACGAGAAGTTCGGCCAGCGGCTTGCCGCCTACATCGTCCTGTCTTCTCCGGAAGCGCTCGATGCCGATGCCGTCCGCGCGCACGTCAAGTCCCAGCTCGCCGGCTACAAGGTGCCGCGGGACGTGGTGTTCCTGGATGAGCTTCCGCGCAACGCGTCGGGCAAAGTGGTCGTCCGGGACCTGCCGGGGGTGTCGGCGTGACGAAAGTCAGTGAAGTCGCGGGCAACCTGAGGACGA
>DATLCL010000180.1:0-3552 GCA_035526415.1 Aeromicrobium sp.
CCGCCGGACGGCATCCGGATCGGCAGCGTCGGGAAGGTCGTGCCGGGCGGCACGGAGATCTCGCTCGGGGACGACGGTGAGCTTCTCGTCCGTGGACCGCTGGTCATGCGCGGCTACCGCAACGACCCGGAGAAGACCGCCGAGGCGATCGACAGCGACGGCTGGATGCACACCGGCGACATCGCGACCATCGACGACGACGGTTATGTCCGCATCGTCGACCGCAAGAAGGAGCTCATCATCAACGCGGCCGGCAAGAACATGTCGCCGCAGAACATCGAGGGCGCCATCAAGGTGGCCTGCCCGATGGTGCTGAGCTCGGTGGCGATTGGCGACGACCGGCCGTACATCACGGCGCTGCTGACGCTGGACCCGGACGCCTGCGCGGCGTATGCCGCCAAGGCCGGGCTCGCCGACGGGACGCCGGAGGCCCTGTCGACGGATGCCGGAGTGCGTGGCCTGGTCCAGGCTGGCATCGAGGACGCCAACTCCAAGCTGGCGCGGGTCGAGCAGATCAAGAAGTTCGCGATCCTGCCCACTCCGTGGATGCCCGGTGGCGACGAGCTCACGCCGACGATGAAGCTCAAGCGCAAGGTGATCGCGGAGAAGTACGCAGCCGAGATCGAGGGGCTCTACGCCTGATTTCTCACCACCCGGCGACTAGGCTTCTAACGAGAACTGCCACCAAGACGCAGGATTTTGCCTCGGCATGAACCATTCGAAGCCACGAGAGCAGCTGGACCGCGTCATCATCCGGTTTGCCGGCGACTCCGGCGACGGTATGCAGCTGACCGGCGACCGGTTCACGCAGGAGTCGGCCGTGTTCGGGAACGATCTGGTCACGCTGCCCAACTTCCCGGCCGAGATCCGCGCACCGCAGGGCACGATCCCGGGCGTCTCGTCGTTCCAGATCCATTTCGCGGACCACGACATCCTGACCGCCGGCGACACGCCCGACGTCCTCGTCGCGATGAACCCCGCGGCGCTCAAGGCGAACGTATCCGACCTGCACAAGGGCGCCACGATCATCGTCGACTCCGCGGACTTCTCGGCGCGCAACCTGAACAAGGCCGGCTACCCGGAGAACCCGCTTGAGCTCCTCGGTACGGCGGAAGACGTGCTCGCCGACTTCCAGGTTCACGCGGTCGACCTGACCGGTATGACGGTCGAGGCCGTGAAGGAATTCGAGCTGTCGCGTAAGGATGCCAGCCGGGCAAAGAACATGTTCGCCCTGGGCCTGTTGTCGTGGATGTACGGTCGCCCGATCGAGCCGACGATCGCGTTCCTGGAGAGGAAGTTCGCAGCGACCCCAGCCATCGCTGCCGCGAACGTTGCGGCGCTGAAGACTGGGTGGAACTTCGGCGAGACGACCGAGAGCTTCGCTGTTCAGTACGAAGTTGCGCCCGCCATTTTCCCAGCCGGCAGCTACCGCAACATCAGCGGCAACCTGGCGCTGGCGTACGGGCTGGTCGCTGGCGGCGTCAAGACCGGGCTCCCGATCTTCCTCGGCTCCTACCCCATCACTCCGGCGTCCGACATCCTCCATGAACTCAGCAAGCACAAGGCCTTGGGCGTCACCACGTTCCAGGCCGAGGACGAGATCGCCGGCGTCGGCGCCGCGATCGGCGCATCGTTCGGCGGCGCCTTGGGCGTCACGACGACATCGGGTCCTGGCTTCTCGTTGAAGTCCGAGGCGATCGGGCTGGCGGTCATGACCGAGTTGCCGCTCATCGTCGTCAATGTGCAGCGAGGCGGCCCGTCGACCGGATTGCCGACCAAGACCGAGCAGTCCGACCTGCTGCAGGCGATGTTCGGCCGCAATGGCGAGGCCCCGCTTCCGGTGATCGCGCCCCAGTCCCCCGGCGACTGCTTCGCCGCGGCACTCGAGGCCACCCGCATCGCCGTCACGTACCGGACGCCGGTCGTGCTGCTGTCTGACGGATACCTGGCCAACGGCTCCGAGCCATGGCGCATCCCGGACATCGCTGAGCTGCCCGGCATCGACCCGAACTTCGCAGCGCCGGACGATGTCGCCGAAGGCGAGGACTTCCTGCCATACGAGAGAGATCCGGAGACCCTCGCTCGCAACTGGGCCATCCCCGGAACCCCGCGTCTCGAGCACCGTATCGGCGGCCTGGAGAAGGGCGACGGCCACGGCAACATCTCCTATGAGCCGGCCAACCACGACTTGATGGTCAGGCTTCGTCAGGCCAAGGTTGATGCAATCGCGAAGTCCATCCCGCTGATCGAGGTCGACGACCCGTCCGGGACCGCCAAGGTCTTGGTCATCGGTTGGGGCTCGACTTACGGCCCGATCGGTGCCGGCGTCCGGCGCGTCCGCAAGGCCGGCCACCACGTCGCTCAGGTACATCTGCGGCACCTGAACCCGTTCCCGACGAACCTGGGCGAGATCCTGCAGCGTTACGACCGGGTCCTCGTGCCCGAGATGAACCTCGGTCAACTGTCGCTGCTGCTCCGCGCGAAGTACCTCGTCGATGCGCAGGGCTACAACCACGTGCGCGGACTCCCACTGAAGGCGGCAGACATCGCCCGAGCCATCGGCAGCCTGGTCGCCGACGCCGAGGGCGTCATCGTCGACCTCGACGTGGTGGGGAGCGTGCGATGACCGGCACAGATCTCGGCATGCCCGGAACGGGAACCGCCGGCGTTCCGCTCAGCGACACCCCGCTCACGCGCAAGGACTTCACCTCCGATCAAGAGGTGCGCTGGTGCCCGGGATGCGGCGACTATGCCGTGCTCGCGGCCGTCCAAGGGTTCCTGCCCGAGTTGGGCATCAAGCGGGAGAACACCGTCTTCGTCTCGGGCATCGGGTGCTCCTCGCGGTTCCCGTACTACCTCAACACCTACGGCATGCACTCGATCCACGGACGCGCGCCCGCGATCGCGACCGGGCTGGCGACGACCCGGCCGGACCTGTCGGTCTTCGTCGTGACCGGCGACGGCGACGGCCTGTCGATCGGTGGCAACCATCTGATCCACGCGCTGCGCCGCAACGTGAACCTGACGATTCTGCTGTTCAACAACCGGATCTATGGCCTGACAAAGGGGCAGTACTCCCCCACCTCCGAACCGGGCACCGTCACGAAGTCGACACCGCTCGGCTCGATCGACCACCCGTTCAACCCGGTGTCGCTGGCCCTGGGCGCAGAGGCGTCGTTCGTGGCGCGAACCGTCGACTCCGATCGCCAGCACCTCACGTCCGTGCTGCGCGCCGCCGCCGCTCATCGCGGCAGCTCGTTCGTCGAGATCTACCAAAATTGCCCGATCTACAACGACGACGCTTTCGAGGCGCTCAAGGACCATGAGACGAAGGCCGAGGCCCTCATCCCGCTGACGCACGGTGAGGCAATTCGGTTCGGCACACCGGGCGAGGACGGTCTCGGCACCAAAGGCCTCGTCCGGTCCGCATCTGGCGGCGTGGAGGCCGTGCGCGTCGCCGAGGTCGGCGCCGACGCGCTGCTGGTGCATGACGCACAGGATCCGGACCCGTCCCAGGCGTTCGCCATCTCGCGCATCGCCCCCACCGATGTG
>DATLCL010000214.1:0-26324 GCA_035526415.1 Aeromicrobium sp.
GATGTTCCACCACGCCTTGACGTAGTCGCCCTTCACATTGAGGTAGTCCAGGTAGAAGGCGTGCTCCCACATGTCCAGCTGCTGGATGGGGATCAACGTGGCCGGGATGTTGCTCTGCTGGTCGTAGAGCTGCACGACGACGAGTTTCTGACCGAGCGTGTCCCAGGCGGTGATGGCCCAGCCGGAACCCTGGATGCCGAGGGCGGTCGCGTCGAACTGTGCGCGGTAGGCGTCGAACGAACCGAAGTTGTCGTCGATGGCTGCGCCCAGCTCGCCGTCCGGCTTGTCGCCGCCATCCGGCGAGAGGTTCTTCCAGAAGATCGAGTGGTTGATGTGACCACCGAGATTGAACGCCAGGTTCTTCTCGAGCAGGTTGATCGTTGCGTAGTTACCCGACTCGCGCGCTTCTTCAAGCTTCTCGATCGCGGTGTTCAGGCCGGCAACGTAGTTGGCATGGTGCTTGTCGTGATGCAGTTCCATGATCTTGCCGGAGATGTGGGGATCGAGAGCCCCGTAGTCGTAGGGCAGATCTGGAAGTGTGTAGTCGGCCACCATTCCTCCTGATTTTGTTATCGACCGTTGCGTCTCTCTCAGTCTGTCACAGGGGGGTCATGTCCTACGCTGAGCATGCTCGCCTGACGAACACCGACAGGCCGAGCGGGCATGGAAGGAACAGTGGTGACTGACCGGATCGTGACGATCCCCAATTTGCTCAGCGTCGTCCGCCTCGCACTCGTCCCGGTGTTCCTGTGGTTGGTGCTGGCGAAGCGTCAGGACGAGCTGGCGCTACTGGTGCTCGTGGTCTCCGGTGTCACCGACTACCTCGACGGCAAACTCGCCCGCCGGTTCAACCAGACGTCGGCGCTCGGGGCCATCCTCGACCCCGTCGCCGACCGGCTGTTCATTCTCGCCGTGGTCGTCGGCCTCTGGCAGCGCGACATCATTCCGATCTGGCTGGCGATCGTCTTGCCGCTGCGGGACGTGTTCTTGTTCAGCCTGGTCCCGTTCCTGCGTACCCGCGGATTCAGCTCGTTGCCCGTGCACTTCCTCGGCAAGGCAGCGACAGCCGCGCTTCTCTACGCATTGCCGCTGTTGTTGCTCGGCGACGGCATCGGCACCGTCGCACATCTGGCGGAGGTCTTCGGCTGGTCCTTCGCCATCTGGGGCGTGGGCTTGTATTGGTGGGCCGGCGTGCTCTACGCGTTCCAAGTCCGCCGTCTGCTCAGCACGACGCCTCGCGTGACGCATGACCACTGATCCGAGTAATCTCAACCGACTCAGTCGATCCATCACCCCCAGGAGCGAACCGTGACCTTGGTGCCCGAGGACCTTTTCTACAGTGAAGAGCACGAATGGCTTCGGCTCGATGACGATGTCGCGATCGTGGGCATCACTGACTTCGCGCAGGACCAGTTGGGCGACATCGTCTATGTCGACCTTCCCGAGGTCGGCGCGACGATCGAGGTCGGCGCGGTCGTGGGGGAGCTGGAGTCGACGAAGTCGGTGAGCGACATCTACAGCCCGGTGAGCGGCGAGGTCATCGCCATCAATCCCGAGCTCGAGGGCAGCGAAGAACTCATCAACAGCGATCCCTACGGCGAGGGCTGGCTGTTCAAGGTGCGCGTCGCCGACAGCGACCCGACCGAGAGCCTGCTGTCCGCCGAGCAGTACACGGCCATCACTGTTCAATAACGCCCGGATTCGGGTCGGTCCGGATGCTACGTTGAACGCGAAACGGCTTCCACCACACGACCGCCAGGAGTGATGACCCAGATGTCGCCCGACGGACCCGTCGACGAGACGTCCCACATCCCGATCACGGATGCCGATACCGAGGAGATGTCGGTAGACGACGTCACGGCCGTGGAGAACCTTCCGCAGGGCAGCGCGATGCTCCTCGTGCAGCGTGGACCGGATGCGGGCGCGCGATTCCTCCTCGACACCGACGTCGTCACTGTCGGCCGCCACCCGGACAGCGACATCTTCCTCGATGACATCAGCGTCTCCCGCCGCCATGCGACCTTTACCCGGACGGCGAACGGCTACGTGATCTCGGACCTCGGCAGTCTCAACGGCTCGTACATCAACCGCGACCGCATCGACTCAGACGTGATCCTGAGCGGCGGCGACGAGGTGCAGATCGGCAAGTACCGCCTCATCTTCTTCTCCGGCGCACCACGGACAGGCGCATGAGCGCAGAGCTCCTGAACATCGGGCAGATGCTCGATGAGTTGCGCGAGGAATTCCCCGAACTGACGATCAGCAAGATCCGCTTCCTCGAGGAGCAGGGCCTGCTGGCCCCCCAGCGAACGCCCGCCGGCTACCGAAAGTTCTCCTTCTCCGACGTCGAGCGACTCCGATTCATCCTCCGCCAGCAGGCGAACTTCTGGCCGCTGAGCGAGATCCGCCAGACGCTGGACGACATGGATCGGGGTCTCGTCCCCGATATGCGTAAGGGCCGCGGCGTCCGTGTCCCCGAGCTCAAGCTCGCCGAGGACGGCTTGCCGATGGTCGAGGTCTTCCGCGAGCCGCGCAGCCAGCTCCGACTGTCCCGCGACGACCTGCTCGACGCCTCGGGCCTGAACGAGGAAACCTTGGCTGCGGTGGAGGAGTTCGGGCTCATCAAGCGCCGTGCCTCCCAGACCTACTACGACGGCGATGACCTTCAAGTCGCATCATTGGTGGCCGACTTCGCAGAACAGGGTCTCGAGCCGCGGCACCTGCGCCACTTCGCGACCCAGGCCGATCGAGAAGCAGACTTGATCAGCCAGATCGTTGTACCTCGAGTGCGAGGCCTCGATGCGGAAGCATCCAGCAACGGAACGGCGGCGATGGCTGCATTGACCGTTCGCTTGCACACCGTCCTCGTTCGGAACCGGCTTCGGAGCTGACGCCGTGCGCGAACTCGAGGTCATCGGAGTTCGAATCGAGATGCCGAGCAATCAGCCGCTGGTCCTCTTGCGCGAGGTGGAGGGCGATCGCTTCCTGCCGATCTGGATCGGCGCAGTCGAAGCATCCGCCATTGCGTACGCCCAGCAGGGAGAGGCCACGCCGCGACCACTCACCCACGAACTCCTCCAACGCGTCATCGAGTCACTCGGCGAACAGCTCACTCTCGTGCAGATCGACGATGTTGCCGACGGTGTCTTTTACGCGACGCTGGTGTTCTCGTCCGGCGCTACGGTGTCGGCCCGGCCGTCCGACTCCATCGCGCTGGCCCTGCGCATGGGCACGCGGATCGAAGCCGCTGAGTCCGTTCTCGATGAGGCCGGGATGCATCTTCCGGCCGATGCAGACGAGGAAGTCCAGAAGTTCCGCGAGTTCCTCGACGAAATCGAACCGGAAGACTTCGCGTGAGCGAGGGGCTTCGAGGTTTGCGCAGGTCAGAGCGCTCCCCGGCGCGAGCGCGGCGCAACCCTCAACTGAGACTTGAAGGTTTGCGACACGCCCGGGGCTGTGCTCGGTCGTTGATTCGAGGAACCCTCATCTCTACCTTGAGTGTTACTGACACCGATGTAAGTCAGGCGTAGTCTTGTCTTCCAGACGAATTGAGGCCACAGATGATCGAGCGCGATGCCGCCAATGAGCGCGAGGCAGCCGAAGCGGCTGCCCGGGCCGGCGACCAGGGCTTGCTGTTCACCGACGACCTCGCAGTCATGCCGGAAGGCACCGGCTTCCGCGGCCCGACGGCCTGCAGCGCCGCCGGCATCACGTACCGCCAGCTCGACTATTGGGCCCGGACCAAACTCGTCGAACCATCCGTCCGCTCTGCCGGTGGATCGGGCACCCAGCGGCTGTACTCGTTCAAGGACATCCTGCTGCTGAAGATCATCAAACGGCTCTTGGACGCCGGCGTCTCGCTGCAGCAGATCCGCATCGCAGTCGACCACCTGCGTGTTCGTGGCACCGACGACCTCACCCAGGTCACCCTGATGAGCGACGGCGCCAGCGTCTACGAGTGCCGCTCGGCCGACGAGGTCGTCGATCTGCTCCAGGGCGGCCAGGGTGTCTTCGGGATCGCGATCGGCGGTGTGTGGAAGGAGATCGAAGGCTCGCTCCTCGAACTTCCCAGTGAGCGCGCCGTCGACGACCAAGCGCACGCCGGCGATGAGCTCGCAGCCCGTCGCGCCGCTCGTCTCGGCAGCTGACCAACGAAGTCCTGCGGAGGGCCCCGCGTCGCGTGACGATGCGGGGTTTTCTGCTGCTGCGGCCCTGATAGGTTTGCGATAGCTGGTAAGCCGCGTGGGAGAGACTGACCCACCCAGGGCAGCGCCGAAGGGGCAATTCCTCCCCGGAACCTCTCAGGCATCCCGGACCACGCGAGCCACGGCAATTCTGGAGCTCCGGTGACAGAAGGGGAGGGTGCAAACACCCTCGACCCCGGAGTTCATGCCTCGTGACTGCATCAACGTTTGCCGATCGCCACATTGGCCCGAGCCCGTCTGACCAAGCCGCCATGCTGGCGACGCTGGGCTACGACAGCCTCGAGGCACTGATGGCGGCAGCCGTGCCGGCCGGCATCCGGAAGGATCTCGCCGGCCTACCCGAACCCATCTCCGAGTCGCAGGCGATGGCTGACCTGCGCGCGCTCGCCGAGAAGAACAATCCCGCCGTCTCCATGATCGGGCTGGGCTACCACCCGACCATCACGCCGGCCGTCATCCGCCGCAATGTGCTCGAGGATCCGTCCTGGTACACGGCCTACACGCCGTACCAGCCGGAGATCTCCCAGGGCCGGCTAGAGGCGCTGCTCAACTTCCAGACGATGATCGCCGAACTGACCGGCCTGCCGACGGCGAACGCGTCCCTGCTCGACGAGGGCACCGCGGCCGCCGAGGCGCTGACGCTGATTCATCGCGCGGCCAAGGGGCGCAGCGACCTCCCGGTCATCCTCGATCAAGGCCTGCTGCCGCAGACGATTGCCGTCATCCAGACTCGTGCGGAGGCGATCGGAATCCAGACCGTCGTCGCCGACACCCGCGACGGCCTGTCCGTCGATGCCGCCGGCGTGATCGTCGCGTACCCGCGGGTCGACGGTGAGGTCGTGAATCCGCAGCCAGCTATCGACGCCGCACACGCCCAAGGGGGCATCGCGGTCATCGTCGCCGATCCGCTGGCGCTGGTGCTGCTGAAGTCGCCTGGATCACTGGGCGCCGACGTGGTCGTCGGTTCGACCCAGCGGTTCGGGGTGCCGATGTTCTACGGCGGCCCGCACGCAGGATTCATGGCCGTCCGCGACGGCCTCGAGCGCAACCTGCCCGGACGCTTGGTCGGTGTCTCCGTAGACGCGATGGGACGGCCGGCGTATCGGCTGGCCCTGCAGACCCGCGAGCAGCACATCCGCCGGGAGAAGGCGACGTCGAACATCTGCACGGCGCAGGTGCTCCTGGCTGTCGCCGCGTCGATGTACGCGGTCTACCACGGGCCGGACGGACTGCGCGCGATCGCGACTCGCGTGCGAGCGACGGCCGCCGGGCTCAACCGGACCCTACGAGGCGGGGGAGTGGAGACCCTTCACGACGACAGCATCATCTTCGGAACGGTCGTCGCCAAGGTTGCCGGGCGGGCGTCTGAGGTTGTTGCGGCGGCACGCGAGCGCGGTGTGCACGTGCGGCAGGTCGATGACGACCACGTCAGCGTGAGCACCAACGAAGCGACCACGATGCAGCACCTCGCATGGGTCCTTGAGGCGTTCGATGTCGAGCCGAAGTTGCCGCACGGGATGGACCTGTCGACGGCGCTGGATCGAGACGACGAGATCCTGTCGCACCCGGTCTTCCACGAGCACCACAGCGAGACCCAAATGCTGCGCTACCTGCGCAAGCTCAGTGATCGCGACTACGCGCTGGACCGCGGGATGATCCCGCTCGGCTCGTGCACGATGAAGCTCAACGCAACGGCCGAGATGGAGCCCATCAGCTACCCGGGCTTTGCCGATCTGCACCCGTTCGTGCCGGCGGAGGACGCGGCCGGCTACATCGAGCTCATCGAACGCCTGGAGGGATGGCTGGCCGACATCACCGGCTATGCCGCTGTCTCGATCCAGCCAAACGCCGGTTCACAGGGAGAACTGGCCGGCCTCCTGGCCATTGCCGCGTATCACCGCAGCCGCGGCGACGATCACCGCGACGTCTGCCTCATCCCGAGTTCAGCGCACGGTACGAACGCAGCGTCGGCCGTCATGGCCGGCATGCGCGTCATTGTGGTGAAGGCGAGTGATCGGGGCGAAGTCGACCTCGACGACCTCAAGGCCAAGTGTGTCGAGCACGCTGACGACCTGGCCGCCATCATGGTCACCTACCCGTCCACCCATGGGGTCTACGAGCACGGCATCACCGAGCTGGCGAATCTCGTGCACAACCACGGCGGTCAGGTATACGTCGACGGCGCGAACCTGAACGCGCTCGTCGGTCACGCACAGCCTGGTCAGTTCGGTGGCGACGTGTCTCACCTGAACCTGCACAAGACGTTCTGCATCCCGCACGGGGGAGGGGGGCCCGGGGTAGGGCCGGTCGCGGTAGCCGAGCATCTGGTGCCATTCCTGCCGAGCCACCCGATGCATCCCCTCGAGGCGAAGCGGCAGGGGATTGGCGCCATCAGTGCCGCACCTTTCGGATCAGCGGGGATTCTTCCCATCCCATACGCTTTCATCGCGATGATGGGCGCCGACGGCCTGCGTGACGCAACGAGCGTCGCCGTCCTGAGCGCGAACTATGTCGCCAGGCGGCTCGCCCCGGCGTTCCCGGTCCTCTACACCGGAGACGAGGACCTGGTCGCCCATGAATGCATCCTCGATGTCCGAGACGTGGTCAAAGCGGCCGGATTGACCGTCGATGACATTGCCAAGCGCCTGATCGACTACGGCTTCCACGCACCGACCATGAGCTTTCCGGTGGCCGGCACCCTCATGGTCGAGCCAACCGAGTCCGAGGACCTGCCCGAGCTCGACCGATTCTGCGATGCCATGTTGGCCATTCGTTCGGAAATCGACGCGGTCGCGGCGGGGGAGTACTCCGCCGATGACAACCCGCTGTCCAACGCGCCGCACCCGGCCAGGTCGCTCGCGGACTGGACGCACGGCTACTCGGTCGAAACCGGCTGCTTCCCGTCCGGGAACTTCGAGGACAAGTACTGGCCGCCGGTGGCCCGGATCGACAACGCATACGGCGACCGTCACCTCGTCTGCGCCTGTCCGCCCATCGAGAGCTACGCGTGATCGACACCGTCGCGTACGCGGTTGGCTGGCTTTCGCTGGCCGTCGCGCTCTGGGCGGCCTGGAGGACGATCCGGCACACCCGCATTTCCGACGCGCTGTTCTACGCGATCGCCGCGGTCGAGATCGGCACGATCGTCCTGCTCGTCGCCGGAATCGCCGGTTTGGCCTCGACGACCCGAGACGTCGAGGGCCCGCTCCTCGTGTCCTACCTGGTCACACTGGTCCTGGTACCGCCGATCGCCCTTGTCTGGGGCGTGGCGGAGAAGAGTCGCTGGGGGACCGGTGTCATCCTCATCGGCATGTGGACGGTGGGCATCATGGCGATCCGTGTCCTGCAGGTCTGGCATGGCCATGGCTGACGGTGCGCATGATGGGAAACTCCAGCACGGCTTCGGCCGGGTGGTCGTCGCTATTTACGCCGTGTTCGCACTGTCGGCGTCGGCCCGGTCGCTCTACCAGCTGGCAACCAAGGCTGCCGAGGCTCCGGTCGCGTACGCACTGTCGGCTCTGGCCGGCGTCGTCTACATCCTCGCCACGTTCGCGCTCGCGACGAATCGGCGGCCCTTGGCGGCGGCGGCCATCGGCTTCGAGCTGGTCGGCGTGCTCGCCGTCGGGCTGTTGACGGTCCTCGACCCGGCGCTCTTCCCGGACGCGACGGTGTGGTCTGACTTCGGAGCCGGCTACGGTTTCGTCCCGCTCGTCCTCCCATTTGTTGGGTTGGCGTGGGTTCTGCGCTCGCGCCGCCTAAAGCGGTGATCGAACGCATCAGGAACCGGCGCTGCCCGTAGGGTGCTGGCGAGCGGACGATTCCGCACCGCACTCGATAGGTACACGGGAGACGAAGTGCAGCCAAACGACGTCACTGAGGTTCTGAACAAGCCGATGAGCCAGGAACTCCTGGGTCGTGACCTGACCCGATTGGCTTACGTCGCCAAGGATGGGACACCCCGCGCCATCCCGATCGCGTTCGTCTGGAACGGTTCGGAGATCGTCATGTGCACGTTGAAGAACTCAGCCAAGATCTCGGCGCTGCAGACCAACCCGATGGTTGCCCTGACGATCGACACTGAGGTGCACCCACCGAAGATCCTCCTGATTCGCGGCCGGGCCGATCTGGACTTCGTCGACGGCATTCCGGACGAGTATCTCGAAGCGAACACGAGCTACGAGATGACGCCCGAGCAGCGGGTCGAGTGGGAGGCAGAGGTTCGATCGCTCTACATCGACGGCATGGTCCGGGTCGTGGTAACACCCACCTGGGTGAAGCTGATCGACTTCGAGACGACCCTGCCGAGCGCGGTCGAAGAAATGGTCAAGGCGCGCGAGGAGCGTCAACACGCCTGAACGGTGTGGCTCCCGTGATTCGTGGTGCCCGTGGGATCTAATGGAACTGGCCCCGCGTGGTATGAGAACGCGGGGCCTAACCATCTTCGCCGTGAGGCCAGTGCGGGCTCAGCGTGACCACGTCGCCGACGACGGTCACCGCTGGTGGGCGAGCGCCGGCGGCTTCTGCGGCGTCGGCGATGGTCGTGAGCGTGCCGACGGTGACGCGCTGCTGGTCTGACCAGCCAGACTCGATCACCGCAACGGGAGTTTCCGGGTCATGGCCTGACGCAACGAACTCTTCGGCCGTCTCGCGGAGTCGGGACACACCCATCAGCAGCACCAGCGTGTGGGATCGATCCGTGGGGAAGTCGCCGACCGACTCATGTCCGGTCAATACGCTGAATCCGCGCGCGACCCCGCGGTGGGTGACCGGGATACCGGCAGCCGCCGGGACGGAGATCGCGCTGGTGACTCCGGGAACGACCTCCACCGGGATGCCGGCTTCCTCGCAGGCCACCCGCTCTTCGCCGCCGCGGCCGAAGACGTAGGGGTCGCCGCCCTTGAGCCGGACGACGATCTTGCCGGCCTTGGCCCGCTCGATGAGGATGCGGTTGATCTCGTCCTGCGGAATGGGGTGGTGGTCGGGCATCTTGCCGACATCGATGACCTCGACGTCCGGCGCCAGCTCGGCCAGCAACCCGGTGGGCGCGAGTCGATCGACGACGACGACGTCGGCCTGGGCGAGCAGGCGCCGGCCGCGCACGGTGAGGAGGTCGGAGTCGCCGGGACCGCCGCCGACGAGCGCGACATATCCGTCGGGATGATGCGTGTGGTGCCGAAGGGGCAGTTCGCCGGCCTGCAGCGCCGCCGCAACACCGTCGCGCAAGGACGACGCGCGCCCCGCGTCGCCGCCGCCACTCACCGCGATCAGCACATCGTCAGCCCGTGCGACCGCGGGCATCCAAGCCGTCGCATCGTCCGGGTCGCCGCCCTTGAGGCACCAGATCTGGCGGGCCTCGGCGTCGGTCGCGACCTGGTCGTCGGTTGCGGCATCGGCCGTGGCGGTTTGCACAAGCCACGCGCCGTCGAGGTCGGATGCCTCATATGCGCGTTGATGCCAAGTGATCCGGCCGGTCTCAGCCAGTTCGGTCAGCCGAGCGGTCAGGGTGGGGGAGACAACCGTGAGCTCGGCTCCTGCCGCCACCAGGGCGTGCGCCCGACGCGTTGCAACGTGGCCGCCCCCGATGATGACCACCTTGCGGCCGTTGATCCGCAGGGTGAGAGGGAACGACCCCGGGTTGGCCATGGGAAGACCCTAGTGAGGCTTACTCGTGCAGCCCGCACTCGGTCTTGTCGAGCCCGGCCCAGCGGCCCGAACGAGGGTCCTCGCCCGGGGCGACTCGGCGGGTGCATGGCGCACAGCCGATGGACGGATACCCGTCGTTGAGGAGGGGGTTGATGATCACGTCGTTGGCGGCTGCGTAGTCCAGCAGTTCGTCAAAGGTCCACGCGGCGAGCGGGTTGACCTTGACCATGCCGTTCTTCTCGTCCCATTCGACGATAGGCGTTCCCGCGCGCAAGAAGGAGTCCTCGCGCCGAACACCGGTGATCCAGACCTCGTAGTTCTCCAGCTGCTCGGCGAGCGGCTCGACCTTGCGCATCTGGCAGCACAGGGCGGGATCGCGCGCGAACAGGTCCTTGCCGTACTTGGCGTCCTGCTCTTCGACGGTGAGCTTGGACATCACGTCGACGATGGTCAACTGCATCGTTGATTCGACGGCGTCACGAGTGCCTTCGGTTTCGGGGAAGTGGTACCCGGTCTCGAGGAACAGGGTGTCGACCCACGGCAAGTGCTTCTGCACGACGTGGGGAAGCACCGCGTCGGCCATCGAGCAGGCGACGGCCGTGCGGTAGCCGAACTCCTCGGCAACCCAGGCAAGCACCTCGTCGGCGTCAGCGTCAGCAAACTTGGCTGCTGCCGCGTCGGCGATGGACTTCAACTCGTCGCGGCTGCGGATGGGATGAACGAGGCTTTCACGCTCAGCGGCATGCGCGTCACGCTCCGCATCATGCTGGAGCTGACGATTGCGCTGTTCCTGGAGCGTGGACAAGGACCCTCCTCACCGGGCGTAAAGGTGCCAACACACAAGCGTAACGAGGTGTTCCCGAACGTGTGACCGCTATTCGGTCACTGAGACGCGATCCCGCTGCCGCAAGAGCAGCAGCAGCGCAAGAATGACTGCCGACCCGACGTGCAGGATCGTGTCGCCGGTCGGGTGCGGGAAGTAGAACACCCAAGCTGGTCGTTCGCTGAACTGCGTCCACACCGATGTGATCAGCAGGACGATGATCACGGCCCAGACGTACGGGACTGCAAGCTCGTCTCGCCGATAGGCAATCAGCCCCGGCCCCCAGACCAGGAAGCCCGATACGGCGTGCCAGCCGTTGAAATCGACGCCGAATACCTGAACCGACGTCGCGTCGGCGCCAAGCGAGAAGTCGGGATTCGCCATGAGGCCGACCAGGGCACCCAGGAGTTGAAGAACGCAGTAGACGAGAAGGAGCTTTTGCCAGCGAGCCATGTCTGCAGCGTAGGCCCGCTCCGTGACACGATCCAGACATGCGTGCAACCACGATCCATGGCCCTGGCGACATCCGCTTTGAAGAGGTTCCCGATCCGCGCATCGAGCGGCCGACCGACGCCATCGTGCGCGTGGTGCGCGGCTGTATCTGCGGCTCGGATTTGTGGCCATACCGGGGAATCGATGAACCGAACAACGGTTCGACAATCGGGCACGAGTGCATCGGCGAGGTCGTTGAGGTGGGCTCCGACGTCGCGACGTTCAAACCGGGGGAGTTCGTGGTCGTGCCGTTCGACCACTGTGACAACACGTGCGTCCATTGCCGGAATGGGATGCAGGCCGGATGCGTCAACGTCGGGTTCACGACATCGGGGCAGGGGGAGTACGCCCGGGTGAACCAAGCCGATGGATCACTGGTTGGAACTGGGGGAGCGCCCGACGAGTCGATGTTGCCGGCGTTATTGACCTTGTCGGACGTCATGGCCACCGGTTGGCATGCCGCCGTGTCGGCGCACGTACGTCCGGGATCGACGGCAGTCGTCGTCGGCGACGGCGCGGTGGGGCTGTGCGGCGTCCTGGCGGCGGGGCAGCTGGGAGCGGGGCGCATCATCGCCATGTCGCGGCACGACTCGCGCAGCGCGGTGGCGCGTCAGTTCGGCGCGACGGACATCGTGCCGGAGCGCGGCAAGGAAGCGGTCGAACGCGTCCGCGAACTCACCGACGGCGTCGGAGCGGACGCCGTCCTGGAATGCGTCGGGTCGTCGGACTCGATGCAAACGGCTGCGCGGGTGGCACGTCCGGGCGCCTTCATCGGATACGTCGGCGTCCCGCACGACGTGCAGCTGCCGGTGAATTACATGTTCTCGCGCAACGTCGGTCTTGCCGGTGGCATGGCGCCCGTTCGCAAGTACCTGCCCGAGCTTGTTGATCTGGTGACATCTGGTGCCATCGACCCGAGCCCGGTGTTCGATCTGACGCTGCCGATGTCCGAGTCGGCCGAGGGCTACCACGCCATGGACGAACGCCGCGCCATCAAGGTCTTGCTGACGCCATAGTTCGGGGCATCTCATCGGACTTTCATCTCCTCGGAGTAGGCCTGTGCTTGAGGGGCGATGCCCATGCGCCCGTGGCCGGAGGGACAGGAAATGAGCATTTGCAGAGCGGTGCGAGGCATGAGCGGGATGGTGGTACTCCTCGTCAGCCTCGGCGCGTGTGCAACGGGAGTGGCCGGACGGGACACCGAGTTGCCCGTCGGGCGGACGGCCGTGAAGCTTGATCCAGCCGAGTTCACGGTCAAGATCGACAATCCCTACTACCCACTTCACCCAGGGGACAGGCGCGTTTATCGAGAGACTGCGGCGGACGGGACTCGGCAGCGAATCGTTGACGCGGTTCTGAACAAGACGAAGGTGATCGCCGACGGCGTGACCGCCCGCGTCGTTCGGTCCACCGTCACGGACGGTGCCGGCAAGGTCGTCGAGTACACGGAGGAATGGTTCGCGCAGGACCACGCTGGAAACGTCTGGTACTTCGGAGAAGACACCACTTCGTACGAGAACGGAAAGCCGAGCAAGGAGGGCTCATTCGAAGCTGGTGTCGACGGCGCACAGCCGGGCGTTCAGATGCCGGCCAAGCCAGAGGCGGGCATGCGGTTCCGGCTCGAGGGCGGATACAGGAGCGGAGCTGCCGACCACACCGTGATCCTGAGCGTCGGCACGGAACAGGTTGAGGTGCCATTCGGACATTTCAGCGACACGATCATGATGCGCGACTATTCACCTCTTGAGCCCAAGGTCGCCGAGTTGAAATTCTACGCCAAGGGAGTCGGCGGGGTTCTGTCACTCGACACCTCTGGCGACGACCACCGCGAGGAGCTCGTGACCTTCAAGAAAGGCTGATCGCGCGCGATCAGCCTCCTGCTGGAGCCGTCGGACGGTTCCTGAAGGCCGCCCACGCGAAGATGGCCACAGCGAAGAGCGGCACGACACCAGGGATGTAGAAGCCGTACACGACGACGTTCTCCAGAGGCGCGTGCGGCTGAATGACGCGGTGGCCAATGAACAGAGCTGTGATCCAGGGGCCAATGGCGTTTGCATAGGCGCCGAGGACGAGCAGCCACTTGGCGACAATGAGCATCGTGCCCCGCCTGTCGATGGACGGCCACGCTCCCGCGATCGCCAAAACCATCACGCCGTTGAACAAGCCCTCAACGTGCGCAAAGCGCCAGTTCCTGTAGAGGTCGCTGTCGACGGAGGCAGTCGTCGCGGCGTATGAATATCCGATCCCGGCCAGCAAACCGATCAGCAGCACGATCGATCCGTGCATGGCCAGTTGGGTCCGGCTGTCGCGTGTCCTCGTCGTCATGGCGACCACCGTAGGGCAGACGGCGGGTACGAGCGGCGCCGGCGGGACGGCTTCCTTCGCAACAGCCACCCGCCTGGCGCCGCCTCATCCCGGAGTCCGGAGCGACCGTCACACACTGTGGTGCTTCAGCGCCTGCCTTCTTCTCTGGGTCGATTTGGCCGTGCCGCTATGGACAACGACAGGCATCCCGTCGAGGTCACGATCCGGGAGCGGGGGACTTGTCCGATTCAAGGTTGCACCCGCAGACCTGACATAATGTACATTATCGGCTAAACGCGGAATGGGCTGAGAGGACCGAATTCCCTCGGATTTCAGCCCTCGCCTCAGCGCAGCGACATCAGCGTCTCAATGACGTCGCGGGCGATACCCAGGCCGCCGAGATGACTTTCGCCGTCAATCACAGACAACGTCGCGTCAGGCAAACGTGACACAACATGTTTGCCGTGCCGGAACGGAATGATGTGGTCGTTGTCGCCGTGCCACCAGCGCACCGGCACTTTCACGCTATCCAGGCCGAATCCCCAGTCGCGTGCGAACAGCACCGCATCGGCCAACGGCGCCGATGTCTGGAATCGGCTGCCGTTGAGCAGATCGTCCAAGAACATCGCCTTGAACTCCGGCCGCGACAACAGGTTCTTGTCACCGGGCGGTTGAAACGCCGCGTACAGGTCGAGTCCGGCACCCGCGAATGGCTTGACCAGTCGAATGGCGAGCGTGAGCGCCAAGCCGAGCGGTACCCGCGCGTGCGTCACCAGCGGAGCGAGCCACTTGGCCAACGCAATGGCGCCGCCGCCGATGGCATCGGGACCGACCGCGGGTGCCACGCCGCCCAGGACACCAACGCCCAACACACGATCTGGCAGCAGTGCACCGCAGGCCAAGGCGTACGGCCCGCCGCCGGACAGGCCGATGGTGCGAAACGTGTCTATGCCGAGAGCATCGGCCAGCAGCGCGAGGTCGGCCGGGAAGTCAGCGATGTTGGGGTACTGGTACGGAGTCGACGAGCCGATCCCGGGTCGGTCGACCCCGATGATCCGGATCCCGATCTCCGCGGCGTATGCGCGGGCGTCGAGCGGAATCTGCCGGCGCGAGCCCGGCGTTCCGTGGAACCAGATCAGCGCTGGGCCGCGTGGCGAGCCGTACTCGGCGAAACTCAGGCGACGTCCGTCGCGGACGGCGACGCTCCCCTCAAGCGCAGGACGCGCCGGCGACGCCTCCTGCTCGCGACTCTTGAACAGCATGGGCGAGATTGTGGCACGTCATCGTGAGACGTAGTCAGCCAGATGCGCACCGGTCAACGTGGACGTGGCGGCGACGAGATCAGCCGGCGTCCCGGTGAAGACGATCTCGCCGCCATCGTGGCCCGCCCCCGGGCCAAGGTCGATGATCCAATCGGCGTGAGCCATGACCGCCTGATGGTGCTCGATGACGATCACCGACTTGCCGGCATCGACCAATCCATCGAGCATCGCCAGCAGCTGATCGACGTCTGCCAGGTGCAGGCCGCTGGTGGGTTCGTCGAGGACGTAGACGCTGGCGTCGTCAGCCATCTGGACCGCCAGTTTGAGGCGCTGCCGCTCACCGCCCGACAGCGTGATCAGCGGTTGACCCAACTTGACATAACCAAGCCCCACCGCCACCATCCGAGCCAAGATGGTCGCCGCAGGCGGAGTCTTGGCCTCCCCATCGGCGAAGAATGCGTGAGCCTCGGCGACGGACAGGTCCATCACCTCGGCAATGTTGAGGCCGCCGAAGCGGAGCTCCAGGACGGTCGCTTGGAACCGCTTCCCCTCGCACGCCTCACAGGGCGTCTCGACGGTGTCCATGAAGCCGAGCTCAGTCACGATGACGCCCGCGCCGTTGCAGGTTTCGCAAGCGCCTTCCGAGTTCGCGCTGAACAAAGCCGGCTTGACGCCGTTGGCCTTGGCGAACGCCTTGCGGATGGGCTCGAGCACTCCGGTGTAGGTGGCCGGGTTGCTCCGCCGGGATCCGCGGATGGCGCTCTGGTCGACGACCACGACACCGTCCCTGCCGGCGATCGAGCCATGAATGAGCGAGCTCTTGCCCGAGCCGGCAACGCCAGTGACGACAGTCAGGACCCCCAACGGGATGTCGACGTCGACGTCCTTCAGATTGTGCTCGGAGGCTCCGCGCACCTCAAGGAAGCCGGATGGCTCGCGCACCGAATCCTTGAGCGTCGCTCGGTCGTCCAGGTGGCGACCGGTCACAGTCTCGCTGGAGCGAAGCCCGTCGACGGTGCCCTCGAAGCAGACCGTGCCACCGTCCGGGCCAGCTCCCGGACCCAGATCGACCACGTGATCAGCGATCGCGATGGTTTCCGGCTTGTGCTCGACGACGAGCACCGTGTTGCCCTTGTCGCGCAACCGCAGCAGCAGGTCGTTCATGCGCTGGATGTCGTGCGGGTGCAACCCGACGGTGGGCTCATCGAAGACATAGGTCACGTCGGTGAGCGCGGAACCGAGGTGACGCAACATCTTGATCCGCTGTGCCTCGCCGCCGGACAGCGTCCCGGACGGACGCTCCAAGCTCAGGTATCCCAAGCCGAGCGAGACGAACGCATCCAGATGAGCACTCAGCGACCGGAGCAGCGGCCCGGCACCGGGAGCGTCGAGGTGGCGGATCCACTCGGCAAGGTCGGTGATCTGCATGGCACAGACCTCGGCGATGTTCAGCCCCTTGATCTTCGACGACCGTGCGCCCTCGTTGAGCCGGGTGCCGCCGCACTCCGGGCAGGGTGCGAATGTGGCAATGCGCTCGACGAATGCCCGGATGTGCGGCTGCAGCGAGTCGACGTCCTTGGACAACATCGACTTCTGGATCTTCGGGATCAGTCCCTCGTAGGTCATGTTGATGCCGGCCAGCTTGACCTTGGTCGGCTCCTTGTAGAGGAAGTCCGCACGTTCGGCCTTCGTGTACTTCCGAATCGGCTTGTCCGGATCGAGGAAGCCGGACTCACTGAACTGGCGGGTCGCCCAGCCGTCGGCGGTGTATCCCGGCACGGTGATGGCGCCCTCGTTCAGCGACTTGGATTCGTCGAATACCTGCGTCAGGTCGATGTCCGAGACGGTGCCGCGTCCTTCGCAGTTGGGACACATTCCGCCGTGGTAGACCTGATTGCGAACGATCAGCTTCTCGCCGGTCGCCGACGTCATGATGCCGCTGGCCGTGCGGGTGGGGATATTGAACGAAAACGCGATCGCCGGGCCGATGTACGGCTCCCCCAGCCGGCTGAACAGGATGCGCAGCAAGGCATTGGCATCGGTGACGGTGCCGACGGTCGAGCGCGCGTTGGCGCCCATCCGTTCCTGGTCCACGATGATTGCCGTCGTCAGCCCGTCAAGCACATCGACGTCCGGCCGCGGCTGCGTGGGCATGATCCCCTGCACGAACGCGCTGTAAGTCTCGTTGATCAGCCGGCGCTACTCCGCCGCAATGGTGCCGAAGACCAACGAGCTCTTGCCCGAACCAGATACCCCGGTGAACACCGTCAGCCGCCGCTTGGGCAACTCGATGTCGACGTCCTTGAGGTTGTTCTCCCGGGCCCCCTGGACCCGGATCTTGTCGTGGCTGTCAGCGATCATGCCGGTCAGGGTAGTTGGCGGACCGGACGATCACTTCTCAAAACCTGACCGTTTGGCGTCATTTGACGCGTAATCTGACCGCCATGGTTCGCCTGCTCGCGGCGATTGCTCTTCTCGCTGCCTCAATCCTTGGCTTGGCCGCTCCAACCAACGCCGCCGACCCTCCCCTGCGCGGCGTGATGTACGTCGGAAACAACTGGGCCGGGACGGCGTCGATCGTGGACGCGAAGGCCATGAAGGTCCTCAAGAGCGGCGTCAACCTCATCCCGGACAAGGACGAAGAGCTGGCGCGCATCCAGGCCAACCCGGTGAACCTGGCCTACTACCTCGCCATTCAGCAAGGGCCGGGCGAAGGGCACGACCAGTACGTCGACGACATGTTCGCCACGCGGGATGGCAAGTACTTGGCCGTGTCCCGGCCGAGTTTCGGTGACGTCGCGTGGATCGACCTCGCCGCCGCCCTTAAGACCGGCTCGACGGCGGCGCAGATCATCCACCGCGAACAGTCGATGGACGGCTACCGCACAGATCACATGGCTCTCTCCCCCGACGGCCGCCGCCTGCTGGCGTCCGATTCGACGGCAGCGCAGGTCATCGAGTTCTCGATGGTCGACGAGACCCTGCCGGACGGCACAGTCGTCAAGCTCGGCGACCGGCTGAGGACCTTCTCCTCCGGAGAAACACCGCATGAGAGCAACTACACCAGCGACGGCAGCGAGATCTTCCACGCATCCATCGGCAAGGTGTACACGCCGGGCGATGATCCTCTGCTCGACGCGACCAAGGGCGACCGATGGTTCCAGATCGTTGGCAACACCGACTTCGCCATCAAGCGTCGTTGGGACATGGGCAAGGAGCTGGCGGAATCCGGTCGGCCCAACATGAGTTCGGCCGTTCGTCCGATGGCGCTGGGGCCGAACCATCTGCTGTATTTCCAGGTCTCGTTCCTCCACGGTCTCGTCGAGTTCGACACCGCGCTGCCGGATGCAAATACAGCGTCCAACTACTCCTCCGGTGGCATCGCCGAACCAGCTACCGGCCGCGTGACCCGGGTCCTGAACCTGCCGAACCTCATCCCGGGCGTCCCCAGGGAGCAATACGTCAACGATTCGGCGCACCACGGTCTGGCCATCAGCCCGGACAAGAAGACGCTGTGCGTCGCCGGCACGATGGATGACTACATCGCGCTCGTCGATCGCGCCTCATTCGCGTACAAGACGTACCTTCAGTCGCCGCGCACGCCGCCCGCGGGCACCGACGGCAAGTACACCAAGCCGTACTGGTCGACCGAGGGTCCGCACAACCGATGCTGGGTGTCGCTGAGTGGTTCGGACGCGGTCGCGGTCTTCGATTTCGCGACCAAGAAGGAGATTGCCTATCTGCCCGTCGGCGACCACCCGCAGCGGATCCGCTCCGGTCCGATCGTCGCCAGCCTGGTGGGCTGACGCCCCTGCGCCGGGTGAATGATGGGTTCATGCACGTCACCCGGTTTGGCCACTCCGCCGTGCTGGTCGAGGCGGCCGGACAGCGCGTACTGATCGACCCGGGTGCGTTCAGCAGTCCCGACGTCTTCGAGGTGCAGGGACTCGACGCCATCGTCGTCACCCATCAGCACGCCGACCACCTGGACCGCGACCGCATCGGGGCGCTCCTCGAACGCAATCCCGGCGCGATTCGTCTGTCCGATCCGGAGACGGCGGCGCTGGTGGACGGCTTCACGGCCCACTCCGACGGTGACGTGACCGAGCTCGGCACCATCACGATCACCGGCGTAGGGACGACGCACGCCGAGATCCTCCCGGTGATCCCACGTGTGACCAATACCGGTGTGCTGGTCACGGCCGGTGGCGAACCGACGCTGTTCCATCCCGGCGACGCCTACGCCTACACGCCCGAGGGGGTCGACATCCTCGCCGCTCCACTCTCGGCGCCGTGGACGAAGGTCGCCGAGACGGTGGACTTCGTGCGTCGGATCAACCCGCGCGTGGTCTTCCCCATTCACGACGCAGGCGTCACGCCGCTGGCGCACGGAATCTACTGGGGCCACCTGAGCACGCACGCCGACGTCGAGGATCCGCGGAATCTCGGCCCGACGGAATCTGCATCGCTGGCATGACCGACTCTCCCCGTTGGCTGCGCATCGCGGCCGTTCCACTCATGCTCGTCGGTGGCGCGCTCGTTTCGGTGCAGTCGCACCTCAACGGCGCGCTGGCCGTCGAGCTCGGCTCCGGCCCACGAGCCGGCTTAGGCGCTGCGGTGATCAGCTTCGGCTCCGGACTCATCCTCGTGGGTCTCATCACGACTGTTCTCCCCAGCGGACGCCGCGGCGTCGGCAACCTGCTGACGGCATTGGTCAATCGCCGTCTGCGGCCGGCCGAGATGATCGGCGGAGCATTCGGCGCCTTCCTGGTCGCAAGCCAGGGGCTGACGGTCGGCACGATCGGCGTGGCGCTGTTCAGCATCGCCGTGACGGCGGGCCAGTCGTCGAGCGCCCTGTTGGTCGACCACCTTGGGCTGGGGCCGTCGGGACGTCAGCCGCTGAGCGTCCCGCGTCTCATCGCAGCCACCTTCGCTGTGATGGCCGTCATCCTTGCCGCCGGCGAGCGGCTTGCGGCGGCCTTCGGGTGGCAGACCGCGGTGTTCGCCATCCTGGCATTGCTGGCCGGGGCCGGGACCGCGGTCCAGCAGGCGATCAACGGGCGACTGTCGGCCGTCGGTGGCCCGTGGGCGACGACGCTGAACAACTTCATTGTCGGCACGATCGTCCTGTTGGCCTGCCTTGCCCTGAGCCTCCTCGTCCGCGGCCGGTTCGTCGGGCACCTTCCGACCGAACCTGCCCTCTACGCCGGCGGTGCCATGGGCGTTGCCTTCATCTGGCTGGCCGCCGTACTCGTGAAGGTTCACGGTGTGCTCGTCCTCGGGCTGTCGATGATCGCCGGCAACGTGATGGGCGCCGAGCTGATCGAGCTTGTCGGTGGCACCACCCGCATCGGCCCAGTCGGCGTCATTGCGGGCGCGCTGACCATTCTCGGGGTCCTCATTGCAGTCTTAGTGCGCCCCCGCTCCCCCGTTTCGACGGCCTGACCGCGCCTATTGGTATATCTCATATCTGAGATATATGGTGGATTCTTGTGACCCAGCGCGACGACTACCTCTCCCGCATCGGCGGCTTGATCCGTGACGCCCGCCAGCACAGTGGCCTGACCCAGGCCCAGTTGGCAGCCCAACTGCGGACCAGCCAGAGTGCGATCAATCGCATCGAGAAGGGTGCCCAGAACCTGACGCTCGACATGCTGGCGCGCATCGGCTCGGTGCTCGACTCAGAGCTGGTATCCGTCAACGTCGGCGCCGCAACCGGGCCAAGCCACCTGCGTGTCCAGGGTGGGACGACGCTGTCCGGGACCATCGACGTCAAGTCCAGCAAGAACGCCGGGGTGGCCCTGCTGTGCGCCGCCCTCCTCAACGAGGGCACGACTGTGCTGCGCAAGGTCGCCCGGATCGAGGAGGTGAACCGCATCCTCGAGGTCCTGGAGTCGATCGGCGTCGGCGTCCGATGGCTCAATGAGGACAACGATCTTCAACTGGATGTCCCCCGTGTTCTCAACTTGACGGCCATGGATGTCGACGCCGCCCGCCGGACGCGCAGCATCATCATGTTCCTCGGCCCGCTGATGCACCGAGTCCAGCGCTTCGAGCTCCCCTACGCCGGCGGTTGCGACCTCGGCACGCGCACGGTCGAACCGCACATGATGGCCCTGCGGCCATTCGGCCTCAAGGTGGTGGCCACCGAGGGCAGCTACCACGCCGAGGCTGCGGTCGGTGTCGGGCCGGAGCGGCCCATCGTCCTGATCGAGCGCGGCGACACCGTCACCGAGAACGCGTTGCTCGCCGCCGCCCGATACGACGGTGTGACCGTCATCCGCAACGCCAGCCCGAACTACATGGTCCAGGACCTGTGCTTCTTCCTGCAGAAGCTCGGTGTCGAGATCGACGGAATCGGCACCACGACGCTGCGCGTCACCGGCAAGTCCGTCATCAACACTGATGTCGAGTACGCGCCGAGCGAAGACCCGATCGAGGCGATGAGCCTCATTGCCGCGGCCATCGTCACGCAGTCCAGCATCACCGTGCGGCGGGTGCCGATCGAGTTCCTGGAGATCGAGCTCGCCCTCCTCGAGGAAATGGGCTTCAACTACGACCGCACCGCCGAGTACCCGGCCGAAAACGGGAACACGCGCCTCGTGGACGTCACCACCCATCCGTCGAAGCTGCACGCGCCGATCGACAAGATCCACCCCATGCCGTTCCCCGGCCTCAACATCGACAACCTGCCGTTCTTCGCAGTCATCGCTGCCACCGCCGAGGGCCAGACGATGCTGCACGACTGGGTCTACGAAAATCGGGCGATCTACCTGACTGAGCTCACCAAATTGGGCGCCCAGGTGACGCTGCTCGACCCGCACCGCGTCCTGATCGAGGGTCCGACGCACTGGAGCGCCACCGAGCTCATGTGCCCGCCGGCCTTGCGCCCTGCAGTCGTCGTCCTGCTGGCGATGCTGGCGGCCAAGGGCACCTCGGTGCTCCGGAACATCTACGTCATCCACCGCGGCTACGAGGATCTGGCAGAGCGGCTCAACGCGCTCGGCGCGCACATCGAGACGTTCCGAGACATTTGAGCGTCATCGCCTGGGCCCATCGGGGCGGTGCGCTACTCCCCGACAACGTCGGCATCGAGAACACGCTGCGAGCCTTCCGCAACGCCGTTGACCTTGGCTACACCTACCTCGAAACCGACGTGCACGCATCGCGGGATGGCGTTCTGTACGCGTTCCACGACGCGAACCTGCTGAGGATGACCGGGCGAGCCGCGCGCATCAGCGAGTTGTCCTCCGCCGAGCTCGACACCTTGCGCGTGGGCGGACAGGAACCATTGCCACGAATCGCCGATCTTCTCGAGGAGTTCCCGGACTGCTTCTTCTCGATCGACGTCAAGGCCGACGACACTGTCGAGCTGGCCATCGACGCGTTCACGCAACTCGGCATCATCGATCGGCTGTTGATCGGCGCGTTCGACCACCGCCGGATCGCGCGGCTGAGGGCGGGCTTGCCGGGCGTCCTCAGCGCCCTGTCCCGGCGAGAGGTCGCCACGATGCTGGCCGGCGGACGTGTCCCGTCGCGGACTTGTGCGTCGGTGCCGGTGTCCTCGCGCGGCGTACGCATCATCACCCCGCGCTTCCTGGCGCGGGCGAAGCGACGCTCCATCCCGGTCTATGCATGGACCATCGACGCCGCAGCCGAGATGACCCGACTACTGGACGCAGGCGTCGACGGCATCATGGCCGACCAGATTGACGACCTGCGCGACGTACTCGTGGCGCGCGGTCAATGGCCGTCGCCAGCTCACTAGGACTGCGATAGTGAAGCCCGTGGTGCGGGCGACCGATGAGCAGCGGGCTTGGTTCTTCTATGACTGGGCGAACTCGGCGTTCATCACCACCATCGCCACCGTTCTCATCGGTCCCGCTCTCACGACTGTCGCCGAGCGCGCGGCCTGCGGATACGTCGGATCAGCCGCCCGGCCGTGCCGGGAGCACCTCTCCGTCCTCGGCTTGTCGGTGTCGCCCGGATCGCTGGTCTTCTACGTGATCACCGCATCGACGTTGATCTCGGCATTCGTGCTGCCGTTCGTGGGCGCCATCGCAGACCGTGTCGCGTCGCGGCGCCGACTCATGGGCCGCCTCGCGTGGAGCGGCGCGTTCTGCAGTGCACTGCTGTTCTTCGTGACCGGGACGAACTGGCAGCTCGGATGCATCCTGCTGCTGGTTTCGAACATCCTTTACGGAGCTTCGCTCGTCGTGTACGACGCGCTTCTGATCGACGTTGCGGAGCCCGACGAGCGAGACCGCATCTCGTCCCGCGGATGGGCCTTCGGATATCTAGGCGGCGGCCTGCTGCTGGCCGGGAATCTGGCGTTCGTGACGTTCCTGCCCTTCGGGCTGTCGACCGAAATGGCCGTCCGCATCAGCTTGGTGTCGGCTGCCGTGTGGTGGGCGGCATGGACGCTCGTCCCCTACTACGGCATAACCGACCGGCCGCCTCCGGCCGCTGCGATCGAAGGCACGCTGTACCAGCGCAGCTTCGGCCAACTGTGGCGGACGCTGCGCGAGATGCGCGCGTACCCCCAGACGCTGCTCGTGCTGCTGGCCTACATGATCTACAACGACGGCATCCAGACCGTTATCTACTCCGCGTCGGTGTTCGGCGAGAAGGAGCTCGGTTTCGGGACGAGCGTGATGATTGCCGTGATCCTGCTGGTGCAGTTCGTCGCCTTCGTCGGCGCGCTGGCGTTCGGCCGGGTGGCAAGTCGGCTCGGCGGGCGCCGGACGATCGGGCTCGGCCTCGTCGTCTGGGTGGCCGTCGTGCTGTACGCATTCGTCCTGCCGGCGGGCCGACTGGCACCGTTCCTCGTCGCTGCGGCCGGCATCGGATTCGTCCTCGGCGGGACGCAGGCGTTGTCGCGATCGTTCTATTCGCAGTTCATCCCGCGCGGGCGTGAGGCGGAATACTTCAGTCTCTACCAGGCCTGCGAACGCGGCACCAGCTGGCTTGGGACGCTCGCGTTCGGTCTCGTCCACCAGGCGACCGGCTCGTACCGGCCGGCCCTGCTGGCGCTCGTCGCCTTCTTCATCGTCGGTGGGATCCTGTTGTGGCGCGTCGAACCGCGCCGCGGGATTGCCGAAGCCGGCAACCTCGTGCCGCGGGTAGCCTGACTCAGCCAAGCACTTCCGAACGCCCCAGGAGCCCAGTGTTCAGAACGCGGCGGTCTCGCGGAACCACAGCTCGTCCCGTGCGCACGGTGCGAACGGCAACTGGCGACGTCGTCAGCTGTCTCGAGGTGTCCTACCTCGGCCACCCGTTCCTGTATCCGGAGACGAGCGAGGTCGGCGCCGCCATTGCACGCGGGTGGGACTGGGATCATGTTCTACGGCCGATAGTCGATGGCGTTCTCCCGTTACCGAATCCCACAATCTGTGAAGTCGGCAGCAACATCGGGGCGAGTGTCCTCGAGATGCTTGCGGTCCGCCCGAGAGCACGAGTGACGTGCTACGAGCCGTCAGACCGGTACCGGGCTGTACTCGAACATAACCTGTCGGCTGCAGGTTTCGACGGATCGAACGTCAGCGTCCGCGATTGCATCGTGGATCGCAACGCGGGTACTCGTCACATCTACACCGATGACACCAGCGGCTCGATTCGCCCGGGAGGCCATCTGACGCGGACGCAGGTCGCCGACGCCGTGCGACTTGACGATGCATTTGTGGGTCGGGCCGAACCTCTGCAACTCCTGAAGACCGACACTGACGGCAACGATTTGGAGGTACTTCGGGGTGCCGAGAGCCTCCTGGCCGAGGATCGTCCGGTCCTCTTCGTCGAATTCTGTCCGGAATTGATCGCGACTGATCCTGTTGCTGATCTGCAATGGTTGCAGGGCCTGGGTTACAAGCAGCTGGTGTGTCTTGATCACCTTGGATTCCACGTTGGCACGACCAGCGACGCGGCTCAGGCAACAGAGTGGTCTTCGGATCTGGGGTACTGCGACATCCTCGCCGGCGTCGAAGGGACTGAGTTCTCGGCTCGGATCTCGGGCCTCCGCTTGAATCGCCGGGAAGAGCCGCCAGGCTGACGTCGGACCGAAAGTGAGATGCGAGCCATGGAATCCTTTGCTGGCCCCATACGTTCGTACGGTAGAAGAGCGATCAAAGGGGATCCAACATGGCTGAACGCTCACTGCGCGGCGCACGTCTCGGGGCACAGAGTTTTGAGGACGAGCGCGGAGTCGAGATGGCACCACGTCAGGAAATCGTCTACGTCTGCCCCGACGGGCACAGATTCAAGGTGATGATGGCCGACGAGGCCGAGGTTCCGGACGAGTGGGACGACCCCAAGACGGGTCAGCGCGGACGTCGGCTCGACAGCGGCGAGGCGCCGCCGAAGGCGGAGAAGCATGTGCGTACGCACTGGGACATGCTGCTCGAACGGCGCTCGCTGCCTGAACTTGAGGAGATCCTCACTGAACGCCTCGAGATGTTGCGCGCGGGCGAGATCGGCCCGCCGCACCTGCACCGGCGGGGTCGCAAACGGCAGTCCGCGTAGGCCCGACTAACCGCGCCTGACCCATCCGGCGATCCCCCACAGCGTCACCCGCCAGAGCGCTTCGGCGATGATGCCGCTGGTCATCTTCGATGTACCGTGCCGACGTTCGACGAACGTGACGGGTACCTCCAGGATCTGCAGACCGGCATCGTGGATGCGGCGCGTCATGTCGATCTGGAAGCAATAGCCGTGCGAGGCGACGGTGTCGAGCGACGCCGCTTCCAACGCCCGCCGGGACAGCACCCGGTATCCCGCAGTCGCATCATGCACCGGAAGTCGGAGCAGCACCCGCGCGTAGGCCGTGCCCGCCTTCGAGATCAGCCGGCGTGCCCATGGCCAGTCGAGCACCCGACCGCCGCGCACCCAGCGCGAGCCGATGACCAGGTCAGCCACGTAAGCCGCGTTGCGCATGCGGCGCAGTTCCTCCGGCCGGTGCGAGCCGTCGGCGTCCATCTCGACGAACCACTTGAACTCCGGGCGCTGCAACCCCCACGCAAAGCCGGCCCGGTAGGCCACGCCCAGCCCCTCCTTGCCCGGGCGGTGCAGCACGTGGACCGCGGAGTCCGCAGCCAGCCGATCGGCGATCTCACCGGTGCCGTCCGGTGACGCATCGTCCACGACCAGGATGTCGGCATCGGCGGCATGTTCACGCAATGACGCGACGAGCGGCTCGAGGTTCGCCGCCTCGTTGTAGGTCGGGATGACGATGAGCGTCCGGTTCACGTGCGCCGCCAGGCCCATCCGATGGCGACGAGACCACCGAGCATCAGCGCGTAGTCCAGCCAGCGGCCGACCAGAACGCCCAGCGTCGACCCGGCGGCAAGCGGCACGGACGCCGAGAGCGTCGCCGGCGCGTGCATGGGAGCACGCGCGACGACGTGCCCCGTTGCGTCGATGATCCCGGAAATTCCGTTGGTCGACGGCACGAGTACCCAGCGGCCGGTCTCGATCGCCCGCAGCCGGGAGATCTTGAACTGCTGTTCCGGCTGCGCGGTGCCGGTGAAGCTGGCGTTGGACGTCTGCACCACAAGCACCTGCGCTCCCCCGCCGACGGCCTCCCGGATGAGCCCGTCGAAGGCG